>JAAWSV010000051.1 GCA_022801715.1 Oscillospiraceae bacterium
CAGACAGCTCGCTTAATATACCACGTCCCCCTCCCTTTGTCAATACCCTTTTTCCCTCTTTTTCCATCTTTTTTCCCCCACCCCTTCCCCCCCCACCCAGCTATACTATATTATATCTACCCACCCCTAAATCAAAATGCGCCCCGCGGCAAACCCGTAGGTCTGCCGCGGGGCACCTGTCCCGGCGTTTACTTCGCCTTTTCAAACTCATCCAAGATCGCCTGCTCCGGCGCGGGGGTCAGCAGGCTCACCACCACGATGGCCACGCAGGCCACGATGAAGGCGGGCAGCAGCTCATAGATGGCGAACACGCCGCCCAGCTCCGCGATGCAGAACTTCCACAGGAACACCATGGCGCCGCCGCTGACCATGCCGGCCAAGGCGCCCAGCTTGGTGGACCGCTTCCAGAACAGGGCGAACAGCACCACCGGCCCGAAGGCCGCGCCGAAGCCCGCCCAAGCGAAGGACACCACCCGGAACACCGAGCTGTTGGGGTCCCAAGCCAGCACCACGCCCACCACGGCGATGGCCACCACCGTCAGGCGGGCCGCCAGCATGGCGGTCTTGGTGCTCATTTTGATATGGAAGAAGTTCTCCATCAGATCCTGGGACACGCTGGAGGCTGCCGTCAGCAGCTGGGAGTCGGCGGTGGACATGGTGGCCGCCAGAATTCCCGCCAGAATGATTCCCGCCATCAGCGCGAAGAACACGCCGCTCCGGCTCATCAGGTTGGCCATCTTAATAATAATCGTCTCCGACTCGGCGCTGGTGGTCAGGAAGGGCACCTGCCCCGCCACGGACACGCTGTAGCCGATGATGCCGATAAACACCGCCACGCCCATGGCCACCACCACCCAGACAGAGGCGATCCGCCGGGAGAGGGTGAGCTCTTTCTCATCCCGGATGGCCATAAACCGCAGCAGAATATGGGGCATCCCGAAGTAGCCCAGGCCCCAGGCCAGCGTGGAGGCGATGCTGAGGCCCCCAAAGGTCCCCGCCGCCCCGCTGGCCGCGTCATACCCCTGGGTCAGATGGAGGTAGCCGGGCAGGGCCTTGGCGTTCTCCACCACCGCGCCCATGCCGCCGGCCTGATTGATCCCGAAGAACACGATCACCACCAGGGCGATGCTCATAAAGATGCTCTGGATCAAATCCGTGGTGGACACCGCCAAAAAGCCCCCCAGCACCGTATAGCCGATAATGACCACCGCGCCGATGATCATCGCCACGTGGTAATCCACGTTGAACAGGCTGTTGAAGAGCGTCCCCACCGCCTTGAAGCCGGAGGCAGTGTAGGGGATGAAGAACACCAAAATCACAATGGCCGCGATGCAGGACAGGACGTGCTTCTCGTCCCGGTAGCGCCGGGAGAAGAAGTCCGGCACCGTGATGGCCCCTAAATTGGCGGAGTAGCGGCGAATCCGCTTGGCCACAATCAGCCAGTTCAGGTAGGTCCCCACCGCCAGACCGATGGCGGTCCAGCCCACCTCGGCCACGCCGCAGAGGTAGGCCAGCCCCGGCAGGCCCATCAGCAGATAGCTGCTCATGTCCGAGGCCTCCGCGCTCATGGCGGTCACCAGGGGGCCCAGCTTCCGGCCGCCCAGGTAGAACTCATGGGAATTCTCCCCGCTGCCCTTGCGCCCAAAATAGACGCCGATGAGCACCATGGCGATCAGATAGACCGCGATAGTGCCAATAATCAGAAAGTCCGCGCTGCTCATAAGTCTCTCTCCTTTGCACAAATCAAACAGAATCCTTTTGTCAGAAACGCCCACAGTATAACACAACTTTTCTTAGACCGAAACATAGAACGGAGTATAGACCATAGTCCATACTCCGTTTATTATTATCCATTCCATTCATTGCAGTACAATAGTTTAACGCAGAACGAAATCCCATACAAAACACCGGAACAAAAATTTTATTTTTCCCGGACATGCTCCAGAAAGGCCGGCAGCAGCGCCGCGGCGTACTGCCGGATGGAGTAGGCGCCGCCGCAGACGCACCAGTCGTACATGATCCCCCGCTCGCAGAGGGCGTACTCCCTGACGATGTCGTTGACGGAGAGATCCCGGCGCAGCTCCCCCCGCTCCTGCCCCTCGCTGATGATCTGGCGGATGATCTTATAGTAGGCCCGGTTGTAGTCCAGCATGTGCTTCTCCCCCTTGGTGATCAGCTGGGAGGAGAACAGCCGGGTGAGCAGGTCGATGGACACCTGATTCTCGATCATGCCAAACAGCTCCCGGTTCAGGAGCATCAGCTTATCGAAGCTGTCCATCTCCGGGTCTATGGTGGGCAGAAGCTCCATGTACTTCTCATCAAACAGGTAGGACAGGGAACTCAACAGCGCGTCCTTCCCCTCAAAATAGTGGTAGAAGGACCCCTTGGACGTGCCGGACTCGTAGATAATGTCCTCCACCGTGGTGTCGTCATAGCCCTGCTCATAGAACAGTCTCCACGCGGCGGAGATAATCCGGCCCTTGGTATTTCGTGTATTTTTCTTCCGCATAAATTCCCCCGAATCGACGTACTTGGACGGGAACCCACCCGCCAGCGGGCGTCCTGTTACCACTTCCCGCAAATCGGCAGTGACGTTAGTCAGTATACCATGTCATATTTCTTCCTGCAACGCCTATTAAACTGGTATATTTTCTCACTGCGCCGCAATTAAATATGGGGCATTTTATATCATTTTGCTTGATTTCTATTACCATTTTCAGTTTTTTCTCCCCTTTTGTCTTTTTCACGCAAGTACATTCCGCACTTTTTGCATAGTTTATAGCACTTCTCACGGTTTACATTGCAAAAATATTAAGTATACTGGAAACAGAACCTATGGGCCCTTTCCTCCTTCTGCAGTCTATCATTTCCACGCGAAATCCCCCTATTTCACAAAAACACAAGGAGGTGGTTTCCGCCATGCAGTTCACCAAGATGAACGGGGCCGGCAACGACTTTATTATTCTCAACAACCTGACGGAGCACCTGCCCGTCTCCTCCCTGCCGGAGCTGGCCCGGGTGCTCTGCCGCCGCCGCCTCTCCATCGGGGCCGACGGTCTGATGGTGGTGGAGGCCTCCACCCAAGGGGGCAACTTCCGGATGCTCTTCTACAACGCCGACGGCTCCGAGGGGGAGATGTGCGGCAACGGGGCCCGGTGCATCTGCCGCTACGGCTACGAGCACGGCCTCGCCGGGGAGGAGCAGCGGGTGGAAACCCCCTCGGGCATCGTCACCGGCCGGCGCATCGACCGCCGACACTACCGCGTCCGCCTCACCGATCCCACGGTGGTGGAGCTGGACCACCCGCTGGAGGCGGGGGGCGTCACCTACCCCTGCGCCTATATCGAGTTAGGTACCCCGGGCCTCCCCCATGCGGTGATCCCCATGGAGAATCTCGCGGAGCGGTCCATGGACGATCTCCGCCCCCTGGCTGCCGCCCTCCGCCGCCACCCCTCCTTCCCCAAGGGCGCCAACGTAAACTTCTACGACCTCACCGCCCCCGACCGTCTCCAGGAGCTGACCTTCGAGCGGGGTGTAGAGGACTTCACCTATGCCTGCGGCACCGGCACCGGCTCCGTGGTCCTGGCGCTGACCCTGCGGGGAATCGTCAGCGGACAGGACGTCCGCGTCACCATGCCCGGCGGCGAGCTCCGCATCACCGTAGAGCGGGAGGGCGAAGCTGTCCGGAACCTGTACCTCACAGGCCCGACGAATGTAGTATGCGAGGGAAGGGTTACGGACGAGGAGTTAGGGACGAAAGGTTAGGCATTGAGGTGTCCGGCAGAGTCTGACATTCTCTCCCATTCCCCACTTCTCTCCCCCCCTGACACTCCGCTCCCATGTTTTATTTGAAAAATTAAAATCCCATCCCGCCGAAGGCGGGACCCCACCACTCCTAACCCCCAACTGAAAGGAAGGGTTCCCATGAACAAGAAGTCTATCGCCAAAAACTACGCGTTCCTCGCCGTCATGATCGGCGCCATGGTGCTGGGCGCCATGGTGGGCTGGGTGTTTCCCGCCGCTGTGGACGAGGGCGGCAGCGTGATCTCCGGCACCGGGGCCACGGTGCTCAAGCCCTTTGGCACCGTGTTCATCAACATGATGTTCTGCGTGGTGGTACCCATGGTGTTCGCCTCCATCTCCAGCGCCGTGGCCAATATGGAGAGCCGGAAGCGGGCCGGGAAGATTATGGGCGTCACCGTGGGGACCTTCGTGGTCACCGGGGCCATCGCCGCCGTGATCATGTACGCGCTGATGGTGGTGTTCCCGCCGGTGCCCAGCACCTGGACCAACCTCGCCGCCGAGGAGATGGGCGAGTACGCCTCCATGGCCGATCTGATCGTCAACTTCTTCACCGCCAGCGACTTCAGCGGCCTTCTCACCCGCCGGGCCATGCTGCCGCTGATTGTGTTCTCCCTGCTCTTCGGCTTCGCCGTGAATCTCAACGGCGGCAAGAGCACCCCCGTGGGGAAGTTCCTCGAGGATCTGACCAATGTGATGCTGAAGTTCGTCAAGATCATCACCTACTACGCCCCCGTCGCCTTCTTCGGCATCTTCGCCGACCTTGTGGCCACCTACGGTCCCCAGATCACCGAGAACTACATCCGGGCGCTGGCGGTGTACTATCCCCTGTGCTTCGTTTACATCTTCACCGCCTGGCCCCTCTTCGCTTGGTTCGGCGGCGGCAGGGACGGCGTCAGGGTCATGTTCCGCCACATCACCAAGCCCGCGGTGGTGTCCTTAGGCACCTGCTCCTCCGTGGCCACCATCCCCACCAACATGGAGGAGGCCGCCGACACCGGTATCAGCAAGGACGTGGCCGACATGGTGCTGCCCTTGGGCGCCACCATGCACATGGACGGCTCCTGCTTCTCCTGCGTACTGAAGATCGCCTTCGTCCTGGGCGTGTTCGGCCACAGCCTGGACCTGAAAATGCTGGTCCCGGTAATTTTAGTGGCGGTGCTCAGCTCCGTGGGCATGAGCGGCGTACCCGGCGGCGGCTACATCGGGGAGTATATCATCTGCTCCATCTTCTTCCCCTCCCAGATGGAGATCGCCTTCCCTATCCTCATCGCCATCGGCAACCTGGTGGACCCCCCGGCCACCATGATCAACGCCGCCGGGGACTACGTGGTCTGCTTCATCGTCTCCCGCTTCGCAGACGGCAAGGACTGGCTGCAAAAGGCCCTCGCCGCCAGGAAATCCGCCTGACTCTGTCCCACATCGTACCAGAGGCGCAGTCCCAAAAACCGGACTGCGCCTCTGATTCTTGCATTCCCTGCTCAACAATTCCTGATTCTTCACCCGCCCTCCCCTTCAAACTCGCATTGGCAAAAAGCCTTTACCATGCTATAATAGCGCGGCAAACGGGACACGGAGGATAAAGTCCATGGATCTTGAAACATTTAAGGAAGTCATTCAAAAAGTAAAAAGCCCCCCGCTTTTTGCTCTGGAACACGACCGCATTCCAACGATGGAAACCATACTGGATTTTCAAAAGCAGTATCACATCGTCTTACCGGAAAAATATATCCAGTTTCTTCTGAATTTTGGCGGCGGCTATTTTGGGTTCACAAATATCTACTCTTTAGACCAAGACAGCTATTTTTTCATTTTTAATCGCAATCCGGCCACAGTGAATGATCTGCTCTTTATGGCCGACAACGGGTGCGGGGACTATTACGCTTTTCACGTCGAGGGCGGCAGGTGCAGCGAGAAGATCCTTTTCTGCGACCACGAGGACAATACTGTGCGGGACACAGGCTTTTCCGATGTTTTTGAGTATCTCGTGAAAACAGGATTAAACCGGCAATCGTAAACCCAGCCCGTCGGCGGTCCCGAGCCGGGGTGCCATTTCCCTCCATTTTGTGAAAAAGTCCCCCGCTTCCTCTTGTAATTTTCCAAAAACGGTGTAGTATATAGAGAGAATTTCTGGAAAGAGGCGATCCACATGACAAAAATCGACATTATCTCCGGCTTCTTAGGCGCCGGCAAGACCACCCTCATCAAAAAGCTCCTCGCCGAGGCCCTCAAGGGCGAGAAGATCGTGCTGATCGAGAACGAGTTCGGCGAGATCGGCATCGACGGCGGCTTTATGAAGGAGGCGGGCATCGAGATCTCCGAGATGAACTCCGGGTGCATCTGCTGCTCCCTGGTGGGGGACTTCGGCAGGGCCCTGCACCAGGTGATGGACCAGTTCCACCCGGACCGCATCCTCATCGAGCCCTCCGGCGTGGGCAAGCTCTCCGACGTGCTGAAGGCGGTGGAGGACGTGGCGGCGGAGGAGCCGGACATGGTCCTGGGCAACGCCGTCACCGTGGCCGACGCCGCCAAGTGCCGGCTCTATATGAAGAACTTCGGCGAGTTCTACAACAACCAGGTGGAGCACGCCGCCGCCATCGTCCTCAGCCGCACCCAGAAGCTGGACCAGGCCAAGCTGGAGGAGACCGTGGCCCTCCTGCGGGAGAAGAACGCCTCGGCCCCCATCATCACCACCCCCTGGGACCAGCTCACCGGCGGGCAGATCCTGGAGGCCATGGACCGGCGCACCGCCTTCACCGACGCCCTCATGGCCGAGCTCGAGGAGCGCCGCCACGAGCACCACGACCACGAGCACGGCCATGGTCCCGACTGCTCCTGCGGCTGCCACGACCACGATCATGAGCACCATCACGACCATGAGCATGACCACCACCACAACCACGACCATGATCACCACCATGATCATCACGACCATGGCCCCGACTGCTCCTGCGGCTGTCACGACCACGACCACGACCACCACCATCACCACCACGCCGACGAGGTGTTCACCAGCTGGGGTCTGGAGACCCCCCGCGCCTTCACCCAGCGGCAGCTGGAGGAGGCCCTGGAGGCCCTGGACGAGGGCGGCTGCGGCAACATCCTCCGGGCCAAGGGCATTGTGGCCAGCGCCGACGGCGGCCAGTGGCTCCACTTTGACTACGTGCCCGGCGAGCACCAGGTCCGCCAAGGCGGGGCGGAGACCACCGGCAAGCTCTGTGTCATCGGCGCGGAGCTGCGGGAGGACGCCATCCGCCGCGCCTTCGGCCTCTGAGGTGCGCTATGAGAGAGATACCCGTCTACCTGATCATCGGCTTTTTGGACAGCGGCAAGACCCAGTTCATCAACGGCATCCTGGAGGAGGGCTTCTCCCGGGACGAGCGGACCCTGCTCCTCTCCTGCGAGGAGGGGGAGCTGGACTACGAAAAAAGCGCCCTTGACAACGTCACCGTGATCCAGGCGGAGGACATGGACGCCCTGACCCCGGACTACCTGAAGTCCTTGGAGAAGAAGCACCGCCCCACCCAGATCCTGGTGGAGTTCAACGGCATGTGGGACCTGCAGGAGTTCTGCACCGCCCGCGTCCCCAGGCACTGGATCATCTACCAGATGATGTGCACGGTGGAGGCCCCCACCTTCGACCTCTATGCCCAGAACATGGGCAAGCTGATGATGGAGAAGCTGCGCAACGCGGACATGATCGTCTTCAACCGCTGCACCGAGGAGCTGAAGGCCTCCCTGCGCCGGCGGAACCTGCGCATGGTGAACCGCCGGGCGGAGATCTTCCTGGAGGACGAGACCGGCGAGGCGGAGGACTACCGGGACGGCACCGTCAGCGCCTTTGACCTGACCCAGCCGGTGATCCAAATCCCCGACGAAGACTTCGGCGTCTTCTACGTGGAGGTCAGCGACGACTTGGACATGTACCTGGGGAAAACCGTCAAATTCAAGGGCCTCGTCTGTCAGGACAGGCGCTTCGGCCCCTACTTCACCGCCGGCCGCCACGCCATGGTCTGCTGCGCGGAGGACATCACCTACCTGGGCCTCCCCTGCGCTTGGGCACAAAAGGAGACCCTAAAAACCCGCGACTGGGTGGAGATTACCGCCAGAGTAGAGCGCGCCCCCTGGGCCCTCTATGAAAACGAGGACGGCCCCGTCCTCCAGGTGGAGTCCGCCCGCCCCTGCCCCAAGCCCGCCCCGGAGGTCGTACCATTCTGAGCACCAGCAGACAAAAGCTGCCGCCTTTTGATAGGCGGCAGCTTTTTTGCCCCAAATTCCTCATTCCCAATTCCTAATTCCTCACGCACCCCCACTCTCCCCGCAAAAAAGCCCCCTCAAATCGCCTCATGGTCCTCCTCTTTCTTGATTCCCTCCCGAAAATCGTGGACCAGCCGCAAAATTTCCTCATCCTTCAGAAGAGACAAGAAAAAGAGCAGCGTCGTTGCCGAAAAGCCGCTCTTTCCCCGCTCGATATCCGTATATGATCTCGCTGACATCCGTAGACTTTCCGACATTTTTTCTTGTGTAAGCCCCAGCGCGCTCCGCATCTCCCGGAGCCACCCTATGAGAAACCTCTTTACAAATCCTTTGTACTTCCGCATGCGTAAATCCTCCATACGTGGCTCAAAACATGGAAAATTTTACCCATTTTTACCAGAGGGCGCCATGAGCCACACCTCCGATCTTACACGATTTGTGCAAAACACTGTCAAATTATCGGCTAAAAAGTGTCCGCCCAGACCTCCCCACTACGCCTCCTCCGCTCCGCCGTCCCCCACATACTGTTTCAAAACGGTGCGCACATAGAAATTCGCCAGCAGGCAGGGCAGGGAGAACCCGATGAAGATCAGATAAATGGCGCTCAGGGGGAAGGCCAGCACCGCCGCCGTCAGAAGTCCGTAGACACACAGCGCCGACGCCAGTCCCCGCAGAGGCCGGCCCACCCCGAGGAGCACCCCGAGGCGCAGCGCCTCCCCCAGCGGCCGCCCCAGACTCAGCGCACCATAGAAGCAGGCGGAGGAGAGACACGTCACCAAAAACACCGTGGAGCAGAGGACGAAGGGGGCCAGCAGCAGCGGATTGTCCCCCGCCCCCCGGAGATAGAAGAACATCCCGTACCCCGACACCACCAGCGCCGACGCCACCGCCAGAAAGGCGGGATAGGACACCCGCCAGTACCGCCGGAAGGCCCGGCGGTACTGGTAGAAGCAGTCCACCGGCTGGTCCAGCACCATCCGCCGCACCACCTGATTCATGGCGAACAGGGCCGGCGGAATCGTCACCACCGGGAGGGCGCTGAGCAAAAACAGCAGATTCAGTTTCAAAAGAGACATGCACTCCAGCTGGACAATCTCAAAAAACCGGGCAAACCCGGTCTTCTCCGGCGCATCCGGAGCAACCCCCGGCCCCGGCGTACTGTAGTCGTGGTGAAAAAACACAGCCGCACCCCTTCTCCTGTCAGCATACAGGGGAAAGCTCCCCCGCTAAATTCCCAAAAACCATCCTTTGCTCCAAATCCCGGCCGCTTTTCCCGCCGCAAAGCCCCCTGTCAGGACCCCGGGCACCGCCGCCAATATACGGTGGTAGTGTATCATGGCCCCTTTCCCGATTCCATAGCCGCATGTGACATTCCCCCCGCCGCCCCTCCTTTTCCCATATGCCGCCATGTGAGCAGGCAGATTTTTTACCTTTTCAGCAATTATATTACCCTTGAACATCCAAGGGAACCGTGCTATTCTTGACTTGCAGGGTTAAAAACAGGGTGTTTTCCACCCACCCCCCCTACAGAGTGATCAATATTTTGCCCAAGCATTAAATATTTCCCCCATAAAGCTCCCAAAATTATGTCAGGAGGAGACAAGACTATGGCCAGTATTTCTTTTCGTCATGTCAACAAGACCTACCCCGGCGGCGTTCAGGTCGTGCCGGATCTGAATTTAGAAATCGCGGACAAGGAATTTGTCATTTTAGTCGGTCCCTCCGGCTGCGGCAAGTCCACCACGCTGCGTATGATCGCGGGCTTGGAGGACATCACCAGCGGCGAGCTGCGCATCGGCGACCAGGTGGTCAACGACGTGGCCCCCAAGGACCGGAACATCGCCATGGTGTTCCAGAACTACGCGCTGTATCCCCACATGACCGTGTACAAGAACATCGCCTTCGGCCTGATGCAGAAGAAGGTCCCCAAGGACGAGATTGACAAGCGCGTCCACGAGGCGGCCAAGGCGCTGGACTTGGAGCACCTGCTCAACCGGAAGCCCAAGGCCCTCTCCGGCGGCCAGCGCCAGCGTGTGGCTCTGGGGCGCGCCATGGTCCGCGACCCGGCGGTGTTCCTCTTAGATGAGCCCCTCTCCAACCTGGATGCCAAGCTCCGCACCGCCATGCGCTCGGAGATCAGCCGTCTGCACAAGCGCCTCGCCACCACCTTTGTCTACGTCACCCACGACCAGACCGAGGCCATGACCATGGGCGACCGGATCGTGGTGATGAAGGAGGGCATCATCCAGCAGAACGACACCCCCCAGAACCTGTACGACTATCCCTGCAACCTCTTCGTGGCGGGCTTCATCGGCTCCCCCCAGATGAACTTCATGGACGCGGTTGTGATGGAGGACAAGGGAGGCTACGCCGTCAAGGTCTGCGGCAGCACCATCCCCTTGGATGGCCACATGGACAAGGCCAAGCTGGCCCCCTACGTGGGCAAGACCGTGGTGCTGGGCATCCGTCCCGAGGATGTGGACGCCGTGGACGCCGGCCAGGCCCACGACCTGGACTCCACCATCGACATCGCCGAGCTCATGGGCGCGGAGATCAACCTCCACGTGGACTGCCAGGGCAACAAGCTGGTGGTGCGCACCGCCTCCACCTTTACCGGCCGGGAGGGCGACGGCGCCGCTCTGGTGCTGGATACAAAAAAAATCCATCTCTTCGACAAGGAGACCGAGCAGGCCATTGCTCACTGAGGACCCGCGCGCCCAAAAGCGCAGGCGTCTGGCCCCTGTGTCGAGATGTGACGTACATCTCACTCCTGTTCTGTCAGGCAGGGGCGGACTCAGTCCGCTCCTGCCCCTCTTTATAGCCCGGGTTTTCCCGCTCAACCAAAGCCCGTTAAGGAGGTGTCTCTATGCCGACACTCCCCAGTGTCATCCAAGAAATCAAGCCGGCGCCGCCCCCTGCCGTCATTGAGGAGCTTCTCAGCGTCCCCTTGGCCGTAAAAGCCCCCATGGAGGCGGGCAACATCTACAGCGGCAGCGGACACGAGTCGGAGATCCAGCTGATCGCCGCGCTGGGCGGCAGCCTCACCGTCTCCTCCCACCAGCAGTACGCCCTTTTGGACACGGGGCAGGCCCTGGCCCTGTGCTGTCCCGGCCCCTACACCGTGCAGTCGGTATCCCCCTGCACCTGCATGGCCATCCACCTGCGGGGGGAACTCCCCGGTCGCCTGCTGGGCCATTGGATGAGCGAGGGGGCCGCCCTCCTCGCCCGGGGGGCGGCGGCGGTGCGGGAGGCCGTCAGCGCCCTGTTCGTCCTCCACGAGGAGCACCCCCCGGTGGACGGGGCCGTGGCCTCCTCCCATGCCTATACCCTCCTCACCAAGCTCTCCGGCGAGGACCAGAGCTCCTCCGCCGCCCTCTCCCCGCTGATCGAGTCCGCCATCTCCATCATCCAGGAGGAGTTCCCCTATTTGGAGGGACTGGACGAGCTGAGCCAGCGGCTGGAGATCTCCAAGGCCCACCTGATCCGCAGCTTCATGAAAAAGACCGGCGTCTCCCCCGGCAAGTACCTGACCCGGGTGCGCATCGAGTACGCCAAACTGCTCCTCCAGGACGAGGACGCCTCCGTCACCTACGCCGCCGAGGCCTCGGGCTTCGCCAACGCCAACTACTTTGCCAAGGTGTTCCGCAAGGAGACCGGCATGTCCCCCAGCGAATATTTAGAGACCATTCCCCGCCGGAAGGCCCCCCTCCGAGGTCCGGAGCGCGGCCCTCTGCTATAGCCCCCCCAAACAGCCCGCTGCCGCCGCAGATTCCCCCCGCCCAGAGTCTGCCCGGCAGCGGGCTTTCCTGCGCTGAATGTTCCTTTTTCGCCGCCCCTCTCCGCCACCGAGCCTCCGCCGCCGCCTCCCAAAAAACTACACAAAAATTCATAATGTATAAAATTTTCAATGAATAATAAAACTTAATATTTCAAAAATCATACAAAATTCATCGTCGAATTGCACGGCTTTCTCTGCGCTTTTCTGTGTATAATGGATAAATTTCACCATAACATATTTCCATGTTGTCCAATATGCGCTAAAGCTACTTTTTAACGCATTGTGGCATATTTTCTAAAAGTCTGTCCATGTACAGACCCCCGCCCACCGTATTATTATTTTTAAGAAAAGTTACTTTATTACCCGCGTCCTTCCCGCGTATTGTCGACCTCCTTTCAGCACTTTCGCTGTCTTGACCGTATCAGGGAAGGACGCGGGTAATTTAGTAGCGGCGGAAGCTCTGCCCGCGCGCCGCGGCGGCGGGTGCAGCTTCACAGAAATGTAGCAGAGGAGTGGAGTTATGAAAAGAGTCCCCCGCATCATCGCCTTGGTCCTGTCTCTGACGCTGCTGCTGGCCCTCCTGTCCGGGTGCGGCGCATCGGATGGCAAAACCCATCTGAAGTTCCAGATCTGGGACAGCGCCCAGCGTGACAGCATGGAGGCCATCTGCGCCGCCTACACGGAGAAGAACCCGGACGTGGTCATCGAGGTGCAGGTCACCAGCTGGAACGAGTACTGGACCAAGCTGGAGGCCGCCGCCGAGTCCAACACCATGCCCGACATCTTCTGGATGCACACCAACCAGATCCTGTACTACTCCGACTTCGGCATGCTGGCGGACGTCACCGACCTGTACGCCGACGAGGACCCCAACTACTACCAGAACCATTTCTCCGACATCTCCATCGGCAACGCCAGCGGCTCTGACGGCCGGATGTACGGCGTGCCCAAGGACAAGGACAACATCATCATGGTCTACAACAAGGAGATGTTCGACCAGGCCGGTGTTGACTACCCCGACGAGGACTGGACCTGGGACGACCTCACCGACGCCTCCCAGAAGATCTACGACAAAACCGGGAAGTACGGCTTCATGGCCTACAACGAGGACCACTTGGGCTACTGGGACTTCGTCTACCAGGCCGGGGGCTACATCCTCAACGAGGATAAGACCAAGTCCGGCTACACCGATCCCGCCACCGCCCGGGCCATCAAGTTCTACGTGGGGATGCAGCAGGAGGACTGGTGCCCCGACCAGACCTACTTCGCCGAGACCCAGCCCGGCATCGCCTTCTTCTCCGAGGCCTGCGCCATGTACCTGGAGGGCAACTGGGAGCTGATGAACAAGTCCACCCGCTACACCAACATGGAGGGCAAGTGGGACATCGCCCCCCTGCCCAAGTGCCCCGACCCCGCCAAGGGTGACGGCCGGGCCACCATGTCCAACGGCCTGTGCTACTCCACCGCCGCCCACGGCAAGAACCTTGAGATTGTCAAGGACGTGCTGAAGTTCTTCGGCACCGAGGAGGCCCAGAATATCGCCAGCTCCTACGGCGCGGCCATCTCCGCCTACATCGGCACCGAGCAGCCCTACTACGACGCCTTCGAGAAGGCGGGCTATGACCTGAACCTCCAGGTGATTGAGGACCAGTTTGCGTACAGCGTCCAGCTGATCAACAACGCGGCCCGTCCCAAGTGGAAGCCCCTTGTGGTCACGGAGCTGAACAAGGCCTACAACGGCCAGTCCGATATCGACACGGTTCTGCAGAACATGCAGAAGATCGTGGACGACGCCACCGAGGCAAACCTTGCCAACGCGGCCTACTACAAATAACGAGAGGAGGGTATCAGGATGAACAATAAACTGTCTGCCGCCGCGCGGCGCGAGCAAAACTGGGGCTATATCATGATCGCCCCCACCATCATCGGCCTGGTGGTCCTGAACATCTGGCCCTTCATCCAGACGCTGTACACCAGCTTCTGCGAGCATTTGGGCTTCGGCCGCTACAAGTTCATCGGCATCCAGAACTACATCGACGTATTCCAGCGCCCGGAGTTCTGGCAGGCCACCTGGAACACCATCTACTTCTGTATCCTCACCGTCCCCGTGGGTCTCTTCCTCTCGCTGATGGTGGCGATGCTCCTGAACGCAAAGATCAAGTTCAAGGGCGGCTTCCGCACCATCTTCTTCCTGCCCATGGTCTGCGCCCCCGCCGCCGTGGCCATGGTCTGGTGCTGGATCTTCAACGGCCAGTTCGGTATCTTGAACCAGATCTTAGGCGTCCAGGTCAACTGGGTCACCGACTCCAAGACCGTCATGATCGCCTGCGCCATTGTGGCCATCTGGTCCAACATCGGCTACGACGCCGTCCTCCTGCTCTCCGGCCTCCAGAACATCTCCAAGTCCTACTACGAGGCCGCCAGCATCGACGGGGCCAGCCGGATCACCCAGTTCTTCCAGATCACCCTGCCCCAGGTCTCCCCCACGCTGTTTGTGGTGATGATCATGCGCCTGATGTCCTCCATCAAGGTCTATGACCTGCTGTTCATGATGGTCCGGGAGACCAACCCCGCCGTCACCAGCGTGCAGAGCCTGATGTACCTCTTCTACCGGGAGTCCTTCATCGCCGGCAGCCGCGGCACCGGCTCCGCCATTGTCATCTGGACGGTGCTGCTCATCGGCCTTGTGACCGTGTTCCAGTTCCTCGGCCAGAAGAAGTGGGTCAACTACGACGTGTAAGGAGGAAGAAAAAAGATGAAAACAACAGCCTCGCTGGAGCGCTCCAGAAAAATCGCCACCTTCCTGACCTACGCGGTGCTGATCATCGGCTCCATCATCATGATCTTCCCCTTCGTCTGGATGATCCTCACCAGCTCCAAAACGGTGCCCGAGAGCAACATGATCCCGCCCACCATCTTCCCCGCCAGGTGGATGCTGGACAACTTCAAGGACGTGGTGACCAACCTGCCCTTTGTAAACCTGTACATCAACACCGCCCTGATGGTGCTCTTCCGCGTGATCTGCGCGGTGGTGTTCAGCTCCATGGCGGGCTACGCCTTCGCCAAGCTGAATTTTAAGGGCAAGAACCTGCTGTTTGGCATCGTGCTGGTGCAGATGTCCCTGCCCAGCCAGATCTTCATCATCCCCCAGTACCAGATGGTGGCCAAGATGGGCATGGCCAACACCATCTTCGCCCTGGTGTTCCCCGGCCTTGTCAGCGCCTTCGGCACCTTCTTCCTCCGCCAGACCTACATGGGCATCCCTACGGAGATCGGCGAGGCGGCGTACCTGGACGGCTGCAACCAGTTTGAGACCTTCTACAAGGTCATGTTCCCCCTCACCGGCACCAGCGTGGCGGCCCTGACCATCTTCACCGCCGTGTTCGCCTACGGGGATCTGATGTGGCCCCAGGTGGTAAACTCGGACACCACGATGATGACCCTCTCCGCCGGCCTCGCCTCCTTACAGGGCGTGTTTGAGACCAACTACCCCATTATGATGGCCGGCTCCCTCTTGGCCATGCTGCCCATGGTGGTCCTCTACCTGATCTTCCAGCGCCAGTTTATCGAGGGCATCGCCTCCACCGGCGGCAAGTAACCGCTCCTCCGTCGGATGGCTGGCGGGACCTTGCGGCTCTGCCGACCATCCCCTCCTCCAAAAGCCCCGGCGCCGAGGTGTATACCCCCCGCCGGGGCTGTTATATTTAGATAGCTTGCCGCCCATTCTCCGGGCAAACTTTGGTCGTTTTTCCGCTCTTGCATTGTTGGAAGGAATCGAATACAATCGTCCCAGCGAAACCACACTATGGCTGCATCCCAACTTCTTTTGACTACGAAACTGCGAGGAAAACGCTATGATCCTTTGTGACGAGAAAAATCTGCTCTTTACACTGCAGACCAAGAACACCACCTACCAGCTGAAGGCCGACCGGCATGGCATACTCCTGCACACCTACTACGGCCCGAAAATCGCCGGCGGCGACCTGTCCTACCTGATTCGGGGCATGGACCGGGGCTGCTCCCCCAACCCGCCCGAGGCCGGCCTGGACCGGACCTACTCCCTGGACACCCTGCCCCAGGAGTACTCCTCCTGCGGCGTGGGGGACTTCCGCCTGCCCTCCATCGAGCTGGAGCTCCCCAGCGGCAGCCGCAGCGCCAGCCTGCGCTACCGGGGTTTTGAGCGCCGGCCGGGCAAGTACGCCTTGGAGGGCCTCCCCGCCTTCCGCGGCGGCGAGGAAGCGGCGGAGACATTGGTCATCACCTTGGAGGACACCGCCGCCCAGGTGGCCGTGGAGCTGTACTACGGCGTCTTTGAGGAGGAGGACCTGATCACCCGGGCGGTCCGCGTGATCAACCAGGGCGGCGAGCCCCTCCGCCTCACCCGCTGTGCCTCGGTGTGCTTAGATTTCCTCCGCTCCGACCTGGATCTGATTACCTTCGATGGCTGCCACATGATGGAGCGGTGTCCGGACCGTGCCCCCCTGCGCTCCGGCGTACAGGGGGTGGGCAGCGTCCGGGGCGCCGCCAGCCACCAGCACAACCCCTTCGTGGTCCTCTGCGGCCACAGCGCCAGCGAGGATTACGGCCTCTGCTACGGGGCCATGCTCCTCTACAGCGGCAGCTTCGAGGCCTTGGCCGAGCGCAGCCAGTACGACAACGCCCGCCTGGTGATGGGCCTGAACCCCTACCACTTCCGCTGGACCCTCCAGAGCGGCGAGAGCTTCACCGCCCCCGAGGCGGCCATGGTCTGCTCCCCCTGCGGCCTCGGGCAGATGAGCCGGCAGTACCACCGGGCCATCCGCCATCACCTCATTGACGCCCCCTGCGCCGGGGAGCGCCGCCCGGTGCTGATCAACAACTGGGAGGCCACCTACTTCAACTTCGACGCCGACAAGCTGGTGGACATCGCCAAAACCGCCGCCCCCCTGGGCATCGAACTCTTCGTCATGGACGACGGCTGGTTCGGCCAGCGCAATGACGACAACCGGGGCCTTGGCGACTGGTGGGTGAACACCGCCAAGCTCCCCGGCGGCCTGGAGGCCCTGGTCCCCCGCCTCAAGGAGCTGGGCATGACCTTCGGCATCTGGATCGAGCCGGAGATGGTCAACGAGGACAGCGACCTCTACCGCGCCCACCCGGACTGGGCCCTCACCATCCCCCGCCGCTCCCCCACCCGGTGCCGGAACCAGCTGGTGCTGGACTTCTCCCGGGCCGACGTGCGGGACTATGTCTACGCCCAGATCAGCGCCGTTCTCTCCAGCGCGGACGTGCGCTACGTGAAGTGGGACATGAACCGGAGCCTTACCGACGTGTACTCCGCCGCCCTGCCGCCGGAGCGCCAAGGGGAGGTGTACCACCGGTACGTCTTAGGCGTCTATGACATGCTCCGCCGGCTCCGTGCGGACTACCCCCACATCCTTGTGGAGGGCTGCGCCGGCGGCGGCGGACGCTTTGAGGGCGGTATGCTCTATTACACCCCCCAGATCTGGTGCAGCGACAACACCGACGCCATCGACCGTCTGAAGATCCAGTACGGCACCTCCTTCTGCTACCCGGTGAGCACCATGGGGGCCCACGTCTCTGTGGTGCCCAACGAGGAGAACGGCCGCGTCACCCCCATGGAGACCCGGGGCGTGGTGGCCATGGCGGGGACCTTCGGCTACGAGATGGATCTGAGCAAGTGCACCGAGGAGGAGAAGGCCATCATCCGCCGCCAGACCGCCTTCTTCAAGGAGCACTACGAGCTGATCCAGCGGGGGGACTACTACCGCCTCACCAGCCCCTTTGACCACGGCCCCTACACCGCTTGGGAGCACGTCTCCCCGGACCAGTCCGAGGCCCTGGTGTCCGTGGTCTCCGGTTCCGTCTGGGCGGCCCAGTCCTTTTTGACCCTCCCGGTAAAGGGCCTGGACCCCCGGCGCACCTACCGGGTCAACGACGATCTGACCCTCCCCGGCGATGTCCTCATGGCCGCCGGCATCCCCCTGCCCCAGTTCCCCGGCGACTACACCGCCTGCCAGTTCTACCTGAAAGCAGAATAAAACCCCTCCCCCGCGGGGGAGAGGCGAACAGCTGGTCAAAAAACCTCGCGGTTTTTTGACCAGCTGAGGCAAATTTTGATCAAAGGCCAAAATTTGTCGCTGTGCCTGAGCCGCGTCAGCGGCGAGGAAATGCCCTTGGGGTGCGGCGGGTTGATTTGACGCGAAAGGAACCCCTCTTGGGTAGTCCCGGTAACACAGTTACCAGGACTACCAGATTTCGACCTTTGGTCGAAATCTGTCGCTGCGGCGGGTTGATTTGACGCGAAAGGAACCCCTCTTGGGTTCCTTTCACACTATCCTCCTTACCGCCAGTACGGTCTGCCCGTGGCGC
>JAAWSV010000052.1 GCA_022801715.1 Oscillospiraceae bacterium
CCAAGGGCATTTCCTCGCCGCTATGCGGCTCGGGCACAGCGACAGATTTTGGCACTTTGCCAAAATCTGCTGGGTCTGGGGACAGGGTCCCCAGACCCAATCGCCCGGGGGCGAAGCCCCCGTCCCCAGTCCCGCGCCGACGCGGCGCGAGAAAAGGCCACGTACTGCGCCGCAGTACCCCCCGCGCGGGGGACCCGCGCTAACTATTTCTCCTCCGCCACCACCACATAAACCGTGCCGGAGATCTCAAACCCCAGCTTGGCCTTCAGCTCATAGGTCCCGAAGGCCTTGATGGGCTCATCAATCACAATCTTCTGCTTGGCAAGCTCGATGCCGTGCTGGCTCGAAAGCCCCTCGCTGATCTCCTTGGAGGTGATGGCGCCGAAGAGCTTCCCATTGGCCCCGGCCTTGGCGGTGAGCTTCACCACAGCCCCCTTGAGCTTCTCGGCCACGGCCTCCGCCTCGGCCTTTTGCCGGGCCTCCTCGGCCTTCCGGGCCTTCTCCTGTAACTTCATGGTATTCATGGCGTCAGCGGTGGCGGGCACCGCCAGCTTCCGGGGCAGCAGGAAGTTGCGCGCATACCCCTCGGCCACCTCCACCATCTGCCCCTTCTTGCCCTGACCTCTTACATCCTGCTGTAAAATCACTTTCATCACAAAATCCTCCTATATGATATCTCCCGCCTCTCCTTTGCGGCTCCGGCCGCCAAGAAAAAGCCTCGCAGAGTTTCGCGCCCGAGGCGCGGAGCGCCTACTCCTCAAAGTACCGGTCAATCGAGCGCAGCACACGCTCCCTCACCACGTCGGTGGTGATGTTGGGCACAAAGCCGCCGGCCGCGGTGTTGTTGCCGCCGCCGCCCAAGGCCTCCAGGATCACCTGCACGTTGATGTCCCCTAAGCTCCGGGCGGAGAGGGCGGCGCCCTCGCCGCTGCGGTAGACCACCACCGAGGCCTGGACGCCCTTCAGGGTGAGAAGATCGTCGGCGGCCTTGGCGGCCACAATCCGGGGACACTCCCGGTTTACCGCCGCCACGGCGATGTCCTCGTGGTACATCACCGCCTGGCGGATGATGTCGTATCGTTCCACCATGCTGTGTAGGTCGCTCTGGAACAGGCGGCTGACCTCAATGGTGTCCGCCCCGGAGCGGCGAAGGAAGGCCGCGGCCTCGAAGGTGCGGCTGCCCGTGCGCTGGGTGAAGTTCTTGGTGTCCAAAACCATTCCCGCCAGAAGGGCCTCCGCCTCCCCCCGGAGGAGGTCGGAGCCGTCCACCAGATATTGCAGAAGCTCCGTCACCAGCTCGCTGGCGGAGGAGGCGTAGGGCTCGTGGAAGTTCAGCGCCGCATTCTCAATGTAAGTAGCGGCCCGGCGGTGGTGGTCGATCACCGCCACACGGTTGCAGGTATCTAAGAGCTGGCCCGACTCCACCATGTCCGGCCGGTTGGTATCCACCACTACCAGAAGGGCGCCGGGCTGGGCGTGGACAAAGGCGTCGCTGCCGGAGATGAACATGTCCTCGTACTCCGGCAGGAGCTGGAGCCGATGGACCAGCGGGTTGGCGTTGTTGTTGTTCAGGTCCAGCACGATCCGGCACCGCTTGCGGTGCTTGCGGGCCACGCAGCAGATGCCGGCGGCGGCGCCCACGGTGTCCATATCGGCGTACTCGTGGCCCATGACGTAGACCTCGCTGGCGTCGCTGACCAGATCCCCCAGGGCCTTGGCCATGACGCGGCTCTTCACCTTGGTCCGCTTCTCCGCCGACTGGCGGCGGCCGCCGTAGAACTGGAAGTCGATGCTGTCCCGGACCACCGCCTGATCGCCGCCCCGGCTGAGGGCCATCTCGATGCACTTGTTGGCGCTGGTAAAGAGCTGCTCAAAGGTCTCGCCGTCCTTGCCCATGCCGATGGAGAGGGTGGCGGTGACACCGTCGGCGCTGGTGACGGAGTGGACGGCGTCCAGGATGGCGAACTTCTCCTCCACCATCTCCTCGAAGAACTGCTCCTCAAAGACGAAGAGGTAGCGGTCCCGGTCGTACTTGCGCAGGAGGCCGTTTTTGCCCTCCACCCAAGTGTTGATCCGCTCGTCAATCTGGGCCAGGACGGAGGAGCGGGCGGCCTCGCCGCCGGCCTTCATCAGCTCCTCATAGTTGTCGATCATCAGGATGCTGACCACCGGGCGGCTCTCGGCGTACCGGTCGCAGATGCGGGCGGTGTCGGTGATGTCCATCCAGTAGGTGGTCACCAGCAGATTCTCCCCCACGGCCTTGCCGCTGACCCGGTTGGCCGAGCCAAAGACCTGGTAGAGCCGGCCATTGAGCTCCACCCGGTCGGGGCACACCTTCTCCCCGTTGAGCAGCCACTGGCAGCTGAAGCCGGGGATCAGCTCCCCCAGGTGGATGTTGAAGAACAGCTCGTCGCTCTGCCCGGCGATGGCGAGGAAGTTGTCGTTGCTCCAGATGACCTCCTGTGTGTCCGCCCGGAATACCAGGATGGGCAGGGGGGCGTTCAAAATGGCGTTCTTACTGGCGGAGTCTACGCCGCCGGTGAGGCCGTTGATGTACTGGAGCAGGTTCTGCTTGCGCTTCTTGGCGGCGTGCTGGACGAAGATGTAGAGGATCAGCGTCAGCGCGGCCTCCGCCAGCGCCAGCACCGGCTGGAAGGGGATGGCCAGCACCACGAACAGGCACAGGCAGACGATCGCCGGCTGGATATTGGGCTCAATCAGGCGGGTCAGTTTCTTGTTCAAATGGTATCCCTCCCACAAAAAGCAGAGGCACTCTCTCTGAATCAGTGCTCTTTAAGGATTATATCATGGGGTCGGCCTAAAGTAAAGGAATGACTGACGAAATTGCGCGGACTCCCGTTAAGAAACCCCGCCGCAGCGATCTGCGGCGGGGTTTCGGGAGGTTTCTATGTTCTTCTTTGCCCTACAGCAGCAGGATGGCCATTAGGGGCATGGTCAGCATGGACACCAGCGTGGTCATAAACACGGCGAAGGAGGCCAGCCCCTCATTGGAGTTGTACTCGATGCAGAGCACGGTGGTGTTGGCCGCCGCCGGCACCGCCGAGAGGACCACGGAGACGCCCAAAATCAGCGGGTCTTGGAGGAACAGGCGCAGCACCGCCCACACCGCCAAGGGCCGCAGCAGCAGCGTAAAGGCGGCCAGTACGTACACCCGCCACTCCCGCAGAAGCTCCCGGCCAAGCAGGTTGGCCAAGGAGGACCCCACCACCAGCATGGCCCCGGGAACCGTCATGGCCCCTAAGCTGCCCACCGCGTCGGAGAGGAAGCCGGGCAGGCGCACCCCCAGCACCAGCAGCGTCAGGGCCACCACTGCGGAGATCACCGGCGCGCTGTGCAGGGTCTTTTTCAGGCTGTCGGCGTCCCGCTTGCCGCTGATGAGCACCACGCCGTAGGTGTAGACCAGCACGTTGAAGGGGATGTTGTAGATGGCGGCGTAGAACAGCGCCCCCTCCCCGAAGAGGGAGCTGATCAGGGGAAAGCCCAGAAAGCCGATGTTCCCAAAGAGGACCATAAACTGGTAAACCCCGCTGTCCGGCCGGTTCCGGGCGATGGTCCTGCTGAAGAGGAGGCTTAAAAGGAAGAGCACCCCGTAGTAGGCGGCCACCGAGCCGGCCAGCTCCGCAGCGGCCGAGGGGCTGAGGTTGATGTCCGTGTTGACGATGGAGTCCACGATCATGGCGCTCATGGCCACGTTGATAATCAGGCGGGAGAGCATCTTGTTGGCCTCCGGCTTCAACAGCCCCGCCTTGTTGCACAAAAAGCCCGTTGCCATCAGCAGAAACAGCGTCCCCATGCAGGTCGCCAAGTTATTGAAATCCATGTTTGGTCTTTCCTTCCCCCGTTTCCGCCCGCCCCACCGGAGAGGGCGGAAATCAAAAATCGCCGCAGCTTCTTAGGATTATAGACCAAAACGGAGCAATGTCAAATGTTTTCTTTTCCGGAAGAACCGGTTTCGCCGCCGGCCCTACTCTAAAAGGGCCGTCAAGTCCTCCACCGCCAGCCCCGGCTGGAGGGCCAGGCTGATCCCATAGCCCAAGATTTTTCCGATCTCCCGCACCTGGGCGTCCACATCCTTGGGCGTCACAAACAGCGACGCCCCCTTGCCCGCCAGCGCCGCCGGCTCCTCCGTGTCCTCCCCGCCCCCCAGAAGGTCCAGCGCCAAGGTCCGGGCGTCTACCACCGTGGGCACGCCCACCGAGATCACCGGTACACCCAGCAGCTCCTCGTTCAGCGCCAGACGGCGGTTCCCCACGCCGCTGCCGGGGATGATCCCCGTGCTGCTGAGCTGGATCGTGGTGCACAGGCGCTGGAGGCTCCGGGCAGCCAGCGCGTCAATCACCACCACCGCCGCGCACTCCGAGGCTTGGGACAGCCCCCGGACCCACTCGGCGGACTCCAGCCCCGTGGTGCCCAGCACTCCCGCCGCCGCCGCCGAGGTGGGGCGGAAGTCCGGCAGGATCTCCTTTAAGTGCCGGGTGATCAGAAGGTGCTCAATGGCCAAGGGGCCCACCGCATCCGGGGTCATGGCCCGGTTCCCCAGCCCCGCCACAAACACCGGCCCCTCCTCCGGCAGCAGCTCCCCCAGCTCCTCCGAGAGGGCCTTCACCGCCGGGAGAAACTGCCCCGAGCGGTGGGCAAAGTAGGGCGAGAGGTCCACCGTCCGGTAGGAGCCCACCGGCTTCCCCAGGGCCTCGGCCCCCTCCTGATTCAAAATGTCCACGCGGGTGACAGGAAAGCCCCGCCGCTGCCGCTCCCGGGCCCGGACGCCCCGGAGCTTGGTGGTCTCCCCCGCCCGCTCCCGGTAGAGCTCCCGGGCCTCCACGGCCAAGTCCGTTCGGTACTGCTGCATAGCTTGTGACGCTCCTCTCTTTTGGCTACAAGATGTAGTGTTCTCAGGGTATTTTTCGCGGGGGCAGAAAATTTATGCGAAAAAAGCGGAGGAAAATTGAAAAAAGACTTGCAAAAAGAGGGAAACCATGCTAAAATACCATTCTGCGTGGAGGAGCAGCGTCCTCCCGTGAATTTCCCGTTGGAGGAGGTGTTTGGTTTGCCGAATATCAAGTCTGCTAAGAAGCGCGTTCTGGTGTCTCAGGCCCGCAACGCCCGCAACAAGGCCAATCGCAGCGCGCTGAAGACCGCGATCAAGAAGTTTGAGGCTGCTGCCGCGGAAGGCAAGCGCACCGAGGCCGAGGGCGCTTACAAGGCCGCCGTGAAGATGGTCGATCAGAGCGTGCGCAAGGGTGTGCTGCACAAGAACAATGCCGCCCACAAGAAGAGCGCGATGACCTTGAAGCTGAGCAAGATTTAACAAACCAAACTGGGGAGACGAAAGAGAAATCTTTCGTCTCCCCGTTTTTTGTCCCCTCCCCGTGGGGCGCTCAGTCCTGGAAAACCCCCACGGTAGTACCCACGTAGTAGTGGGTCAGAATCTCCCGATAGCTTTTCCCCTCCTGCGCCAGCACGTTGGCCCCATACTGGCTCATGCCCACGCCGTGGCCGTAACCGGTGACGGAGAAGACCACCTCGCTGTCGGTAAAGCTGATGGTGAAGGCCGCGCTGCGCAGCCCCAGCAGGGTCCGAAGCTCCCCTCCCGTCAGGCTGACGCCCCCCACCTGGAGGCTGGTCACCGAGCCGTTCTCCGTCTGCTGGATGTTGGTGAACCAGTTGGAGGGGGTGCCGGACAGGTTGGCCGTGGGGTAGCTGGCGATGAATCGCTCCTTGAACTCCGTCAGGGTGAAGGTCTCCTTGCTGTGGTAGTTGGGCACGTTGTCCTCCCCCTCCGGGGAGGGGACGCTCTGGAGGTAGGGCAGATCCTGCGTCCAGACCTCCCCCGAGGGGCGGGTGGCCCCCGCGGAGGAGGAGTGGAACACCGCCAGCACCGGGGCGTTGTCGTAGAGGACCACCTCCCCGTCGGTCTCCGCCACGGCCAAGCGGATCTTCTCCTCGTACACCGCCGTGGCCATGCCCCAGCTCTGGGCGGCCTCCTCCTCGCCCTGGTAGGCCTTGCAGCATTGGATGTCGTCACAGGCGTCGGCCTCCGGGTGGTTGGCGCTGCCGCCGCCGCGGATCTTATAGAGGGTGTAGGTCCGGGCGGCCACCGCCTGCGCCTTCAGGGCCTCCTCGGCAAAGGAGGCGGGCATCTCCGCCCTTACCACCCCCCGGAGGTACTCCTCCATGGTCATCTCCACCACCTCCCCCTGCACCAGCACCCGCAGCGTCCGGCCGCTGTCGCGGACGGCGGGGGGGATCTCCCGCTCCCCGTCCTCGTCCATCACCGGGGGGTCCTCCGGTGGAGCAGCCTCCTCCTCCGGGCTGTGCTCCCCCCAGAGCCAGGGGAGAAAGAAGATCAAAAACAAAATCACCATGGCCGCCGCGAGACTTCTGCGCACCATCCCCGCCTCCTTGCTTGCGTGTCAGTATAAATTACTCTATGAGGTGCCTGTCCAAAAGATGATGACAAATCTTGTGCCAAGTGGTATACTACGGTTTAGTCATTCGGAACGAGGAATGGGGCGGTAGGAATGGCGGAACCACAATTCCTCATTCCCCATTCACTACGCCTTTGAAAGGAATTTTGCGCAATATGAAAAAAATCATGCTGTTGCTGCCGCTCCTCCTCGGGGCGGCGGGGGGGATGCTGCGGTTTTTTCAGCGGCGGACCGTCTTTGGCCCCGACGGGCTGGTGCGGCCCCACCCTCTGTCCCTGCTGATGCTGCTGTGGCTTGCGGCCGCGGCCCTGTTCTTTCTTTTGACCGCTTGGCAAAAGCAGGGGAAGCAGCTGACCTTCTTTCACAGCTTCGCCCTGCCGGAGGGACAGCCGCCCTTCGACTTGGTCTGCGGCGGTCTGCTCTTTGTGGTCTCCGGGGCCATGCTGCTGGTGGAGAACGTGGGCGGCGGGGAGCTGGTGCCCCTGATTGCCGCCGCCCTGTCGGTGTTCAGCGGGCTGACGCTGCTGCTGTTCCTGCGGGCCTGGCGGGGGGGGACCGCGCCGGGCGCGCTGCTGCTACCCCCGGTGCTGCTGGCGCTGCTGCTGCTGTTGACCACCTATCAGAGATACGCCTCCCATCCCGTGACGGAGGCCTACTATGTGGAGGTACTGTCGCAGGCCGGGATGGCCTGTGCCTTCCACCAGGTGGCCGCCCACGGCTTCTGGCAGGGACGGCGGCGGCCCCTCCTCTGGTGTGTGCCCACCGCCATGGTGCTGGCCCTCTGCGCCCTCCCCGACGCCGCCTCCCTCCCGCAGGTGGGAATCCTTCTGGCCGCCGCCGCCTCTCTCTTCGCCTTCTGGCGCTGCTGCGGCACGTATGAGCCGCCGGAGACGGAGGAGGACGGCGCCGCGGGGGATGAGGACACAGTACAACAGGAGGAGGCGTGAGATGAAGGAGATTATTTTGCTGAAGCTGGGCGAGCTGGTGCTCAAGGGCCTCAACCGCCGGAGCTTTGAGGACAAGCTGCTGGCCAACATCCGCCGGCGGCTGCGAAACTTCGGGGAGTTCTCCGTGACCTCCAAGCAGTCCACCATCTATGTGGAGCCCCTGTCGGAGAGCTGCGACCTCGAGGGGGCCTATGACGCCTGCGGCAGGGTCTTTGGCATCGTGGCCATGGTCCGGGCCCGGGCCTGTGAGAAGGACAAGGACGCCATTCTGGCCTGCGCCAGGGACTACCTCGCCCCCCAGCTCATGGCGGCCAAGAGCTTCAAGGTGGAGAGCAAGCGGGCGGACAAGACCTTTCCTCTGGGCAGCATCGAGCTGAGCCAGTACGTGGGCGGGGAGCTCCATGAGCTCTTCCCCCACCTGACGGTGGATGTCCACCACCCGGAGCTCACGGTGCAGATCGAGGTCCGGGAGACCGCCGCCTACGTCCACGGTCCCGCCCGCCCCGGCGCGGGGGGCCTCCCCATCGGCATGGGGGGCACGGCGGTGAGCCTGCTCTCCGGCGGCATCGACAGCCCGGTGGCCTCCTACCTGATGGCCCGGCGGGGAATGCGCATAGAGATGGTCCACTTCCACTCCCCGCCCTACACCTCCCCCCAGGCCCTGGAGAAGGTGCTGGCGCTGGCAAAGCTGCTGGTGCCCTACTGCGGGCGTCTGGTGGTCCACACGGTGCCCTTCACCGAGATCCAGGAGGCCATCCGTCGGGACTGCCCGGAGGACTACTTCACGCTGATCATGCGGCGGTTCATGATGCGCTGCGCGGACCGGGTGGCGGACCGGGTGGGGGCCAAGTGCCTTGTCACCGGGGAGTGCCTGGGGCAGGTGGCCAGCCAGACCGTGGAGGCCATGGCCTCCACCGAGGACGCGGCGAAGCGCCCCATCTTCCGGCCGGTGATCGCCATGGACAAGGAGGAGATCGTCCGCATTGCCCGGAGGATCGGCACCTTCGAGACCTCCATCCAGCCCTTCGAGGACTGCTGCACCGTCTTTACCCCGAGGCACCCGAGGACCCACCCGGAGATCGCCGACGTGCGGCACTTTGAGGAGGCGCTGGACGTGGAGGGGCTGGTGGACCGGGCCATGGAGGCGTCACGGTATGAGGTGATTCGTTTCGCTTGAAATCGGAGAATTTCAGGTGGGAAGGGGGAGAGAGGAAACGTTATGGAGTACATGAAAGAAGTCTTCGCCCAGTACGACCGGCGCTGCGTCCGGGTCTATCAGGCCTACAACAGCGCCATCGCGGCGGAGGCGGTGGCCCTCCAGACCTTTGGGGAGAGCTTCAATCTCAACCGCATGACGTGGATCAAGCCGTCCTTTCTGTGGATGATGTACCGCTCCAACTGGGGGACAAAGAAGAATCAGGAGTGCATCTTGGCGATAGACGTCTATCAGGAGACCTTCGAGGGGCTACTGGCCAAGGCGGTGCTCACCTCCCCGGACGCCGCCGGCTGCGACGGCCTCCAGTGGCGGCGGGACTTTGAAAGCGCCGAGGTCTACTGCCAGTGGGACCCGGACCGCAATCCCAGCGGTGCTCCCATCGGACGCGCCGCCATCCAGATCGGGCTGAAAGGGGAGACCCTATCGGAGTTCCTGCGCACAGGCATCCACCGGATTGAGGATCTGACCCCCTCCGTGCGCAAGTGGAACGAGCAGCGGAAGGCCGGGAAGCTCTCCGCCAAGTCCCTGCCAGCGGAGCGCCTCTACCCCCTGACCAACCAAGCCGTCCGAAAACGCCTGAGCATGAAATAGCGGCGCAGAATCCCGATGCGGCGGGCGTCGATGGAGCGGGCGGATACTATCCGCCCCTACTACCGTCCCTCGCGGGGAATCCAAAGGGGGCAGAGCCCCCGTGGTTTCGTTTGCTCCGCAAACGAAAAAATTAAAATCATTTTTCCGGAAACCGCGCTTTTCGGAAAAATACATTGACTCGCGCGCCTTGGGCGCGCACACCAGTCCGCAGACTGGTGTGGGGGAATCTAAAGGGGGGACCCGTCCCTCCTTTAATAAAAACCGGAGGTTTTTATGAATGCAGAACTCATCGCCGTGGGCACTGAGCTGCTCCTCGGCAACATCGCCAACACCGACGCCCAGATGCTCAGCGAGGGGCTGAGCACGATAGGCATCAATGTCTACTACCACACCGTGGTGGGGGACAACCCCCAGCGGCTGCGGGAGGCCCTGGACATCGCCCGAAAGCGGGCCAACATCATCATCACCACCGGCGGCCTGGGGCCCACCTACGACGATCTCACCAAGCAGACCATCTGCGAGACCTTCGGCCTGCCGCTGGAGTTCCACGAGGACATCTGGGAGGACATCTGCGCCTACTTCACCAAGCGGATGAAGCGGGAGGACATCCCCGAGGGGAACAAGCAGCAGGCCATGCTCCCCGTGGGCTGTACCGTGCTGGACAACCCGGTGGGCACCGCCCCCGGCTGCGCCTTTGAGAAGGACGGCATCCACGTGCTCATGCTCCCCGGCCCCCCCTTCGAGTGCCGCTACCTGTTTGAGAACCGGGCCAAGGCCTATTTAGAGAAGCTGACACACGAGAAGATCTACAGCCACGAGCTGCGGATCTTCGGCATGGGGGAGAGCCACGTGGAGCAGGCCCTCCACGAGATCATGGTCCGGGGGACCAACCCCACGCTGGCCCCCTACGCCAAGACCGGGGAGGTGATGCTCCGGGCCACCGCCAAGGCCCCCACGGAGGGGGAGGCGGAGGCGCTGCTCCGCCCCCTGATCGACGAGGTCCGGCAGGTCCTGGGCGACGTGATCTACGGCGAGGACGTGGACAGCCTGGAGGAGGTGGTGCTGGCGCTGCTCAAGGAGCGGAACATGACCCTATCCGCGGCGGAGAGCTGCACCGGCGGACTCATCGCCAAGCGGTTTACCGACCTGCCCGGCGCCTCGGCGGCCTTCCGTGGCGGCGTGGTGTCCTACACCAGCGAGGTGAAGGAGAGTGCCTTGGGCGTGCCCCACGAGCTGATTGAGGAGCACGGCGCGGTGTCCGAGGCGGTGGCCTGCGCTATGGCCGAGGGGTGCCGGCGGGTGTGCGGCAGCGACATCGCGGTATCCGTCACCGGCGTAGCCGGCCCGGAGCGGGACGAGCGGGACCACCCGGTGGGGACGGTGTTCATCGGCCTCGCCACCAAGCACGGCACCATCTGCCGGCAGATCGACCTGAGCCGGGGCCGCAGCCGGGGCCACATCCGCACCTTGGCGGCCCACCACGCTTTCGACATCGTGCGCCGGAGCCTGCTGCACACGGTGCTGTGAGGCACATATAGTAGTAATCCCCTGTGCGGAGTACGCCTGCCGTATTCCGCACAGGGGATATTTGCACATATTATCCGAGGAAGGAGCCCCTTCGCCGGAGGCCAAACTCCGCCTCAAGCTCCCGGTCTATACGGAGGATTTGCGCGGGATCCACTTCCTCGCCATACAGCTCACTGAGTACAATCATCAAATAGTTGAGGATATCCGCCACAGAGGCCTCAAAGTCCGGAGCCTCGCCGCCCCGGGCCTCCTCCTCGTAGATGCACCGGCAGCACCAGTACAGCTGCGAGTAGAAAAAGTCCTCCGGGGACATCCCCGCCGCCTCAAATTCCTTTGCGTGGTGGTAGAGCAGGTTGAACACGCGGCAGGCATTCCCTTTGGGGAGATCCCCGAAGGAAACGCCTGCCGCCTCAGCCAAAGCGGCGATTTCCTCCTGTGAAAAGGCCCGATATGTCCGCATTTCACCGCTCCCCCTCCGGCCGGTTCAGCACCTCGCGGATGTGTGTCAGGGAGGTTTTCGCCCCGGCGGCATCAAACTGTCCCTCCACCCGCACCAAGGCCTCCCGGGCTTTGTCCAGTTCCCCTCGGGCGATGAGCCGATAGAGGCACAGCCCCTGCCAGGCGCTGGGGGCGCCGCCGGTTTCCGCCGCGGCCATGGCGCTGAGGGCCTTCTCCTCCCGCTCCATGATGGCCAGCCCCTCCGCCCAATGCTCCCGGCGGAAGGCGTTCATGGCCAAGTCCGAGGCCCACACCGTCCGCGCGGCCCCCGGCAGGCGGTAGGTGGCCGCCTCATGGAGCAGGTCCAGCGCGGTATCCAGCTCCTCCCGGCTGTGGTAGCCCGCCACCAGGTTCAGGCAGATGTACCGCTGATAGAACGCCCCTTTCCACTCCTTCCGCAGGGCCTCGTACCCAGCGATGTAGGCGTCCACATCGCTGGAGAACAGGGAGAGCAGGTCATTGCAGGCCCTCACAAACCGGTTCCGCCGCCGGGCCCACAGCGCAAAGGCAGTCACCGCCGCGGCCATCCCCAAGCAGGCCCAGCCAACCCGGTGGAGCACATCGGCGCGGGACAGCCCCAGGATGTCCCCCATCCAGTAGAACAGATAGCTGATCCCAAGGCCCGCGAGGAGCGCCAGCACCAGCCGCAGGAGGGAGAAGGGCCTCCTCGGCGCCCCTCCGCTCTCCTTCACCACTTTGTTGGGCAGAGCCCCGTCCACTCTCACTGCCACCCCACCTCTCTCTTCGGGCGGGACTCCAAGTCGATGATCTCCCGCACGTCATAGAATTGGCCGTACCGCTTGTCGGCGTACTTGCTGCGCAGGGTGGTGCCGTCCGGGTGGAGCCGGTCGCAGATCACCGCGCAGATGTCCTTCTTGATGAAGCTGAAGCTCTCCGTGCCCACGGAGCAGAACACCCGGAAGCCCTTCTCCTGGAAGTACCGAAACACCTCCCCGGTCTGCTTCCAGTCCCCGCCGTCAGGCCGCTCCCCGTGGGGGTAGAAGAGGATGGTGGTGGGACCGACTAGGCTCCCCACCTCGTCGAGCCACTTCTCCGTGTCGCTGCGGATCTTCTCCATGCCGTTGCTGCCAAGGCGTATGTGTCCCCAGGTGTGGCTGCCGAAGGTCCAGCCGGTGCGCTTCAGCTCCGCCACAATGGGCTTCACCGCCTCGATCTCCCGCTGCCGGTTGGCCTCCCGCTCCGGTGTCCAGTCCTCGCTGTCGGTCTGGGTACGGTAGCCCAGGATTCCCTCGTAGCCGGTGAGGCTCAGGCAGGCCTTGGCCCCGAAGGGGGAGAAGTCCGGGTGGTCCTCCACGAATTTGTCCAAAATGGTGATGGCGTCCAAATCCCGGCTGATCACCTCGTTCCCCGCCGGGTCCAGACCGTAGGACCAGATCTTTCCGTCCTCCCCGATAATCAGCTTGTAGGTGAAGCCGTTCTCCAGCATGTAGGGGTAGTAGTTGGTGTCGTCATAGGAGAAGATCAGGGGCTTCTTCCCCTCGGGGAGGTACAGGGTATTGCGGACCATCACCGGCTCCCCGGCCTCGTTCTTGTCCTCCCGCCACACGTCGCCGATGTCCACCAGTATGTAGTCCCGCTCATAGAGGCTGCTCAGGATCTTGTTGAACTCCCCCACCGTGACCATGTAGTCGTCAATCCCCTCCTCCATCCGGTCGCCATCGAAGGCCAGCTCCGGGTAGGCCACCACCGGGTGGAAGAACAGGTGCTCCACCCGCTCCTCACTGGGGACGTAGGTGACGCCGTCCCGGACACCCCCCTCGGGCATGACGGTGGGGTCTATAATGGTGTAGGGCTCCGGTTCCGGCTCCTCGGGGGGCAGCGGCTCCGCCGGCGCGGTGATCTTCTCCGGGGGCGGGGGCGTCTCCGCGGGCTTCTCCCCGCAGCCGGAGAGCGTCAGACTGATCAGCAGCACCAGCGCCAGTGCCGCGGCGGTAAGTTTCCTTCTCATATCTTAGGGTATCTCCTTTTCTCTTTTTTTCTGGTACCCAGTATAGCAGGATTGGAGGGAAGGTCAACAACAAGAAAATTACAAATGGGTTGCAAATTCTCACGGCGGCGGACACCGCACAGACAAAGCGGAACGGGGACGGCGAATGCCGTCCCCGTCCCTATGTTTTGGAAGATTGGATGAAAAGAAGTTATTGTCTCTTGCAAGGACTATCATAGGGGAAAGTTTTTAAGAAAGTAAGCATCAGTTGTTACAAAAGTATTAAATCTTATGGTAAACCTCCCCTCGCCAAAAATACGCGAAAAGGGGAGGCCCCTGTGAAATCCAGAGGCCTCCCTTCATATTTTGTTCACATTTTCGCCTGCGGCAGCGCAATCACTGCTTGTCCGGGGCGTCCCAAGGATCGCCGGAGGCGGGGGTGGAGGGCGGCGGGGTGTACCCGGTGTCCGGGGCGCTGTAGGTGGTGCCGGCGGAGGCGGGAGGCGCCCAGGGCTCATCGGAGGACACCGCTGCGGCCTTGGCGGCCTTGGCCTTCTTCTTATAGTTCATGTGCAGCACCACGAACAGCACGTTCAGCGCGATCATGGCGAAGCCGATGATCAGCAAGGGCATCAGGCCGGGGGACATGGGCTTGATCATCAGGGGCAGGGCGTAGGGGGTAATCTGGGCCGCGTCCGTGGTCTCAAACCACTCCATATCCTGGAACCACTCAACAAAATACTGGTAGAGCTCTTCATCCATCTCCTCGATGTAGCCCTCGTAGTGGTAGTAGGCGTTGGGGTCCAGGTCCGCCGCCGCGTCGGTGAGCCAAGCCCAGGTGGAGTCGTCGATCGCCTTAAAGGCGGAGCGGTTGTCCACGCTGCCCTCGATGCCGATGTAGGACTCCTCGCCCACAGGGATGATGTAGTAGTAGCCGGAGACCTTGGAGGGGGTGCGGGAGCCGTCGGAGTTCTTGGTGTAGGTCTCCTCGGTGGCGAAGGTATCCAGAATCAAATAGACATCGCCCTCCACGTGGAGGCCGCTCTTAATCTCCGCATCGGTAAGCATGTTAAAGTCCACTGGCTTCTTCAGGGAGATGAAGAACTCCGGCAGCACCATAAACAGTGCCATAATGCCAATAACCAAGGTGGGAACCATTACTCCAATAGGTAGACGTTTCATAGATTTCTCCTTTCGGTTTGCACACAGCAAACAAGTTCAAAGGTCAGTATAGACCTCCCTTTCGCCTCTGTCAATATGAAAAAAGGCGCTCCCCCCGGCATTTTTTTGAGGTGTGCCTCCACCTTGGAACATTTCCCCATCACTTCCTTTCTCTTTTTGAAAGGAAGTGAAAAAATCAAGATTTTTTCACCGCTTTCCCTTCTCGCTTCTGTTCTACATTTTTCTCGAACATCCCCCGCTGACCCTACTCCCGCAGGGTGCGGAAGAAGTCCCCCAGCACCCCGGCGCACTCCTCCTTCAAAACGCCGCCGAGGACGACGGGGGAGCGGGGGAAGTCCTCCATGAAGAGGTTCACCACGCCGCCGCAGGCCCCCATCGCCGGGTCGTCGGCGCCGAAGCAGAGGCGGGGGATGCGGGCGTTCAGGATGGCCCCGGCGCACATGGGGCAGGGCTCCAGGGTCACATAGAGGGTACAGTCCTCCAGCCGCCAGGAGCCCAAGGCGGCGTTGGCCATGGTGATGGCCTCGATCTCCGCGTGGGAGAGGGCGCTCTGCTTCTCCTCCCGGCGGTTCCGGCCCGCTCCCACGATCCCGCCGTCGCGGACGATGACGCAGCCCACGGGCACCTCCCCGGCGGCGGCGGCCTCCCGGGCCAGCTGGAGGGCCTTTTCCATGTAGATTTCATGACGGGACATAAGTTGACCTCCTTCGACGTTTGGAATTTGGCATATTTGTCCATGATAGCCGTATATATAGCAACGAGGCAAGGCGCCCCTTCCTCCGGGGAGGGTGAAACGAAGGAGGACAACTATGCTGCGGCGAATTTCACCTATCCACAGCGGGAGCGGCATCCCCGAGGAGCAGCAGGAGCTGCTGCGCGCCCTCCAGGCGGCCCAGCGGGATCTGAGCCATGCCTATCTATCCTTCAACGACGCGGTGGACCCGGAGCTTGTGGAGTCCAGCATCTATGAGATCCGCTCCCTGCAGGCGCGGATCAACTACCTGCTCCGGCGGATGAAGGCCAAGGAGGACACATCGGGCGTGGCAGCCGCCGGGGGAGGTGGGAAGCGAAAATGGGTCTGACGGAGAAGATCTCCCTCGGGGTGTTTGCTCTGTTTCTCTTTGTGGTGGTGGTCCGGGTATTCCACACACCCCTAAAGCTGATGATGCGGGTGTTTTTCAATACCCTGCTGGGCTTTGGCGCCCTATCAATTTTGAATCTGACCTCCACAGTAACAGGGATCGCCCTGGGGGTGAACGTACTTAACGCGGTAGTGATCGGAATCCTCGGCGTACCGGGACTGGGACTGCTGCTGCTCATGCAGTGGCTGTTTGTTTAATCATACCGGCAGGGCACGGTAAACAGTCGGCAAGAGACTAAGGGAAAAGGCGCGGCGGGAGGCCGGCCCGGAGGGGCCGTCCCCCCGCCGTGTTTGTTGCGCGAGCACCCTCGGGAAAACGCCGCACCATGCAGGGCAGCGGGGACGGCGCGCCGAGATCGTCGCGCCCTACGGGGGGTGACGGACCATCCCGGTGCCGGGGAACGAACCGGTGAGGACACCGGCCCCTACGGGGTCTGGTTATCGGATATGGTTCGTGAAAACATTGGGGCATCAGACATGGTTCGTGAAAACAGATGTAGGGGCGCACACCGTGCGCCCACCCTTCCCCGGTGCGGCGGGTGTCGATAGAGCAGGCGCACAATACCCGCAAGGGGTACGCCGCATCCGTAAGGCGGCAAAGCTGCCAACGGCTGCGCTGTGTGCGCCCCTACATACGGTATACCGAAGCATTCCGATTGACGGGGGACGGCGCGCCGAGATCGTCGCGCCCTACGGAGATTTATATAGCAACAGCATTGCCGGCAAGTACGGCGGCCTTTGCCGCACAACGGACAGCGAAGCAACCTTCAAGCCCCGGGGGCAAGTCGTGGCGAGGGAGGCAGAGCGGCAGCGGATGTTTATAGCATAGCTAAAGACGGGGGCACGCTCTCAGGATACCTTCTGCTTTGCGAGAGCCACCGCCGCCGCGTCCGAAGCCCAGTCCTACCGAACCCACCAGACCAGCAAGGAAGCCGCGTCCTTGGGGTTCTTAGGGGGACGGGCTAAAGTCCGCCGGCCTGTCCCCCTAAGCGCGCTTTTGCCTGCTTTTCTCGCGCGGGAAAGGGAAAGGATGTGTGAAGGAAAACCGTATGGTTTTCCTTCGCGTTCCATCAACCCGCCGCAGCGACAGATTTTGGCACTTTGCCAAAATCTGCT
>JAAWSV010000053.1 GCA_022801715.1 Oscillospiraceae bacterium
CCATTAGGTGCTGGTCTATTAGGTGTCACGGTGCCGTTGCCGGATATTGGGCAGAGGTCCACAGATATTGGCATCGATAAAGCCAACAGCGAGTTTATTGTTCAAAAAGACGGATACTACCAGATTTCCTACAACCTCAACCCTTCCACAGCGGTGGCAGGCACTGCTCAGATTGTCATCAACAACGAGGTCAATAAAGCCTCCATCATGACTCCGCAGCTGGCTGCAAACCACTTCTCCGGCACGATCCTGGTGCCGCTGCTCAAGGGCGACAGGGTCTCCCTGCGGGTAATCAGCGCCACGCCGGTCGTGCTGCCGGCTCAGTCGGTCGGGGCCTCCCTGTTCATGCTCCGCCTGGCCTGAGGTATAGGATTCGGAAAAACGAAACCTGTGCAGACCACAAAAGTGAAGCCATAAAAATATAATCGTTGTTTTGTAGGGATATATGAGTTCTACAAAAACTATTATGGGAAGTAAAATCATTTAGAGGGACTGGATTTTAAGCCAGTCCCTCTTGTTTCTTCCTATCATTTTTTACGGGGCATAAATTGGGCTATGAGAAGCTTCTCATAACCCAATAATCCAGAACGGGCCACCCGTTCCTGCTCGTTTGCTGGCCTTATTCAGAATAATGGACAAGCCCCACAGCTTTTCACTGTGTGCATACTGTTGGGGGCCGCCACCATGATCTTCCCGTCCTGCACGCCCCGGAGGACAATGAAATGCCTGCCGGAGGTAAAGCGCCCCTTGGACATAATCGCCACCACCAGCTTGCCATCGGCGAGGGCATCTACGATGCGCTGGAACTCCGCCGCGGTACAGCCCTCTACATTTAGCCGCACTTGGGATCATGGCGTGATAGGACCCGCTCTTGCTGCATCAGCCGCCGTTCTCATAGGCCCACTCCGCCATCTCAACAAGGTCCACGATGTCGTTCGTCAGGGAGGACACCACAATGGCCATAGCGGCGGGGCCGCAGCCAGAGCCTTGCCGGTCTTGACCGCCCCATGGACGGTGCCGGCGGCGCTGGCCACTTGGGATAAACTGCTTTTCTCTTGATAGGACACTATAGGCCTCCTTGTACATCCGTCTAAATCGTGTTACAATAAAAGAAAAACAGCGGGGGAGGGATGGGGATGCAGAAGCATTCACAGAGAGAGCGCATCATAGCGCACATACAGAGCACCTTCGGAGCGGAGCCGGAATATCTCTGGGCGGACAGCCCTGACGCCACGGTTTTCCGCCATCCTACCAGCCGGAAGTGGTTCGCCATTATGATGGACGTGGCTCTGAGCCGGCTGGGCCTTTCCGGGGAGGGAACCGTCTGGGTGATGAACGTGAAAAGTAGCCCGCTTATGATTGGCTCCCTGCTGTCGGAGAAGGGGTTCCTCCCCGCATACCACATGAATAAGGACCACTGGGTCTCCATTCTATTGGATGGTACCATCAGCGACAAACAAATCCTCCCGCTGTTAGAGCTGAGCTATGACAGCGTCACACCCAAGCGCAGGAGGAAAGCCGTACCGGATAATCAGTAGGACCGCACCGGTTTTTCCATATCACAATACAGGTTATAGGGGCAGTCCTTTTGGACTGCCCCTATCATGCTCAGTATCCGGTTTTAGGGAGTGTCGGGCTCTGCGTCAGCCGTCGGACGATGGTGACCCGGCTTGTCCAACTACATACCATAGTGGAGGCTGAAAAGTTCAACATCAGATATTCTGACCCATCACAAATCAATAACATTCCAGATCGGCTTCGGTGGTATCGCTACAGATGTGGATTGCGCCAGCGGGATGTTGCGGATTATGCTGGAATTGACCGCAGCACGTATTCTGGCTATAAAAAATTTGTACGCGACTATTATCCGATTGAAAATTTGTGAAGATGATATGTAATGCGCCATAGCACATAGCAGAACCTCCAAAAATTTGATAATGTGCCGAACTTTCAATTTTCGGAGGGCATGGTGGAGCACAGCAGCGCGGCAGGCCCTTAAACGCCGCAGGCCATCTCCATAAAGCATGGCGACAGCCCCAGAAAACAAAAGAGACTGCATGGCAAAAAGCCATACGATCTCGGGACGTGACGGAGTTGTCTGACAAAAGACACTCGATTTTAACTTTATGGGCGCTTTAGATATTATTTAATCATTTGAAACTATGTTCTAAAGGTAGATGCTAAAAAAATAGCACTTGCACCAATAGTAATAAGAAAAACGAAAAAGGGGTGCTGCTCAAGGTGCTCATTCTCTTTCCAATCCGGTTCTTTCCGACACTCTTTTGGGATCATACTATAAAATAACGCTGCACACCCTGATGAAACGCACCCAATTACACATATGATGATGTAAAACTTCTGCATCTGATCAATATTTACAGCTATTCCCCTTTTGTACTCACAACGAAGGCCAACACCCCAAATTAAAACAGAAAGAGCATGTATCATTTCTGCAATGCCGACTATTTTCCCAATTATTTTGTATATTTTCTTTTCACATTTCTTTTTCGACTGCTCTTTTGCTGCCCTGTTGGATCGCCTCTTCTCTAAACCCATGTTTACCCTCCAAAGCAATATTGCTTAACCTTTTCATGGCTTCTCTAATCTTTTCTTCCATCTGCACTGCTCCGCCTTTTTAGACAGTCAACTTTGTATTCGCTTCTGCCAAAAAGTAATAAAGCGAAATAAACATGCCTGCATTTAGACTCACAGAAGCATATAGAATGATCTTACCTTTACATGATTTCATGGTACCCACCTACCCATTGCGGCGGCGATTCAGCTTAAATCACCGCGCTGTCATTTTCTTCTTAGCTTGATTCAACCCAGCCGCTCACCAGCATGGCAGCCCCTTTCACCACAGATAATCAATCAAATAGTATGTTGCGCTGCCCGTATCATAAAACAGCAAGAGCTGGTCAAATTCGTCCCGCTCGTAGAGTTCCCAATACAAACTGATATCAGAAGGAATCATCATATCCGTTGGAACAGACAACTCATCCTCCATCCGCGAGACCAGATCCTTCACTTCCTCGCCGGCTAACGCCAGCGTGTCATTCCCGGAGCTGTACTGCGAGGGATCTGACGGCGCGGGCAGGCCAACTCGAAGTGTCACCCGGCCATAGTACGGCGCTTGGTAAACGCCGTACCGATATCCTTTCCCTTGGAGATCCAAAGAGTACGTATAATAGACCTCCTCAAAGCTTTCTGGAATAGACAGCCCCCAGTTCACATATAGGGCGTACTTGCGGCCTTCTTGAATCTTGCGCTCCTGCTCCTTTTGCGCATGACGCACAGCCGCGAAGAGCAACCCGAAAATGCAGAATATGCTGACAATCCATTTGACAGCGGTTTTTACTTTTCTGATAGTTTTCGCTTTCATCATAGTCTCCGTCCTTTTCCAGAGTATGGCTATCGCCGGCAGCCTCACAGCCCCCGCGATCCTGCTTTGCGGGAAGGGTAGAAATCCCGCAAATGGTCTGCTCAGGGAATGACCTCCAAGCAGGAGGGTGGGGGACCCCAATAGCATTCATAGGTACGCATAATCTCCCCATATCCGATCACCCCGGCGGCATCGCGGCGATAGGACACCTGCTTGGCACCATTATAGTTGCTTTTAGTGACTAAATCAACACCATCGTCCAGCTTTTAGGCCTTATCTGTCCCATAAGCGTCATGCCCCGGCTAATCTGCAGAGCCAAAAACCGAAAGCGTGATATTGTCACAGAACAAACCTAAAAATCGGTTATCATAAAATCATCACATCAAGACAAAGGAGCACAAAATATGCCTACCATCCATATCAACAAAAGCAGCTGCCTCGACGAGGAGGACCAGCCATGGGATTTTTCGATTTTTTGAAGCCCCCTGCTATTGACCAGGGCGTGAAAGCGTTCCAGGAGACATCTGGCGCGGTCCTTCTGGATGTCCGCACGCCCCAGGAGTACCGGGAGGGCCACATCCCCGGCAGCGTCAATATCCCTCTGCAATCCCTGAGCACAGCGGATCAGATTCCCGCCGGGAAGGACGCCCCGCTTTTTGTCTACTGCCACAGCGGCGTTAGGAGCACTCAGGCGGTGAGACTGCTGGCTCAGATGGGCTATACCACTGTGAAAAACATCGGCGGTATTGCCGCCTACACGGGAAAGGTGGAACGCTGAAATGAAGGTAGTCATCATTGGCGGCGTAGCGGGAGGAGCCACAGCGGCGGCCCGGCTGCGCCGGCTGGACGAACAGGCGGAGATCGTGGTCTTTGAGCGGTCGGGGTACATCTCCTACGCCAACTGAGGCCTGCCCTACTACATCGGCGGGGTGATCGAGGACCCCGAAGCCCGGACCCTCCAGACGCCGGAGAGCTTCTTCGCCCGTTTCCGGGTGGATATGCGGGTGCGCCATGAGGTCACCGCCCTCCACCCGGACAGGAAAACCGTCTCCGTCAAGAACCTAAAGACCGGGGAGAAATTTGAGGAGCCCTACGACAAACTGATTCTCTCCCCCGGTGCCAAGCCCACCCAGCCCCGTCTCCCCGGTGTGGGGCTGGAGAAGCTGTTCACCCTGCGGACGGTAGAGGACACCTTCCATATCAAGGACTACATCAACACCTGCGCAGTGAAGTCCGGCGGCACGGTATCCACCTGGCCCTGGGCCACACCGTGGAGGGCTTCGCGGAGCAGTCTGGCGGGGCGGATGTGCTGCTGAAGGACGCGGCCCCGCTCCACGCCGGCATGGTGGTGCTGGCCATCGGCGTCACCCCGGACACCGCCCTGGCCAAAAAGGCGGACGCCAAAGCGCCCGCCTCCCCATCGTTACCCCTGCTCCTTACCCGCCCTCCAAACCGCCGCCAAAATATCCTTGAGCACCAAGAAGGCATCCAGCTCACCATAGCCATACTGGCGCCTCAGCTCCTCCAGAAGGCGCTCCAAGCCCTCGGCATAGGGCGCGGTGTCCACCTCACTCTGATACCGTGCCAAAATGGGATACTTCTTGCTCCAGGCCTTGGTCCAGTCCACCTTCTCCGTCACCGCCTCACTGGTGCGCTCGATGGCCTCCTGGATCTCCTGCACGTCCACATCGAAGGCGATCAGCTCGTCCAGGGACAGCCCATAGAGCACCGCCAAGCGCTTGGACTGCCGGATATCCGGCAAAGTCTCATCCCCCTCCCACTTGGAGATGGTCTGGCGGCTCACCCCCAGCTGCTCCGCCACCGCCTCCTGACTGAGCCCCCGCTTTTTTCTGGCCTGAAACAGGCTCTCTCCTAATCGCATACGGTGTACCTCCTTCATATTGATGTGCCCCTATCATAGCGGAGCCGGAGGAAAAACACCACCAATTTTCCCTCCCGCTTTCGCCCGGATTGCTGACAAAGGGCGGCTCCGCCTCCCGGCGGCCCCGCCCTCCATCGTCTACGCCTCCCCCTCGTTGGGGCGGAAGCGGACAACGTCAATAGGAATCTGACCGAACTGCTGCAGCTCCTCGCCGTCGGAGAGGATACACAGCTCATCTACGGTGTCCATGGAGTAGAGGCTCAGGGCGATGGAGCGCAGCATGGCCTCCTGCTCTCCCGCCGCCTCCGGCAGGAGGGCCATCGCCTTGCTGGAGAGGCTCAGATAGCACACCCGGTCCTCCACACGGATGCCGTTGAACACAAAACCCTCCGGGATTACCGCGCTGAGTCCCCGCTTCCGCGGTCCCTCCAGGAGGGCCCGGAGAAGGCTCTCCGCCAGGGTCTGGCCCTCATACAGCTCCAAAAGCCGCTCCTCCGGAACTATATCCCCCTCCTCGCTCCGAAAGTACAGCGTCACGGGGACGGTCTCGATCACGTCCTCCATACTGCTTAAAAGCACATCCCGGCTCATGAGTACCGCGCTGTCCCGGTAGAAGAGGTCCCGGCCGGCGGCAGTGATAGTCACCGCGGAGATGCCCTCGATCTGGGACAGGGACAGTGTGACGCAGTAGTCCGCCAGGCTCAGCTCAATGCCCGTCAGGGCGGCATAGTTGGGGGAGAAGTCCACATAGGCCCGCCGGCCCACAATATTGATGCTGCGCAGCTGCACATCCTTCAGGAGGGTGCCGTGGCCCTCTGCCCCCTGGATCAGCCCCTCCACCACGGCGGCGGCCTCCTCGGTGGGGCCGGCGTCCTCGGGGAGGTGCAGGTCCACCCGGACGCCGGTGATGGCGTCGCCCCCCCGGGCGGTGTCCTCCGGGGAGAGGAAGTAGAGCAGGTGGCCGCTCTCCTCCTCCGGCTCCTCCGGCCGGGCGCAGGCGGCGCTGAGGAGTACCAGCAGCGCCGCGGCCAGCAGCGTCAGGCGGCGGATTCCCTTTTTCATGGCGCTTCAGCCTCCTCCCGCATGAGACAGATGGTGAATACGGTGCCCCCGCCGCTCCGGAGCCGGGCCTCCACGCTGCCCCCCCGGCGGCGGACGGTGTCCCGGACGATGGCGAGGCCCAGACCCGTGCCCCCGGCGGCCCGGGAGCGGGCCTTGTCCACCCGGTAGAACCGCTCAAAGATGTGGCTCAGGTCCTCCTCCGGGATACCGATGCCGTCGTCCTCCACGGTGAGGAAGGCGTGGTCGGTGCCGGCGGAGAGGGACACGTGGACAAAGCCGTTTTCGTGGTTATATTTGATGGCATTCTCCACTAGATTGTAGACAACCTGGTGGAGCTCCCCCTTGGTGATGCGCACGTGGCAGGGGGTCTCGATCTGTACCTCCACCGACACCCGCTTCTCCCCGGCCAGCAGGCGCAGGGAGTGGCAGACCCGCTCGATGATGGGCGCGGCCTCCACCGCCTGGGCCTCCTCCTCCAGACCGCTGTCCAGCCGGGTGAGGCGCAGCAGGTCCTCGGTGATGCTGCTCAGGCGCTCCGCCTCCTGCCCGATGTCCATAACGAACTCCCGGACCATGTCGTCGTCCATGTTCTCCGCCTGCAAAATGGAGTCGGAGAGGAGGCGGATGGTGGACAAGGGGGTTTTCAGCTCGTGGGAGGCGTCGGAGACGAAGCGGCGGCGGGCGTCCTCGGTGACCTGGAGGCGGCCGGTGAGATCGTTGAACTCGTCGGCGATCTGGGCGATCTCGTCGTGGCCCCCCACGTCCGCCCGGTGGTTGTAGGACCCCTCCCGGACCCCCCGCATGGCGGTGAGCAGGTCCTCGATCCGTCCGGTGAGGAGCTTGCTGAGGAGGATGCTCAGTGTCAGCACCACCGCCCCGATGCCGACGGAGATGCTCATCAGATTCTTCTGCAAATTTTGCAGCAGCTCCGCCTGAGAGCGGTCGTACTCATAGACGTACACCGCGCCGATGGTCTCGCTGCGGTAGACCACCGGGGCGGCGGCGGTGGAGCGAAAGGCCCCGTCCTTGTACACCGAGTAGAAGGCGTCATAGCCCTCCAGCGCCTGCACCAGCTCGGTGTAGAACACGTGATACCCGGCGGCGCTGCCCACCTCGCGTGTGTCGTAGAGCACCCGGCCGGCGGCGGTGGTGACGATGGCCCGGGACACGCCGGTGATCTCCACCAAGGACAGGGCCGCGTCCACATTCTCCTCCGTCAGCTCACTGAGACCGGAGAGGGCCGAGGCCACGGTGTCCACGCTGCTCTTGAGGGAGCTCTCCTTGGAGAGGAAGAGCATCTTCTGGGACATGTACAGCGGGTAGGTGTTCATAAGGATCAGCACCACGCAGATAATCAGGATGTAGCTGATACCGATTTTAAATTGTAAGCTGGTCTTACCCCTTAAAATAATAGCCCACTCCCCACTTGGTCAGGATGTACTCCGGCTCCGCCGGGTTTTCCTCCAGCTTTTCCCGCAGGCGGCGGATGTGGACATCCACCGTGCGGTAGTCCCCGGCATAGGCGTAGCCCCAGACCACGTTCATCAGGTTCTCCCGGCTGTAGACCCGGCGGGGGTTCTTCATCAAAAGCTCGATGAGATCGTACTCCTTGGCCGTCAGCTCCACCACCCGGCCCTCCCGGATGGCCACCCGCTGCTCGGTGTCCAGGGTCAGAGTGCCGATGGTGATCTGGCTGGTCTGCCGGCCCTGCGCGCCGCCGCCGCTGCGGCGGAGCATGGCCCGGATGCGGGCCTTCAGCTCCAGGATGTTGAAGGGCTTGGTGATGTAGTCGTCGGCCCCGCACTCGAAGCCGATGATCTTGTCCTTGTCCTCCCCCCGGGCGGTGAGCATGATGATGGGCACGTTGGAGAACTCCCGGATGCGCATACAGGCCTCCAGCCCGTCGATCTCCGGCATCATCAGATCGAGGATGATGAGATCGAACCCCCCATTCCGGGCCAGCTCCACGGCGGCGAGGCCGTCGAAGGCGGTCTCCACCTGATAGCCCTCGTTCTCCAGGTTGAACTTGATGCCCTTGACGAGAAGGCGCTCGTCATCTACGACTAAAATCTTCATAGGACTCCTTTACTCCTCTGTGGTGATCTGACCGCTGACGGCGTCAAACAGGCTCTCCCCGATGCCCTTTACCGCCATCAGCTCCTCCGGGCAGGTGAAGGGGCCGCTTTGCTCCCGGTGCTCGATGATCCGCGCCGCCAGCACCTCCCCGATGCCCGGCAGGGTCTGGAGCTCCTCCGCCGAGGCGGTGTTCAGGTTGACCCGTCCCGGCTCCGGCACCGCCTCTACCTCCGGCGTCACCCATGAGGCGTCGCGCTCCGTGGTGACGGTATAGTCCGCCGAGGAGGGCTTGGGGCCGGCCCGCCAGAACACGCCGCTGATTACAAGGAGGAATACAACGGTGAGAATCAGCAATCCGTATTCAGATTTTGTGAAAAACGCCCTGAGTTTCACAGTTGAAGTCCCCCGCGGAATTTGGTATAATCATTGGTACTGTCGAATATCGTCCTTTTTTCGGAAGGACTGCTTTTCTGTGTAGTCCTTCAAAAAAATAAGCGTATATGGCCCTGCTGCGGCTATTATACCATATCAGAGCGGAGTTTGCTATGAAAATTCGTCGCGGTTTATCTGTTTTTTTCCTGTTTCTGCTCCTTCTCTCCCTGACCCTCAGCCCAACGGCGCTGGCGGCGGAGGAGGAGTCGGAGATCCACATAGCGGCCAAGGCCGCCCTGCTGGTGGACCCCACCACCAACGAGCTTCTCTACGAGCAGAACGCCCACGAGCGGCTCTACCCTGCCAGTCTCACCAAGGTGATGACGGCCCTTTTGATCCTGGAGGCGGTGGAGCGGGGAGAGCTCCAGATGGACCAGATGGTAGTGGCCTCGGAGAGCGCCTTGGCCCCCATCCCCTTTGACGCCAGCGTCGCCGGCATCAAGGCGGGGGACGCGCTGACGGTGGAGAACCTGCTCAACTGCATTCTGGTGGTCTCCGGCGCCGACGCCTGCAACATTTTGGCGGAGGCCGCCGCCGGGTCCATTTCCGCCTTCGTGGACCAGATGAACGAGCGGGCGGCGGCGCTGGGCTGTGAGAATACCCACTTTGTCAACACCACCGGCCTCCACGACGACGACCACTACTCCACCGCCTACGACCTCTACCGGATCACCATGGCGGCCATGGCCTGCGAGAAGTTCATGCCCATCTGCGACACACGGAGCTTCACCCTCCCCGCCACCGCCCAGAGCCCCCAGCGGACCTATCACACCACCAACTACCTCCTCTCCCCCTACCGGGCCTCCGGCTACGTCTACCAGTACGCCCACGGCGTCAAGACGGGCTTCCACTCCAAGGCGGGAAACTGCCTGATCTCCACGGCGGAGAAGGACGGGCGTACCCTCTTAGGTGTGGTAATGGGGGCGGAGCAGGTGCAGACGGAGACCGGCGGCAAGCGTGTGGAGAGTTTTACGGAGATGGTGCGCCTCTTCAAGTGGGGCTTTGACCACTTCAAGCGCCAGACCATCCTCTCCGCCCGGGAGCCCATCTATGAGCTGACGGTGGCCCTGTCCGAGCGGGATTTTGTGGTGCTCCACCCGGCCTATGACGTGGTGCGCCTGCTGCCCACGGACGTGGACGTGGACAATCTGGAGCGGACCTTCTACTTCCCCAGCGAGGTGGTGGACGCCCCCATCTCCGAGGGGGACGAGCTGGGGGAGGTGACCCTCAGCTATGGGGACACGGTGTACGCCACGGTACCCCTCCTGGCGCTGACGAACGTGGACGCCTCCCGGCTCCTGGTATTCCGGCGGGACGCCATGGAGTTCCTCCACCGCCGGGACGTGCGCATCGGCGCGGCGGCGGTTATCTTAGGCGCGGCGGCGCTGTCGATCCTAATGCGTGCGATAGGTAAGCGGAAGCGGTACGGAAAAAAGAACCACTACACCCAGTCCACGGCCTACCGGGGCCGCAAGCGCCGGTAACTGACAGAAAACCACAAAACGGGGCATCCCTGCCCCGTTTTTTTCTGCCCCAAATCCCCAGAACAGGATGATAGTAAGGAAAATCGTGTAAAAGGACCCCCAACGCGGTTTGCGCCTGACAGTTCCGACCACAGCCTATGATAGGGGCAGTATAACCGGTTCCCTAATGAAAAGTTAGGTCACTGTTAAGCTGCGATGCTATTTGAGTTCCAAGTCTTTGAAAAATTCATCAAAAGCAGCCACATTGTAAATCTGCTTCAAAGCTAACAAAACGCTGATTCTGATACTATAGCGCCCCAATTCCATTTGAGATATGATTTCACGGCTTGTCGAAAGCCCCATTAAATCCAATTTCGCTGAAACGTCCTCTTGAGATAACTTGGCCCGCTTGCGAAGGAACCTCAAATTATCACCAATAGAAATATCCTGTTTTAACTTATCCGACATAACAACATCCTCCTAAATATTTTTGGAATGTATGCATTACATTATTGATTTTATCCTAAGTTACGTGGTAAAATTGGAATGCATACATTCCAAAACCAAAAACGGGAGGAAATAGTTATGAAGGAAAAGGATGAACAGATTAAAAATATTGTGGAACAGATAAAGGCATTGCCCGATGAAATGCAAAAGGCCATCTACTGGCTGATACAAAATATTGAAATAGCAGATCAGCTGTCGGAGGGCACAAGAATGACGGACGAGGAAATCGAACAGTTCACACAGAGCGCATTAGCCAGAAGAGATTATGTAATGTTAGTACTGATCAAATACAAGCAATTCAAAAACCAGATGGAAGCAAAAGATAGCGAACAGGGAACCAATCATTAGGCGTAACGAACATACCAAAAGGCTTGTTGTCCCCGCTCCCCGCCAACAAGCAGAGGCGGCGAGGAACACCCCTCACCGCCTCTGCGCCGCTCACTTCTTGTTCTGATTCTTGTTCTGGCTGTTCTGGTTCTGATTATTCTGGTTATTCTGCTGCTGGTTCTGGCTCTGGTTCTGATTCTTATTCTGGTTCTTGTCCATAGGGACACCTCCTTTCCCGCAGGTGAGTACAGACGCTATTTTTACCATCTTCCCGAGAAATATACGTGCCGCCCGGATAAAAAAGGAAAACCGGCCCATACTACACCTGCCAACCAATACGGCCAATACTGCAAGGAGGAACACCCATGGACTGGAAGAACAGCGAGACCAAGGACAACCTGCTGCGCGCCTTCGCCGGGGAGAGCCAGGCCCGCAACCGCTACACCTTCGCCGCCGCCGCGGCCAAGAAGGCGAACTTAGAGGTCATCGAGATGCTTTTCGAGTACACCGCCGGCCAAGAGAAGGAGCACGGGGAGATCTTCTACAACCACCTGAAGGAGGCGGGCTGTGACAATATCGTCATCACCGCCGGCTACCCGGTGGACTGCACCGACGACGTGCAGAAGCTCTTAAAGCTGGCGGCGGACCACGAGAACGACGAGTACGGCGACATCTACCCGGCCTTCGCCGAGAAGGCCCAGGAGGAGGGCTTCGCCGCCGTAGCCGCCGCCTTTCGGCAGATCGCCAGGATCGAGAAGGTCCACGCCGACCGTTTCAAGCGTTTCGCCCAGCTGATGGAGCAGGGGAAACTGTTTGTCAGCGACGTGGAGACGGAGTGGATGTGCCTCAACTGCGGCCACGTCCAGAGGGGCACCAAGGCCCCCGAGCAGTGCCCGGTGTGCAAGCACAGCCAGGGCTACTTCATCCGCGTGGAGCTGTCGCCCTATGAAAAATAAGTTCGCTTGAAATCTGCGTATTTACGCTTCGCGTTCGCTTGAAATCTGCGGATTTCAAGCGAGGGGGGAATAAGGTTTTCGTTTGAAATCCGCAGGATTTCAAACGAGGATTTTAATTGACGGGGGGATTTTTTTCGGGAAGCGGCGCAGCCGATTCCCGAAAAAAAGGTTCAAACCGAGCGCGGTTTGTAAAGTGTTTTTCCGAGGACGCGGTCCCCGGAAAAACGATTTTAGTTCATTTGCGCTCCGCGCAAAAACAGGGGACAGCAGGGAAGAGGCCCGCCGCAAAATGCGGCGGGCCTCTAACTGTCAAAAGAGGTGCAGACCGTACTGGCGGTAAGGAGGATAGTGTGAAAGGAACCCAAGAGGGGTTCCTTTCGCGTCAAATCAGCCCGCCCGCAGGCGACAGATTTCGGCCACAGGCCGAAATCTGCCTCAGCTTGTCAAAAAGCCAAGAGGCTTTTTGACAAGCTGAGGCCCGCCGCAAAATGCGGCGGGCCTCTAACTGTCAAAAGAGGCGGCAGAGTAACACTGGCGGTAAGGAGGATAGTGTGAAAGGAACCCAAGAGGGGTTCCTTTCGCGTCAAATCAACCCGCCCGCAGGCGACAGATTTCGGCCACAGGCCGAAATCTGCCTCAGCTTGTCAAAAAGCCAAGAGGCTTTTTGACAAGCTGAGGCCCGCCGCATTCCGCGGCGGGCCTCTTCGTTCCCAAAATGTCTGTCCAAAAAGAGAGTGTGTGAAAAGAGAGTGTACAAAAAGAGAGGAAGGAAAAGATCTATGTAAAATGGCGTCTCGCCATAGTAGACACATGTTCCCATAGGAGTGACAATAAGCTCCGATAGCAGACCTCCTTTCTAAGCTGTTGTACCGTTTTTCCGCCATTGCTTTGTTTCTTTGGTGCATCACCTCCTGTTGCTGCTATAGTATGCCAAAATTTTGAATTGCCCGTGACGGGGATGCGAACCTTCTGTGAAGAAACCCTGAACAAACTGTGAACCCTCCGCCCCCGGCCAAAATCAGCGGCGGCCGGAGAAAATCCCCCCAGCCGCCGCCGCTTCTCACAGATAGATCATAAAATTTTCGCTCTCCCACTCGGCGTATACCCGCGCCGCCAGCGCCCTGTCCAGCAGCAGGAGGGTGTACTCGCAGTCGCAGTACACGAAGTCCTCCCAGACCGCCAAGCGCACCCCTTGGCCCTCCAGCACCTGATTGACCTCACTTAGCGTCCGCTTAAAATTGTCGAAGTCGCCGCAGTCCGTGTAGACCCGCTCCCGCTGGAGAATTTCCAAGGCCTCCGGCGCCGCCGCGCCCCTCCCTTGCAGGAACCCGACCAGCGCCTGCGTCAAATCGTCCTCGTACCCGCCGACAGAGAGCCCATACCCCTTGCCGCAGAGAAAGGCGGCGCAGACGCACTCCCGGTCCAGCGTATTCTCCTTGGAAAAGTCCAAAAACTCCTCCAAATTATCAATAAACAGCACACTCAGCACGATGCCGGGGTACTTCTCATAGAAAGCGGCAAAGTCCCCAGCCTCCAGCAGCCCCACCGCCTCCTGTAACTCACCATACTCCTCCGGCGGCAGGACCAGCTTCGCCAGCTCCATCATGTCCATACAAAACCCTCACCCTCATGAAAATTCCTTTTGATACGTTTTCCCCTTCGGGGACGCAGGCCACTGAGGTTTTGCGCTGCAAAACCAAATATCACTTCCGCCTTTCAAGAAAAAGACCGCACAACCCGCTCAAAGGCCTCCAGCGTCCTTTCAAACTCCTCCTCACCGTGGGCGGCGCTGACGAACATGGCCTCAAACTGGGCCGGTGCCAGTGCCACGCCGTTCTGGAGCATCCCGGCAAAATAGCTGGCGTACCGGTCCAAATCGCTGCCACTGGCCCCGGCGAAGGTCTCCACCGTCCCCTCCGCAAAGAAGGGGGAGAGGAGGCTGGCCGTCTGATTCACCGCCGCCGGCACCCCGGCCCGGTCCGCGATCTCCCGCATCCCCGCCGCCAGCCGCTCCGCGTAGCCGTCGATCTGGGGATACACCTCCGGGTGCTCCTTCAAATACCGAAGCTGGGCCAGCCCCGCGGCCATGGCCACCGGATTTCCCGACAGCGTCCCCGCCTGATAGACCCCCCCGCAGGGGGCCACCTGCTCCATCAGCGCCCGGCTCCCGGCGTAGGCCCCCACGGGCATCCCGCCGCCGATGATCTTCCCGAAGGTCACAAGGTCCGCCCGGACGCCGTAATACGCCTGCGCCCCGCCGGTCCCCAGCCGGAACCCGGTGATGACCTCGTCAAACACCAGCAGAGCCCCGTACTGATCGCACAGTCCCCGAAGTCCCTGCAAAAATCCCTCCGCCGGGGGCACCACGCCCATGTTGGCCGCCACCGGCTCCACCAGCACGCAGGCCACCTCCCCGGGATACCGGGCCAGCAGCGCCTCCACGGACCCTAAATCGTTGAACTGGGCGGTGAGGGTGTGCTTCACGATGTCCTCCGGCACCCCGGCGGAGCTGGGACGCCCCCCGGCCAGCGCCGAGGACCCGGCGTTCACCAGCAGGCAGTCACTGTGCCCGTGGTAGCAGCCCTCAAACTTGATGATCTTGTCCCGCCCGGTGGCCCCCCGGGCCAGACGCACGGCGCTCATGACGGCCTCGGTGCCGGAGTTCACCATCCGCACCATCTCGATGTGGGGCACCAGCTCCACCATCAGCTCCGCCATCTCCACCTCCCGCCGGGTGGGCGCGCCGAAGCTGAGGCCGTCCTTCACCGCCCGCTCCACCGCCTCCCGGATCACCGGGTGGTTGTGCCCGAGGATCATGGGCCCCCAGGAGCAGACGTAGTCGATATACCGCCCGCCGTCCTCGTCGTACACATAGGCCCCGTCGGCCCGGGTGAGGAACCGGGGCGCCATCTTCACCGCCCGATAGGCCCGCACCGGGGAGTTGACCCCACCGGGCAGCACCCGCTGGGCCGCCTCAAACAGCTTTTCCGAGACACCCATCACCCGATCTCCCCCTCTCTGATGGCGTCGGCCAGCTCCTTGGCGTAGTAGGTGATGAGCTGATCCGCCCCCGCCCGGAACACGGACAGGGCGCTCTCGCACATGATCCGCCGCTCATCCACCAGCCCCGACGCCGCGGCGGCCTTGATCATGGCGTACTCCCCGGACACCGAGTAGGCGCACAGGGGCAGATCAAACCGGTCCCGGCACTCCCGGATGATATCTAAGTAGGACAGCGCCGGCTTCACCATGAGGATATCCGCCCCCTCCTCCATGTCCAGCTGGCACTCCTTCAGCGCCTCCCGCCGGTTGTGGGGGTCCATCTGATACCCCCTCCGGTCCCCGAAGGCCGGCGCGGAAGCGGCGGCGGACCGGAAGGGCCCGTAGAACGCGGAGGCATACTTGGCGGAGTAGGCCATAATGGGCGCCATCTGATGCCCCGCGGCGTCCAGCGTCCCCCGGATAGCGGCAATCCGCCCGTCCATCATGTCCGAGGGTGCCACCATGTCCGCCCCGGCCTCCACGTGGCTGAGGGCGGTCCTGGCCAATAGCTCCAGCGTGGGATCATTGTCCACCTCCTGCCCCTTCAGCACACCGCAGTGTCCGTGACTGGTGTACTCACACAGGCAAACATCGGTGATCACATGGAACTCCGGATACGCCTCCTTGATCGCCCGCACCGCCCGCTGCACCACGCCATCCTCCGCGTAGGCGGAGGACCCCGCCGGGTCCTTCTCCGCCGGCAGACCGAACAGGATGCCGTGGCGCACCCCGTGCTGGAGGCAGTCCTCCACCGCCTGCGCCGCCCTGTCCAGCCCATAGTGGAGCTGCCCCGGCAGGCTCTCAATGGGCCGGGTCCCCTTCAAGGTCTCATCAAAGAAAATAGGATAAATGAGGCTGTCTGCACTAAGCCGTGTCTCCCGACAGAGCCGCCGCACCGCCTCCCCCCGCCGCAGCCGGCGGGGCCGTTGCAATAAATCCATACTGTCACCCTCCAATCAGGTAATTGATACATTCTATTTGTAGGGGCGCGCATCGCGCGCCCGCTCTGCCAACACTCACCGCACCGGGAATAAACCAGAAATACTTCACGCCCTCAAAGCCTCCCTTGCCAAAGGGAGGGGGACCGCCGCAAGGCGGTGGA
>JAAWSV010000054.1 GCA_022801715.1 Oscillospiraceae bacterium
CGTTCAATCACCCGCCGCAGCGACAGATTTCGGCATTTCGCCGAAATCTGCTGGGTCAGGGGACTTTTGTCCCCTGACCCAGTCGCCCGGGGGCGAAACCCCTGGCCTTCCGCGCGGGAACCACGCGAAAAAGGCTACGTACAGCGCCGCAGTACAAAATCCCCCCTTTTTTCCAAAAAACCAATTGACATTCCTACTTTCCCCTGATATACTAATTGGGCCGCTTTGAATGGGTAATCAAAAGCGCGCCTTGGCGCCACCCCCGACAGCGAGCCCGTAATGAAGGAGTTGAAAGCATACAATGAACGCAATCATCGTGACCGGCGGCAAGCAGTACAAGGTGGCCGAGGGCGACACCCTCTTCATCGAGAAGCTGAATGTAGAGGCCGGCGACAAGGTGGTCTTTGATCAGGTTTTAGCCGTACTGGACGGCGATAAGGCCACCTTCGGTACCCCCAACGTGGCCGGCGCCACCGTGGAGGCCAACACCGTGAAGAACGGCAAGGGCAAGAAGATCCGCATCTTCAAGTACAACCCCAAGAAGGGCTACCGCAAGCGTCAGGGCCATCGTCAGCCCTACACCAAGGTGGAGATCACCAAGATCAACGCCTGATGACCACCGTAGCGTTCCACACGGAGGGCAGCCGCCTCACCGGCTTTGAGGCGAGGGGCCACAGCGGCTACGCGGAGGAGGGCGCGGATATCGTCTGCGCCGCCGTCACCAGCGCCGTCCGCTTGGTGGAGTGCACCCTCAACGACGTAATGGGCCTTGGTGCCGCCGTGAAGATCCGGGAGCAGGACGCCTCTATCGCCCTGCGTCTCCCCGGCGGACTGCCGGCGGCAGCGGAGAGCACCGCCCAATCCCTGCTCACGGGACTGATGGTCTACCTCACTACCCTCCGCGATGAGTACCCCGCGCACATCGAAGTATTGGAGGCTGAATAAGGCCTCTCTATCTTGCAGAAAGGAAGGCAGATTGCTATGATCCGTATCGGTTTACAGTTTTTCGCCCACAAAAAGGGCGTCGGCTCCACCAAGAACGGCCGTGACAGCAAGTCCAAGCGCCTTGGCCCCAAGCGGGCTGACGGGCAGCACGTGCTGGCCGGCAACATCCTCGTCCGCCAGCGCGGCACCCATATCCACCCCGGTGTGAACGTGGGCCGCGGCAGCGACGATACCCTCTTTGCCACCGTCAGCGGCACCGTCCGCTTCGAGCGTTTAGGCAAGGACCGCAAGCAGGTCTCCGTGTACGAGTAAGACCGGCGCGCACTGCAAAAGCTGGCACCCGCTGAGAAGCAATGCTTCTCAGCGGGTGTTTGTTTTTTCTGCTCACAGGCGGTTTTCTGTGTATAACACCAATAAAACATCTTGGTGCTATTGGAACATAATTGGTCTGTTTTTTTGTATTGCATGATTACACAGGTCGAGCATGATTTACCAAGGACCCAGCCGCTCCCGCTTGGAGATTTCTTTTGGTCCGGGAGACTTCTCCTTCTTGTTTGCCAACGGGTGTACTGAATTTTCATCCCCTTGCTGCCTCCTCTATCTGATTTTTCCGAACAAACAGGGCGGACCGATGTGGTCCGCCCTGCCTTTAGCCCAGCTCGTAGATAAACGCCCCGTTTCCGGTGAAGCAGATCAGCACCAGCGCCAGCATGGCCGCGTAGACCGCGGCTAGGACCACCTGCCCGGGCAGGGTCTCCCGGAAAGCTCTCCACCAGCTTATGACGCGAGCCATTGGTCCACCTCCTCCGTAAAGCGGTACGCCCCGTACTCATAGTTCAGATGCCCCACATCGTGGAAGCAGGTGGCGTCGAGGCCGCCGCCAAAGTCCCAGAACTCTGCCCCCGCCCCGGCGCACAGCTCTGCCGCCGCGTCCCGCAGGCGGAGACTCAGCTCCGGCTGCTCCGCGGAGGGGTTCCAAGGCATCCAAATCACACGCAGACGGACACCGTGCTCCCCGCACCAGTCGGCCACCTTCTGAAGCGCCGACAGGTTCCCGGCGAAATCCTCCATGGGCAGATGAAAGTAGTTCTCCTCGTAGAGGGCCATCTTCTCCTCCAGCTGAACGCCGGAGAGGCTTCCATAGTAGTAGGTCTTCTCCATCCCCCCGTGGGGCGGGGACACCTCCCGGCCCAGGACGGCCTTGGCGGCGTCCTTGCACAGCTGAAACAGGTCATCCCGCTGGAAGTAGACATAGGGCTCCAAGGTGCCCCGGTGCCAGAGGTAGGAGGGGTTGGTCTCCAAATCGTCATAGAGGGTCAGATAGTTGAGGCCCACCACCAGCTCACTGCCTATGTCGATATGTCCCCGGCGGAGCATGTCCCACAGGTCGGTGACTACGCCGTAGTCCAGCCCCAGGTTCACATAGCCGCTCTGGCTCACGTCCTCCCGGTAGGCGGAGATCACGGCGGAGTTGCCGAAGAATACCTTATCCCACACCTTCTCCGGGTGGTCCCGGCGGGTAATCTCAAAGTCGTCCATCCACACATAACCCGCTGCGATGTAGCGGGTACCTATCAGCACCGCCGCGCAGTCGAGGAGCAGGAAGAAGGCCATAAGCAGCGCCACAAACCGCAGGCCCTTGCTGCCGCGCATCACAGACCACCTCCCATAAAGGCGAAGAAGCCGCCCAGCACCAGCCTGATCTCACGTATGGGCAGGGTGAACACCATGGAGTTCAGGGCGAAGAGATACACCGTCAGGGCACAACGAAGGACAAACACCCACTTTTTCGCCTTCCGCCGGTTCACCGTGGTGAGGTTCAGAAGGTTCTCCAGCGCCAGAATAAGCCCCAGCAGTACCCCGTCAATCAGGTAGAGCCAAGTGAAACCGTGCCACAGCCCCATGAGCACCATGACGCCGAAGGCCACCGCCGCCGCTTCGCCGCGGCCCAGCTTCCGCCCGCCCAGCAGTACATAGACGTGCTCCCGGATCCAGTCGCTGACGGTGACGTGCCAGTTCCGCCAGAACTGGGTGAAGGAGGGGGCGGAGAAGGGCTTTTTGAAGTTCTCCGGCACCGCGAGGCCCATAAGGTGCCCCATGCCGATGGCGATGTCCGCGTAGCCGGACATGTCCCAAAACAGCACCGCCAAACTGGCCAGCGGCACCGCCGGAGCCAAAAGCCCCAGCTGGGGGATGAGCCCCACAAGGCGCCAGAGCACCTTGGTGGCGGCCATGGCCAGCACCACCTTCTTAAAGAGGCCCCGGATGATCCGCCGCACCCCCGACGACAGCCGCTCCCCGTCCAAGGGCGCCGGATCGTCCCAAGTCCTGTCAAACTCCCGGTAGCGGAACACCGGTCCGGCGGTGAGCACCGGGAAGAGGAGCATATAGTTCACATACCGCTCCAGCGGCACCCGCTCGCCGCCGTAGTACTCGTAGTACAGCGCGTCGATGGCCTTGAGCATGTTGTAGGCGATGCCGATCATGGTAAGCCCATAGGTGGGCAATGGCCACCGCAGCGCCAAGCGGCTGTAGACCAGCGGCACACAGCACCCCAGGCACAGCAGGGCAAACCACACACCCCGCCCCCGCTTTCTCCGCCGGAGAAAGGCAAGGAAGCCGTAGGTCACAGCCGTATAGCCGAGGTAGAACACCGTCAGCTTCTCCGACACGTACCACAGCAGGGCGATATCCAAAAGGGGCATCCAGCGCAGTACCGCCCGCCGCCGCTGCCGCTCCCCGGCCACGCGCAGCCCAAGCCCCATCAGGAGGGACATCCCCAGCATGAGAAGCAGGGTGTCCATCTGCAAAAACCACATAGATCTACCGGAGCTTTCCCGACACCACCGCGGCGATCTCCGCCACGGAGTTCATGGGATAGAGCACGATGTCCTTCTGAGTGATCTCCACCTGAAACCGCTCCTCCACATAGGAGATGATCTCCATGGCCTCCATGGAGTCGATGAAGCCGTAGTCAAAGAGGTTGACCTCGGCGGTGTACTCCGGGTCGTCCCCGATGTCGAACTTCTCCCGGACAAACTGGTATAAGATGTCGATGATTTCCTGTAAGCTCATAGGTACCTCCGTCGCGCCAGTGGCGCTTTTTTTGACTCAGATGTTCAGCTTCTTATAGCACAGCGCCGACATGGGCTCCATGCCCCGGCTCCGCCAGAAGGCGGCGGCGGTGGGATTCTCCAGCAGCACATGGAGCTCCACGGCCTCCACGCCGCTCTCCGCCATCCACGCCTCGGCCCGGTCCGCCAGCGCGGAGGCGATGCCCCGGCCCCGGGCCGACCGGCGAACATAGAGGTCGTCCACGTAGCCCACGGCCCCCTGCCCCTCGCAGAGGTACTCCCCGCCCACACGTCTGGTGCCGGCGCAGACAAAGCCCAGGAGGACGCCCTCCTCCTCCGCCACCGCCAGCAGGGTCCGCCGGGACTTCACCCGGCTCTCCAGCAGCTCTCCCACCGCCTCGTGCCGGGGGGTATACCGGAGTCCCATCTCCCCCAGCGCGTTCAGATAGGCGGAGAACAGGGGGACCAGCGCCGGCAGATCCGCCTCCGCGGCGAAACGAATCGTGTACGCCATAGACCTCACCCCTCCTTTAAGGACCGCCGCAGGGCCACCCGGTCGATCTTGTCATTGGCCGTGTGGGGCAGGGCCGCCATGGTGGTGATTCTCCCCGGCAGCATATAGACGGGGATGTACTTTCTCAGCTCTAAATTGAATTTTCTGGGCAAAAACTGCTCCTTGCTCTCCAAAAACAGCACGATCTCCTGCTGCTCCTCGTCAAACACCGCGCAGGCGTTCTCCACACCGGCCACGCACATGGCTGCGGTCTCGATCTCCCCCAGCTCGATCCGGTGTCCCCGGAGCTTGATCTGGCTGTCCCGCCGGCCCTGGAACATCAGAAGTCCCTCCTCGTTCCGAAAGGCCAGATCCCCGGTGCGGTACATCCGCTCGCCAAAGGCCGGCCGCAGGGGATTAGGCACAAAGGCCCTCTCCGTCAGCTCCGGCGCGTTCCAGTAGCCCAGGGCCACACCGGTGCCGATGACACACAGCTCCCCCTGCTCGCCGGTTTCGGCCTCCCGGCCGTCCTCGGTGAGGAGCACCACACGCATATTCTCACAGGCCCGGCCGATGGGCAGGGGGTCCGCGTCGGCAAAGGGCCGGTCCACGATATAATAGCAGCACACGTCGGTGATCTCCGTGGGCCCGTAGAGGTTGGCGTAGGTCCGCCCCGGCAGGTTCCGCCGCCAGATGTTCAGCTGGGTATTGGGCATCACCTCGCCGCAGAAGGCCACATTTTTCAGCGCCGGCAGCTCCGCCCCCTCCAGCGCGCCGGAGTTGGCCACGGCGATCATCACCGTGGGCACCCAGAAGATGGAGGTGACGGCGTTCTCCCGCAGATAGTCCGGGAGCTTGGCGGGGTAGAGCAGCAGCGTCTCCGGGATCAGCAGCAGCCTGCCGCCGCACTGGAGACTGCCGTAGATGTCGAAGGTGGAGTTGTCAAAGTAGAAGGCGGCCTGATTGGCCATGACGGTGCTCTCGTCAAAGCGGAAGGTCTCCGTCACCCACACCGCGTAATCCAGGATGCCCCGGTGGGGGATGGTCACCCCCTTGGGCGTACCGGTGGAACCGGAGGTGTACATCACATAGATGGGGTCCGTGTCCACCACCGCGTCCACAGCGGCCTCCAAAGCCGCCTCATCCACCGCCGACGCGGCCAAGTGGTCATAGAGGCACACCTGGCTCCCCTGGAGCGCCAGCCCCGCCAGCTTCTCTGCGTGGGCCTCGTCCGTGACCACCGCCCCGGGGCGGACGCTGTCGATGATCTTCTCCAGCCGGCTCAGGGGGATGTTGGCGTCCACCGGCACATAGGGCCCGCCGGCGTACATCGTCCCCATAAACACAGTGAGCATCCGGACGCTCTTGGGCAGATACACCACCACAGGCCGTCCCCCGCAGCCCGCCTGAAGCAGGCCGCCGCCCACCCTCTGGGAGATCTCCCGGTACTCCCTGTAGGTGAGGCGCTGCGCCTCATCCTCCACGGCGGGGCGCTCGGGCCACCGCGCCGCCGCCCGGTCCAGCAGACGGACCGCAGAATTCATCATCATGACACATTTTCCTCCACTGCTGTTGTAACCGCCGGGAATTGGAGCTGCAAGGTCTCCTCGGCACCGAATTTGGTAAACACGGTGTACCCGTTCTCCTCCGTAATGGTCCACCCCTTGCTGGGGGTGGTCACCTGTCCGGCTACCACCGCCTGCATCATGCCGCTGCCAAGGAAGTGGATGGAGGCCCCGGTATCCGACACGCCCAAGCGGGCAGCCATATTCACCTGCGTGATGTGAGACGGCTCCGTCCAGCCCTCCCGCAGCCGGATGGTCACCGGGTGGTTCATCCCCACCACGATGGCCCCCTCCTCCTTAAACCAGACGTCCGCCTCCACGGCGAAGCGGTCCGGGTCGATACCCTCGGCCAGGGCAACGCGCACCCCCAGAGACCGCTGGACATCGGCGTCATAGAGGGGGAACTCCGTCTCCCCGGAGGCCGGATTGATGGTGATCCCCGCCTCCCCCAGAAGGTTCCCGGAGGCGTTCACCACCTGGTGGTAGGCCGCAGCGGAGGCCAGCATCATCTGGTCCTCCCGGTTGAAGTTGTACCCGTTGGCCCACTGAAAATCCGAAAGGAACGCCAAATTCCGCCGGGCCTCCTCGTCGGACTCATAGACAAAGTCGCAATGGTAGTAGACGCAGACAGGCATCCGATACTTGGCCGTAAGGGTGTACCAGTCGTCGCTGACGTAGGGCAAAACGGAGTTGTTCTGCACCAGCAGCGTCTTTTGACCGTTCTTGGTCAGGAAGAAGGGCAGCGCCACCACATTCTCCGCCGCCGCTTGGGGCGGGTGGTCCCGCATGTTGGCCGGGGTAAAGCCGGACTCCCACAGGAGCCCCGCATCATAGATGCTGTCCAGCGTCTGGGTATCCCGGAGGGAGCTGACGTACCAAGAGTGCTGATTGGCCCCCGCCCCCTCGGTGTCGATGCCGTAGGCGGCCATGGCCCGCTTGTGGGCCGCCAGCTCATAGGTCTCCCGGCTCTCGGATGCATAGTGGCTGGTGAGGAAGTGAGTCCCCACGTAATAGTGGTGCTCCTTGGCATACTGGAGCTGGGCGCGCAGCTTCTCCGCATAGGGGAAGTACTCGCTGTCCATGGGGTAGGCCATGCCGTACTCCTGACCGCCGCAGAGCAGATCCGGTTTCCCGTCCCCGTCGATGTCGCAGAGGGCCGGGGCGCAGAAGTTGCCGAACTTCAGGTAGTCGTTGCCCTTATAGTTCCGCTCCCCCACGCTGATATAGGACGCGTCGCCAAAGTTCCCCTCCGCGTCCCGCAGAAGCACCGCCACATAGCCCTGGTACACGCCTAAAAGCAGGTCCGTGATACCGTCGTTGTCCCAGTCGGCAAAGGCGGGACAGAGCCAGTGGCCCAGCTCCCCATCGGCACACTGCTTGGAGAGGCTGTCCGCGTTTCCGGGGGTGTAGGACAGCATCCCATCCTCCTTGGCCGCGCCGTAGTAGATCATCAGAATTCCTTGGTCGGACCCCACCGTCAGATCCGGGATCTCGTCGCCGTTCAGATCGCAGAAGGCCGGCAGCACCTGCCCGGGGATATCGGTCTTGATCAGCTCCCCCTTGGGCATAAAGGACAGCGATCCATCCCCTTGGTACCAGTACACCGTCCCGTCCCCCGCGCCGACCACCAGATCCAAAACCTCGTCCCCGTCCACGTCCACGAGGGCCGGGGCGGAGTAGCTGCCCACCTCGATGGGCACACCGGCGATGTCCGTCACCGACACGGCAATGCCGGTCTCCAGCCGGCCATCGCGGAAGCCGGCGCCTTTGAAGAAGTAGAGCCGGCCATCCTTGCTGCCGCAGAAGATATCCACGTTTCCGTCCCTGTCATAGTCCATCACCGCCGGCACAGCCCGGCAGGTATACTGATCGGGGTAGTCCACAAAGTAGCTCCCCGCGTCCTCCTCCCGGTCCAGAGACAGCCACTCCCCGCCGGCGGCCACGTGGGTGCCGGAGGAGTAGGCGTTCTCATAGAAGTCCATGGAGAACCGGTAATCCCCCTCCTCCTCCGCCTCATTGAGCCAGTAGGTCACGGACTCCGCCCGGAGGAACCAAGTGTAGGGATTGCGCACCAAAGCGTAGGAGGGAATCTGCAAATATTCCTCGCACAGCCGGGAGAACCGGGGCAGGGCGTCATTGGCCATGCCGGTGATCTCCTCATAGTGGAGCTCCCAGCTCATGGAGGGACTGCCGAAGTAGCCGAATACCCGCTCCAGCGCGTAGCCGTATCTCAGCTTGGCGACATACGCCGCGAAGCCGTTGAGCAGCAGCTGGTTAAAGCTGGCGGTGGTGTTGGAGAAGGGCGTCACGCTCCCCTCCCCCGCCGTCATGTCGAAGGTGCCCAAGGAGTACCGGTTGGGCAGCAGGGGGTTGGTGAAGAACACCCGCCCCTCCCCGTACCGGTTCATGGCATAGAGAGTCTGCCCGTTCCACTGCACCAAGGGCTCCGCCCCGTCGGTCACCATGGCGCAGCCGTAGTCCTGCGCCGCCAGCTTCTCATAGCCGTAAAAGGAGGGGTAGAGGGCGGCAAAATCCTCCACCAGTTCCTGAAGGTCCCCCAAGTCCTGTCCCACCTCGGGGAAGGAGAGGGCCTCCGCCGGACACCCCTCGATCTTCTCAAAGGAGGCGGCCCCGAAGAAATCCAAGGGGAAGTAGTCATAGAAGGCGTTCTCCACAAACACCGCCCCGCCGTTCTCCACGTACTCCATAATCGCCTCGGCCAGACCGGGGTTCTCCCTTGTCAGCAGCTTCGGGCTCAGGTAGACCACGTCAAAGGCCCTCAGATTGAGGTTGGGCCCCACCTCCGCCTTCACCGACTTCACCGCCAGCCCCAGCAGCGTGGACTGGGACAGCCAGCCGATCAGCGCGGTGTCATCGCTGCCGCTGGGGCAGAGGACCGCCGCGCGGAGCTGGTAGGCGTCGCCGCTGAGGGCCGCCGCCGGATCATCCGCCGGCTCCTCCGGCGGCTTCGGCGCGCACCCCGCCGCCAGCCCGGCCAAGAGGGTCAGACACAGCAGGAGGGAGAGAAATTTTTTGATCATGCAGGTATCCTCCCAAAGGGATTTCTTTTTCTCATTGGGGTATTATAGCAAATTTGACAGGTAAATGCAACTGTTTGACAGCTATAGAGCGCCCTCCCGGCGTCGCCGGCGGAGGAAAAGCGACTGGCCATCCCCTGCGCCGCCCTCCCTCTTATCTGATTTTACAAATTCCACATCAGAAATTTCTTGCCAATTTGACAGGATTCTCCTTGCCTCCCCCGGGGAGAATACGGTATAATACTGGTCGAGAAAATTTCACGCATTGTGGAGGGGGAGTTCTGCCATGCAAAAGATAGGCTTCGACAATGACAAATACATCGAAACCCAGTCCGCCCACATCAAGGAGCGGATCGCGCAGTTCGGCGGCAAACTGTACTTAGAGTTCGGCGGCAAGCTCTTTGACGACTACCACGCCTCCCGGGTCCTGCCCGGCTTCGCGCCGGACAGCAAGATCCGTATGCTGCAAAACCTCCGGGACGACGTGGAGATTTTAGTCACCATCAGCGCCGGGGACATCGAAAAAAACAAGGTCCGCGGCGATTTGGGCATCCCCTATGAGGAGGACGTGCTCCGCCTGATCGACATCTTCCGGGGGATGGAGCTCTATGTGGGCAGCGTGGTGGTCACCCAGTACACCGGCCAGTCCGCCGCCGAGGCCTTCTGCAAGCGCCTCACCGCCCTGGGGATTCAGGTCTACCGCCACTACCCCATCCAAGGCTACCCCCACAACATCGGCCTCATCGTCAGCGACGAGGGGTACGGGAAAAACGACTATGTGGAGACCAGCCACTCCTTGGTGGTGGTCACCGCCCCCGGCCCCGGCAGCGGCAAGATGGCCACCTGCCTCAGCCAGCTCTACCACGAGCACAAGCGGGGCATCCAGGCCGGCTACGCCAAGTTCGAGACCTTCCCCGTCTGGAACCTGCCCCTCAAGCACCCGGTGAATCTGGCCTACGAGGCGGCCACCGCCGACCTCAACGACGTGAACATGATCGACCCCTTCCACCTGGATGCCTACGGCGTCACCACCGTAAACTACAACCGGGACGTAGAGATTTTCCCCGTACTGCGCACCATGTTTGAGACCATGCTGGGCCGCTGCCCCTACCAGTCCCCCACGGACATGGGGGTGAACATGGCCGGCAGCTGCATCATTGACGACGAGGTCTGCCGTCAGGCCTCCAACCACGAGATCCTCCGCCGGTACTACACCGCCCGGAAGGACCTGCTCCAAGGGCGGGCGGACCGGGAGCTGGTGGACAAGCTGGAGCTTCTGATGAAGAAGGCCGATGTCACGCCGGACATCTTCCCTGCTGTGGCCGCGGCGCTGGAGAAGGAGAGCCGCACCGGCGCCCCCGCCGGGGCCATGGTCATGCCCGATGGCGCGGTGATCACCGGCAAGACCTCCGACCTGCTGGGGGCCAGCGCGGCCCTGCTGCTCAACGCCCTCAAGTACCTGGGGGGCATCGACCAGACCTTCGATCTGATCAGCGCCCAGGTGCTGGCGCCCATCTGCCGGCTGAAAACCGGCAGCTTGGGGGGGAAGAACCCCCGGCTCCACAGCGACGAGGTCCTGATCGCCCTGTGCATCAGCGCTGTCACCAATCCCATGGCCGCCAGAGCGCAGGAACAGATCCCCAAGCTGGCCGGGTGCGACGCCCACTTCACCGTCATTCTCAGCGACGTGGATGACCGGCTCTACCGAAAGTTAGGAATCCACATCAGCTGCGAGCCGAAATGCGAGCGGCAGAGGCTGTACTACAAATAAAGCCGCTGGAAGTCTGCGGATCTCAAGCACAGGGAGAATGTGGTTTCCTTTGATTGATGGGGAGCTTTTTTCGGGCCGGGCACGGCCCGCCGCAGCGCTGAGAAACGGGGCTACGATTTGTAATTATTCTCAGGTATAATACGAAATGTTGACGAGAGCGGCCGGATCGGCCGCTCTCGTGGAGATGGGAGGACATATGGTGGAAACGATTGTGCAAATTTTGGCCCGAGAGCTGTGGAAGGAGGAGCGGCATGTCGCCAATGTGATTGCCCTTTTGGACGAGGGCAGTACCATCCCCTTTATTGCCCGGTACCGAAAGGAGCTCCACGGCTCCATGGACGACACCGCCCTGCGGACGCTGGAGGATCGTCTGCACTACCTGCGCAGCCTCCAGCAGCGGCGGGAGGAGGTACTCTTGGCCATCGAGAATCAAGGAAAGCTCACCGAGGAGCTCACCGCCGCGGTGCACGCCGCCGCCACGCTGGCGGAGGTGGAGGACCTCTACAGGCCCTATAAGCCCAAGCGCCGCACCCGGGCCACCATCGCCCGGGAGAGGGGGCTGGAGCCCTTGGCGCTGCTTCTGATGGCCCAGGAAAAGAACGGTCCCGCGCCCCTCGCCGCCGCGGCGGACTTCATCGACCCGGAGAAGGGCGTAGAGACCGCCGAGGACGCCCTTCAGGGGGCCAGCGACATTGTCGCGGAGATGTTCTCCGACGACGCCGCCATCCGCAAGGGCCTGCGGGAGCTGCTGGAGCGCAAAGCCGTCCTCCGCTCCTCCGCCGTCTCGGAGGAGGACAGCGTCTACCGGCTCTACTACGACTTCGCCCAGCCGGTATCCCGGCTCCAGGGGCACCAGATCCTGGCCATCAACCGGGGGGAGCGGGAGGAGAAGCTGAAGGTCTCCCTGGAGATGGACCGGGAGACCGCGCTGATTCTCCTGCGCCGGCAGGTGCTGCGCCCCGGCGCCCCGGCCATGGACTTCATCCGCACCGCCGCCGAGGACGCCTATGACCGGCTGATCTTCCCCTCCCTGGAGCGGGAGCTGCGCTCGGCGCTGACGGAGCGGGCCAGCGAGGGGGCCATCGGACAGTTCGCCCTGAACCTGAAGCCCCTCCTCATGCAGCCGCCGGTGAAGGGCCACGTGACCATGGGACTGGATCCCGGATACCGCATGGGGTGTAAAGTAGCGGTGGTTGACGGCACCGGCAAGGTTCTGGACACCGCCGTGGTCTACCCCACTTACGGGGAACGGCAGAAGCGGGAGGCCATCGCCAAGCTGAAAGAGCTGGTGAAGTGCCACGGCGTCACCCACATCGCCATCGGCAACGGCACCGCCAGCCGGGAGACGGAGCAGATGACCGTGGAGCTGATCCGGGAGGCCGGCGGAGAGCTGAGCTACATGGTGGTCAGCGAGGCGGGGGCCTCGGTGTACTCCGCCAGCAAGCTGGCGGCGGAGGAATTCCCCCAGTTTGATGTGAACCTGCGCTCGGCGGTGTCCATCGCCCGGCGGCTTCAGGACCCCTTGGCGGAGCTGGTGAAGATCGACCCCAAGGCCATTGGCGTGGGCCAGTACCAGCACGACATGCCCCCCAAGCGGCTGGACGAGGCACTGAACGCTGTGGTGGAGGATTGCGTCAACGCGGTGGGTGTGGATGTGAACACTGCCTCCCCCTCCCTTCTGGCCCAGATATCCGGCCTGAATCAGACCACAGCGAAGAACATCGTCAAATACCGGGAGGAGAACGGCGCCTTCACCTCCCGGAAGCAGCTTTTGAAGGTGCCCAAGCTGGGGCCCAAGGCCTACGAGCAGTGCGCCGGCTTCCTCCGCGTGCCGGAGAGCCGGCTGGTGTTGGACAACACCGCCGTCCACCCGGAGAGCTACGCCGCGGCGGAGACGCTTTTGAAGCTCACAGGCTACACCATGGAGGACGTGGCCGCGGGCCGTTTGGACGACTTAAAGAGCCGCGTGGCGGCGGCGGGAGCGGAGCAGCTGGCGGCACAGGCCGGCGTGGGCGTGCCCACCCTCTTAGATGTGACGAAGGAGCTGGTAAAGCCGGGCCGGGACCCCCGGGACGAGCTGCCGCCCCCCATCCTGCGCACAGATGTGATGGAGCTGAAGGATCTGAAGCCGGGGATGGTGCTCACCGGCACGGTGCGCAACGTGATCGACTTCGGAGCCTTCGTGGACATCGGCGTCCACCAGGACGGGCTGGTACACATCTCCGAGGTGTGCAGCAAGTTCATCCGACACCCCAGCGAGGTGGTGTCCGTGGGGGATGTGGTGAAGGTGGTGGTGCTGGACGTGGACGAGAAGAAGAAGCGGATCAGCCTCTCCATCAAGCAGGCCAAGTAGCCCCCCATCCCGCCCAGCGGCGCCCACGTCTGGCGAAAAACCCCGCACCCCAAAAACAGGGGGCACAGCTAAAAGCTGTGCCCCCTGTCGTCATATATAGGCTGTCTGGATCAGCGGCCGCCCTCCTGGCTGGCGTCCACAGCGGACTGGGCCCGGCGGCGGAGCTCCTCCGCCGTGGTGGGCGGGGAGAAGATACACAGGCACCGCAGCGGGGTATCCCCGGTATTTTTGATGCAGTGCCGTTCCCCGGGCGCCGCCGCGATCATGGAGTTCTCCGTCAGGTCGTAAGCTTGGCCGTTGACAGAGGCCGTCCCGTGGCCGGAGACGCAGTACATCACCTCCATGGCCCCCTCATGGCAGTGCTCATCCACCTGCCCGCCGGGCTCCCACTCGGTGAGGTGGACGGAGAAGTCGATGGGACATGAGGCGGTATCGGGCATCATATAGGGCACCATCACCCGCCGGTAGGGCTCGTCCACTTGGATTCCCCGGGCGGGGTCGTAGGCAAAGTACATATGGCGTTCCTCCTCTGCAAAGCGGTGTGTTGATTGGCCTAGTTTCTCAGAACCGGGAGAGGGACTCCCTCTCCGTCATGCCGAAATAGCTGCCGCGGACGGCCGGGGACTGGCTGCCCCAAGTGGTGTCGATGTGACAGGTCTGGCCATCCAAGGTGGCCACCGTCCATATGTGGCTCTCTGTGGACCAAGTGGTGCAGTCGATGCCCTCCAGCTTCAAAAGCAGGTTGTAGGCGGCGGTGTAGCCGTCGCATACGGCCGTTCCGTTGAAAAACAGACTGTAGGCGCTGTGGGAGATAGAGTTGTCCACCGCCTGGTAGTCGTAGGTGCAGTGGCTGCAAATGTAGTCGTAGTAGGCATAGGCCTTCTCCCGCTGGCTCATGTCGGAGGTAATGACGCCGTCGGCCCAGAGCTGGTCATGGATGCGGATCGCCTCACTCAGCGTCCGGGAGCGGGCGGTGGCAAAGGCGCCGTCGGAGAAGAGGCTGCTGTAAAAGCGCATGGTCACCCGGTTGGTACCGCCGTTATAGGAGCAGGAGACGGCGTTGTAGCCCTGCTCGATGTACTTGCGGATGGTGGTGAGGTAGTTCTCCATCAGCGCGGAGACCATGGCCTCATTGACCTTCTCCTCTGTCAGCTGCAGGGAGATGGTGCTGGCGCCGTCGGAGAGCATGTAGCGAATGTTGCTGTCGATGGCCGTCAGATCGTTGAGGTCGTGGCTGCGGCGGTAGGTCCCCGGGGTGACAAGGTCGGCGTAGGTCTTGGCCTTGGCGCTGTAGTAGGCGGAGACATCCCAGTCCAAAACTACCCGCAGGGCGGGGTCGGTAAGCCGGGTGAGGAGGGCGGAGAACTCGCTGCGCGTGATGGGCTCATCCGGGAAAAAGCGGCCCATCTCATCGGAGCCGGACACGACCCCCCACTTATAGAGCTGGAGGATGTCCCGCTGGTAGGGGGTGTATTCGTCCACATCGGGGATGAAGGCGTGGGTGGCGTACCCCACGGAGACCACCGCGTCATTGATGGGGAGGAACAGCTCCGCTGGCAGGGCGCGGGCGGCCAGATGGGCGGTCTGGGACCGGCTGGCCGCCTGATCCATCCGGCCGTCCAGAGAGTCGTCCAGGACGCCGTCGCTCTTGAGGTAAAGGACATAGGGCAGATACCACAGCTCCTCATCCAGCTCCTCGGGGACGTAGTACATGGCCCCCATCTCCGCGTCGCCGTAGAAATAGAGGCTGCGCACCCGGGCGGCAAAGCCGATGACCTCCTTGACGGAGATGTTGTCATACACGCCAAAGAGGTCCGCCGTCTTCCCCCGGGTGAGTCCCAGCGAGAAGAGGGTGGCCACATTGGGGTAGAACCAGTCCGTCTCCTTCACGTCCAAGAACCGCCCGTCATAGGCGGTGGAGGGCGTGAAAGCGGCGGGGCGGTCCACGGCGTGGACGGTAAGGCCGCTGCACAGCGCCAGACAGAGCAGCAGGCAGAGCAGCCGGGCGGTGAGATGTCTTTTCATAAGCGGTGAACCTCACAGGGGTGTCAGAGGGCGGGGAGTACCCCTCTGACGGGGCGGAAGGGGCGGACGTGCCAGCCCCCGCCATATGTCAGGACTTGGGGCTCAGGATATGCAGGTTTTCCATGGTCAGCGGCTCATGATACGGGTTAAAGCTGTCGTTAACCAGCGTCAGAACCTGGTCGGGATAGAGGATGTAGTAGGAGACCTTCTTGTAGTAGCCGGAGCCGTCGCCGGGGAGGGTGTAGAACCGGATGTTGTCCATCCCGGCCCCCAGCGCGATCTCCCCCATCCACACCAGATTCCCCACCGTGAGATCGGTCTTTACGTAGTTCATAAATACCGCGGCGTAGGCCTGTATGGACTTCAGGTCCAAATTGGAGAGCATCTGCTTGGCCACCGTCATCAAAAACTTCTGCTGGGTGCCGATGCGGCCGATATCCTCGGTGCCGTAGCCGG
>JAAWSV010000055.1 GCA_022801715.1 Oscillospiraceae bacterium
TCCACCGCCTTGCGGCGGTCCCCCTCCCTTTAGCAAGGGAGGCTTTAGCCCGCAGTACCCCCAAAGTGCGCATCTACCAACGAGTACGGCGGCATTTGCGGCACCGGGCCAGCGCAACGACCATCAAGTTTCGGGGGCAAGTCGTGGCGAGGCAGGCAGAGCGGCAGCGGCGGTTTATCATAGGGCTAAAGACGGAGGGGCGCTCTCAGGATACCTTTTGCTCTGCGAGAGTAACCGCCGCCGCGTTGGGGCGTCAAGATTGGGTAAGCACTGGTCTATCGAGGGGGGCGCATCTTGGGGTTCTTAGGGGGTAGCGAATCAGGGCTGTGCCCCCCTGCGGGGGGCTAAAGCCCGCCTGAGCGGACACCTAAGCGCGCTTTTGCCTACTTTTCTCGCGCGAGAAAAGTAGGTCGCCCGGGGGCGAAACCCCCGTCCCCTATTCCTCCAACCCCGGCAGCTCCGCCTGATACTCCGAATCAAAGGCGTGTTGAAGAGGCGCCGCCTCTTTATACTTGGCAATGGCCGCTGAGGACCTGGCAATGGGCTGGATCGTCCCGGCCCCCGCCACGCAGCCGCCGGGACAGGCCATGCCCTCCAGCAGATAGCCGTCGTACTTCCCTGTCTTGGCCACCATCAGCATCTTCCGGCAGTTGTCCAAGCCCTCGGCACTGACCACCTTTACCTCCCGGTCGGGCTGCAGGTGGTGGATGGCGTCCACCACCGCCCCGGCCACACCGCCGGTGACGGCAAATCCCCGGCCGGCGCCGGTGGCCTCGCTGAGGGGAACCTCCTCCTCCGCCGGAATGTCCACAAAGTGGACCTTTTTTGCCTCAAACATCCCCTGAAGCTCCTCAAAGGTCAGCACAAAGTCCACGTCGCTGCGGATGGTCCGGCGGCTGGCCTCCAGCTTCTTGGCGGCGCAGGGCCCGATGAAGCACACCCGGCAGCTGGGGTCCTTCTTCTTCTGGAGCCGGGCGGTGAGCACCATGGGCGTCAGTGCCATGGATATGTAGTCCTTGAACTGGGGGAAGGTCTTTTTTGCCATCACCGACCAAGCGGGACAGCAGGAGGTGGCCAGGAAGGGCTGGTTTTCCGGCACATTTTCAATAAAGTCCTTGGCCTCCTCCATGGCGCAGAGGTCCGCCCCCACAGCCACCTCCACCACGCTGTCAAAGCCCAGGCGGCGCATGGCGGCGGTGAGGCGCTCAGGTCTGGCCTCCGGGCCAAACTGCCCCAGGAAGGCTGGGGCAACAATGGCCACCACCCGGTCTCCCCGCTTGATGGAGTGGATCAGCTGGAAGATCTGACCCTTGTCCACAATGGCCCCGAAGGGGCAGTTTACCAGGCACATGCCGCAGGAGACGCACTTGTCGTAGTCGATCTTGGCCCGGCCCTGGTCGTCCACGCCGATGGCGTCCATGCCGCAGGCCTTCACGCAGGGGCGCTCCAGCTTGATGATGGCGTTGTACTGGCAGGCCTCGGCGCACTTGCCGCACTTGATGCACTGGTCCTGCTTGATAAAGCTCTTGCCGTTGACAAAGCGGATGGCGTCCTTGGGGCACACCTGATGGCAGGAGCGGGCCAAGCAGCCCTGACAGTACTCGGTGATCCGGTATTGCTTGGTGGGACAGGCGTGGCAGGCGTAGTTGATGATATTGATAAGGGGCGGGTCGTAGTACTTCTCCGCCACGGCGCTCTCCGTGACACCCTCGGAGAGGACAGAGTGCTGATCTACAGGCCGGAGGGGCAGTCCCATGGCCAGACGTACCCGCTCCCCGGCGATGGCACGCTCTAAAAAGATGGACTCCCGGTACTTGGCGGTCTCTCCGGGGACGATGATGTAGGGGAGCTTTTCCATGCGGTCGTAGTCCCCGTCGTAGGCCAGGCGGGCGACCTCGGTGAATACCTTTTTGCGGATGTCCGTGACAGACGAGGTGAGTCCTCTCATGGCGTTACCTCCTTGATTTGGTGGGTTATTCTATCATTATAAAGGAGGAGTGGTGGGGTGTCAATGGAGGATTGCAGGGGGCGGGGCAGTAAGGGCGAATGGCTCTGAAATGTTCCGAAAATGGAAAAAAGGGGGGCGCTGGGAACGGGAAAAAAGCGGGGGAAACCGTGAAAAATGGCGAAAAAAACGCGAAAAAATGCCCCCTGGTTGCACGCGAGGGGGGCGGAGGGGGGTGTGGCGGCCTGTGAGGGGTGTTTTGGGCGCGGAGAGCGGTACGGCATTTTGTGGCAGGAGCGGTAGGAACAGCTCCGCAGGGCACGGGATGTGGAGGGGACAAGGCAGGGCGGCGGGACGGGTGACACCGGCCCCGCCGCCCTGGTTCAGCTTTTTTATCTGTAGGACAGGCTGGAGGTTATGGTACAGTGCTGTTATGGAAATATTAACCATATTCTGGATGAACGGGTAAACGTTTCAATCCGGGCTTACTCCGCCAGTACAGTCGCTGCGCAGTAATCCTGTCTACTATATACGCATGGATTTTTTGCGGCTCGTCCAGAAGGGACAAAATTTGCGTCAACATTTCTTCTGCCCCATCTATTGGGACACGACCCAGCGCCCAACGGACTTTTGACGCAAGCTCCAGGCACAAGGGGATGTCCCCTGCCAGCGCGGCAGTCATAAACTGATTCCATGCAGGCCAGAAAGGCGCAATGACACTGCTTACAAGAGGTTTTGTTTTGGCTGTTTCTGGGTCCGCCAGTGTCCGATACGCTAAAACTCGTTCCAGCGCAGTTTCTGCTAAAGAGGTAATCTCTTGCGAGAAAAGCTCCGGGTTTCCTTTATATCCGACCCATGTTCCCTCTCTGGCTTCCCGTGTGCCGCATACGGGAAACAAGTATTCCCAATCGTTCCACAGATGCTGCATCCCTATGTTCAGATAACTCCCCCGGTCGCACCAGCTGCCCTGAAATTCCACAACCGTGAAAAACCAACCATTATCATCTATCCATATTCGGGCAGAACCTTTCTGGAGCAGCCCTTTGGGTTTCAGTACGGCCCGAACCGCCTGCTTGATGCGAGTGTTGTAGTTTTCTTCCATATGCTGTTCCTCGTTTTGGCGTCGTAGTAAGCCTTGGGTTGAATTCCCGTTGGCTGCACTGCTGTGGGGGACGGTAGGGCGGGCGCACGATGTGCGCCCCTACAGGTGGTATAGCGAGGCATTTCGATTGGCGGGGGACGGCGCGCCGGGGTCGTCGCGTCCTACGGGGGTAGGGTGTTGGGAGTGCGGTGGGGGACGGTAGGGCGGGCGCACGATGTGCGCCCCTACAGGTGGTATAGCGAAGTGTTTCGATTGGCGGGGGACGGCGCGCCGGGGTCGTCGCGTCCTACGGGGGTAGGGTGTTGGGAGTACTGTGGGGGACGGTAGGGCGGGCGCACGGTGTGTGCCCCTACAGGTGGTATAGCGAAGTATTTCGGTTGGTGGAGGGAGTGCGGTGGGGGTGAGGAATTATCCCGGTGTTGGGGGGGCGGTGAGGGTGTGGTAGAAGCGCAGGGTGGGGAAGCTGCGCTCTATTTGGGCCGCTGTGTAGGTTTCTGCCGCCTGGGAGAGTATCGTCAGCTCCTCGGGGGGGAGGGAGAAGGAGTAGAGGCGCTTGGGGTCCCCGTAGAGCACGTAGCGCACGGCCGCCAGCACCGCCGGGGTCAGGGGGACGCTCAGGCCCCCGCTCTTGGGGCAGGTCCCGCAGCGGAGCAGGCCTGAGCTCACATCTAACGTGGGTGCGGCAGGCTCCGCCGCGCCGCAGACCGCGCAGGCGGTGAGCAGCGGCTCGAAGCCGGAGAGGGCCATCAGCTTGCACTCAAAGGCCGCCTTCACCAGCAGCTGGGGGCGGCGGAGCTCGCTGAGGGCGTAGAGGGCGTTGAGAAGCAGGGAGAGCACATCCTCCGCCGGGATGTTCTCATAGCTCACCGCGTCGGTGAGTTCGGCAAAGTAGCTCCCCAGGCTCAGAAGGGTCACGTCCTGCCGCAGGCCCCGGAAGTGGGCCAAGGGGCTGGCCTCCGTCAAATACTGGTAGCCGCGGCTCTCCGAGAGGGTCATCTCGGCGTAGCTGAGGAGCTCCGTGGCCGCGGTGACACGGCTCCGGCGGCTTCGGGCCCCCTTGGCCACCACCGGCACCTTCCCCAACTGGGCGGTGAGCACGGTGAGAATCTTGTCCGCCTCCTTGGTATCCACACTGCGCAGGACAATCCCGCGGACCACTTGACGCTCTCTGGCCATCTCCTATGTACCTCCCGCTGTCGGTTCGCCGCCGCCAGGGCGGCTTGATTTGAAGCGAAAGGAACCCGAAGGGGTTCCTTTCACACGCTCCCCCCTGCCGCCGGCGCTGGGCCCCGGCGGGGGGCTATTTCTGGGGGTTCTCCCGCTGCCTCTCCTGGTACAAGAGATAAAATACCGGATTTCCGGTGGATCGAAACAGGTTCCAGCTGCCGTCCATGCGTCCACCTCCCTGTGCCCTTAGCTTGGCCCGGCGGGGGCGGTGTATGTGTGGAAATCTGAGGGGATGGAGGCGGGTGCGGCGGGTAATAAAGTTAGATAATATGACGATTTGGAATTGCTCAGGCGTCCTCGTAGCCGAAACTGCGGATATAGTTGACATTGTCCCGCCAGTTCTCCTTGACCTTTACCCAGGTCTCGAGGTAGACCTTGGTGCCCATGAAGCGCTCCATATCCTGGCGGGCGGCGGTGCTGATCTTCTTCAGCATGGCCCCCTGCTTGCCGATGATGATGCCCTTGTGGCTGGCCTTCTCGCAATAAATGGTCACGTCCACGTCGATGATCTCATTCTCCCGCTCGGAGAACTTGGTCACCTCCACGGCGGTGCCGTGGGGAATCTCCTTGTCCAGGCACCACAGCAGCTTCTCCCGGACGATCTCCGAGATGATCTGCCGCTCGGGCTGGTCGGTGGTCATGCCGTCGGGGAAGAGCTGGGGGCCCTCCTGCGCGTAGGTCATCAGCTGGTTCATCAGGATGTCCATCCCGTCCCCCTGCTGGGCGGAGAGGGGGATGATGGCGTCGAAACTGTGGGCCTCGGCGTAGGCGGCGATGACGGCGAGGAGGGCGTCCTTCTCCACGGTGTCAATCTTGTTGATCACCAGCACCGCCGGCAGCTTCTCCTCCCGGATGCGCTCTATAAGGGCCTGCTCCGGGGGACCGATGTGGGCGATGGGCTCCACCAGCAGGCACACCGCGTCCACGTCCGCCACGGACTGGCGCACCACCTTCACCATGTAATCCCCCAGGCGGGTCCGGGCCTTGTGGAGGCCGGGGGTGTCCAGGAGGACCAGTTGGGTGTCCTCACGGTTTACCACGCCGTAGATCCGGCTGCGGGTGGTCTGGGGCTTGGAGGAGACAATGGCGATCTTCTCCCCCACCAAGGCGTTGGTCAGGGTGGACTTCCCTACGTTGGGCCGTCCGGCAATGGTGATCATGGCGGTCTTGGTAATGGGCATGGGTTTGATCCTCAACTTTCTTTTGTTCAGCGGGCTTGAGCATTTCCCCGCAGTATAATCAGTCCGACAGAAAACTATTCGTGTTCAAGCTCCCCGGAGATCTCCCGCAGGGCCTCGTCCACCTCCGGGCCGCGGAGGGTCTTTGCGTACCCCGTCAGCCAGCGGAAGGCGGCGGGGAGCTGTCTGACGGCGCAGGGGCCTTGCAGCATCTCCGAGAGGCGGCGGAGCTCCCACTCCTGCCAGTCCGGGTCTTGGAAGAGGCACTGGGGGACCACCTGCGGCAGGGCCGCGGTGAGCCAGTCCGGGTCGATCAGGGCGACGGCCTGCCGGGCCAGCTGGATGTTGGCGACGTTCTGGCTGAGACAGCCGGTCTCTAAAATCTCCCGGAGGGCGGCGCGGCCAATGTCCGCCGGCAGGAGATGGAGGGCGGAGGGGTCCGCCTCCGGGGCGATATGGCGCAGGCGGTTTTGAAAGGCCTCCTTGTAGGTGGTGTCCATCTTGGTCTCAGAAGGGGATCGGGGTCTGCATGAACATGGGGGCGCCGTCGGTGAAGCCGAATTTTTGGTAGAACTTGTGGGCGTCCCGGGTGGATAGGATGCCCCGCAGGGGGCGCAGGGTGGGGTGGGTGGTCACTGCCGTCAGCAGCGCCGAGCCCACCCCCATTCCCCGGCAGGCCGGGTCCACCACCACGTCGCAGAGGTAGTAGGTGGTGGCGTGGTCGGTGATCACACGGGCGAAGCCCACCTGCTCCCCGGCGGGCAGGAAGGCGCCGAAGCACAGGGAGTGGGACATGGAGGCCGTGACGGTCTCCTGGGTGCGGGTGCCGGCCCAGTAGGTCTGCTGGAGCAGGGCGGTGACTTTGGCCGCGTCCATGTGCTCCGCGCCGGTTTTGATGGTGATGTTCATGGTGGGGCCTCCTATTTTGGTGGTGGGGCGGGGCGGTAGGGCGGGCGCACGGTGTGCGCCCCTACATGGGGCTTGCGGGAGAGGGGGCGGTGCGGGGGGAGCGGCGCGCCGGGGTCGTCGTGCCCTACGGGGGCGGTTTGACGGGGGTGCGGTGGGTGTCGGGGGACGGGCCGGTGGGGACACCGGCCCCTACGGGTGGGGTTTAACGGGGGTGCGATGGGTTTCGGTAGGGCGGGCGCACGGTGTGCGCCCCTACATGGGGCTTGCGGGAAAAGGGGCGGTGTTGGGGTTCCGAGGGGGCATACTAAATTTCTTGGTTCTGCCTCAGCGGGGTAGGTTCAGTTTTTTCATGATCTCCTCCTCGCGCTGGCGCATTTGGCGCTTCTGGGCGCCCTCGTCTACGTGGTCATAGCCCAGCAGGTGGAGGACGGAGTGGACCGCTAAGTAGGCGGTCTCTCGCTCTAAGCTGTGGCCGTACTCCCTGGCCTGGGCCTTGGCTCGCTGGAGGGAGATACACATGTCCCCCAGGGGTACCAGGGCGGTGGCCGGGTCGAGGTGGGCCTTTTGGGGGCCGGCGGGAGGGGTCAGGTCGAACATGGGGAAGCTGAGGACGTCGGTGGGCTTGTCCACGCCGCGCATCTCCCGGTTGGTCTGGCGGATGCCCTTGTCGTCGGTGAGGAGGATGTTGATCTCGCAGGGCTCCTCCACCGCCTCCGCCTCCAGGGCCACCGCCACGGTCCGGCGGAGGAGGGGGAGCAGGGGCGCCTCGGCCTCGCTTTGGCTGTCAATAAGGACCACGTGGCGGCTCAGGCGGCGGAGGTAGGACGTCAGGTCCCGGAGATAGCGCCGCTGCTGCCGCCGGAGGTAGGCCGGGGCCATCAGCCGCTGGAGGGGGTTTTTGACCGACACCGACTCGGTGAAGGTGAGGGCCGTCCCTGATCCGTCGGAGGCAAAGCGGCCCTCCCAGTGTCCGGTGAGGGCGCTGTTTTGCAGGGTGAAGGCATAGTGGGCGCAGGGGGTCTTATGGGTGATGGTGAAGGCCGTGGCGCTGCCGCCGGCCACCTCCTCGAAGGTGTGGGGGCCGGTTGCGCGGCAGCTGTCGATATCGCTGCGCCAGGAGGTGTCCGTGAGGCTGGTGATGACGTCCCACACCAGTTCTGTCGGGTAGGGCAGCTGGGTGCATTGGGTTGTTGTGATCATGGTGTGTGTTCTCTCTTTTTGGTTTTTGTGGGGGGGCGCCGGCGCGCCGGGTCGTCGCGCCCTACGGGGGTGGTTTGACGGGGGTGCGGTGGGGAGACGATGGAGCGGGCGCACAATGTGCGCCCCTGCGGGGTGGGTGATTGGACCATCCCGTCAGCGGGGATGGGGCAATAAAATTATTTTCGTTTCCTTTTTCTGGGTGCGGGGGGGTCTTTTGGCGGGGTGGGGCGGGTTTTTTCGAAGGCTTTGACGATTTGGCCCACCAGGCGGTGGCGGACTACGTCGGCGCCGCCTAAGCGGACCACGGAGATGCCCTCTAAGTCCGTCAGGATCTCCGCGCAGCGCTCCAGGCCGGAGTCGGCGGGGGTGGGGAGGTCGATCTGCGTCACGTCTCCGGTGAGGACCATGCGGGAGCCCTCGCCCAGGCGGGTGAGGATCATCAGGTGCTGGCTCAGGGACATGTTCTGGCACTCGTCGGCGATGAGGCAGCAGCTCTTCAGCGTCCGGCCCCGCATGTAGGCCAGAGGCGCAATCTCAATGGTGCGGTTCTCCATGAAGCGGCTGACGGTCTCCGGGCCTAAAAGCTCGTCCAGGGCGTCGTAGAGGGGGCGCAGGTAGGGGTCCACCTTGGTCTGGAGATCCCCGGGGAGGAAGCCTAACTTCTCCCCCGCCTCTACCGCCGGGCGGCACATGACAATGCGGCTGACCTCCTTGCGCTTCAGCGCGGCCACCGCCGCCGCCACGGCCAGATAGGTCTTGCCGGTGCCGGCGGGGCCGATGGCGATGGTCACGGTGCTCTCCTCCATGGCGCGGACGTACCGCCGCTGGCCCACGGTGCGGCACTTCACCGGCGCGCCGCTGTAGGTGTAGGCAATCACGTCCCGCATGGCCTCCACCGCCGCCGCCGCCTCCCCGGAGCGGACAAACTCCAGGGCGCGGGACACGGCGAACTCGTTCATGGGCTCCCCCATGCGGCGCATCTTGTCCAGCGTGCGCAGGGTCTCCGCCGTCTGGGACACCGCCTCCTCGTCCTCGCCCCGGATCTCCGCGGCCCCCTCGTGGGTCACGACGGAGACGGCGAGGGCCTGCTCCAGGGCGTGGAGGTTGGCGTCGGTGACGCCGAAGAGGTCCTGGAGGGTGATGACATCCAAATCAATCTTCTGTGTGATCAAGTCGGGTTCTCCTTTGTTCCAAAAAATGCGGGCGCCCGTGAAGGGCCTGCCCACCGGCGCCCCGCTCTTCTCTGCCCCCGAGTATACGCCATTTTTCTGATTCTTTCAATAGAATTTCCGGGATTTTTCCCGCTATCCCCTGTCTTTTGAAGGGGATAGCCGCCGCTAAGGGGCGGCCTCCTCCCGGGGCACCTCCACGAAGCGGCCGATCTGTTCCAGGCACTCCGCCTGCAGCGCGGTGAGGTAGCTGCCGTCCAAGGGGACGGTGGTGACGCGCTCCTGCTCCACGGTGCCCTCCTCCATGCCGGAGAGGAGCACCTGCCGGAGCATGGCGGCGGCCGCCGCCTCCGCCTCGGCGGCGCTCCGGGGCTCCTCCGCCTCCTCGTAGAAGCGCAGGGTCTCCCGCACCAGGGTGACAGGGAGCATGATGTCCCCCGGCAGGCGCAGCTGCGTCCGCTCCACCCGCTTGTCGCAGTGCTCCGGCGTGCCGCCGCCCCAGTACAGATTCAGGCGCCGGCTCCCCCAGCAGAGGGCCACGCGGGTGCGCTCCTCCCCGGTGTAGTGCTTGCGCCGCACGGTCTGGGGCACCTTGCAGCGCAGGTCGTACCAGGTCCGGGCGTAGACCTTCCCCATCCCACGGAGGAACCGGGTCCCCGCCTGCTCGTCGTCGGTGACGCCGGAGATCAGCAGCTGTCCCTCCCGCACCGTGGCGCCGGGGAGGACCAGCTTCTCCCCGTCCAGGGGGCGGATCTCCGTGACAAGGCCGTCCTTTTTGGCCACCGTGTTGCCGCCGCGGCGCTTATCCACAATCTCCGGCGGAAACACCCGCTCCCGGACCTGGACCTCCGCCCGGCAGCCCCGGACGTTGACGGCGATGTAGCTCAGCTCCGGCAGCTCCAGGAGGATGTGGTTTCGCAGCTGCTCGGAGTCGATGGAGAGGCCGAAGGTGCCCAGGCCCACGCCGTACTTCTCCAGGGCCCGCAGGATCTCCTCCTCCCGGACGGTCTCGCTGCCCTCGATCTCAAAGTCCCAGATGAAAAAGGAACCCACGAACAGCGTCAGCGCGCAGAGGGCCAGACCGGCCACCAAGGCGTACCGGCGGCGAAAGCGCCGGAGGAGATAGGGCAGGCCCTCCTTCCCTACCACCTGGAGCTGGCAGTTCAGCCGCTCCGCCGCCTTCTTCAGACGCCGGAAGTCCTTGCGGGTCATGGTGAAGGTGAAGGACAAGGGCGTCTCCCAGCAGAGGTCCCAGAAGGCGATCTGCCTGGCGGCGCAGAGGTTCAGCACGCGCTCGGGAAAGCCGCTCTCCACGCGCAGTGTCACGTGGCCCTTCCAGTAGTTTACCGCCTGTTGCAGCATGGTTACCGCCCCCCTATCCGATCAGCTGCAGGGCGGTGATCCTGCCCTTTACACGCAGCTCGCAGCCGGTCATGGCCATCAGCTTTAGGTTTTCCCCGATGATGCGCAGAACCAGTGCCCCGCCGTTGACGTCTATGCGCTCGGTGCTGTAGGAGAGGATGCCCTCGTGGCGGTTCATCAGCAGCTGGCAGTCCCCGATGAGCTCGATGTGGGGCAGGGCGGCGATAACGTCCGCCGGCAGGTCGAAGACGTCGGCGGCGCGGGTGGTCAGGTCTTTCCAGTTCCAGTCCATAGTGGGTTTGCCTCCTTTGGGTTGCCTCCTTTTGGGTATAGAGCAGGATATGTGGGGGGAGAGGGAGATATGTGGGGACGGGGGGCGGCGGTTTCCCGGTTGGGGGGCGGGCGGGCGCACGGTGTGCGCCCCTACAAGGGGTTATCGAAGCATTTCGATTGACGGGGGGCGGCGCGCCGGGTCGTCGCGCCTTGGCGGGATTGAGGGGGCGTCCCGGTGTCGGTGGGGCGGGCGCACGATACCCGTAAGGGGTACGCCGCATCCGTAAGAAGGCAAAGCTGCCAATGGGCGCACGGTGTGCGCCCCTACAGGGATTGAATTTACAAATTGTTCATTCCCCGCGGCGCGGAAACCATTGACAAGGCCGCTTTCCGGTGTTATATTCTCCTTAGCACTCGGGAAGATGGAGTGCTAAGGAGTGCTTCTATGGAATTGACGCCGCGGAAAAAGGAAATATTGAAGGTGGTCGTGGAGCACTATATCTCTACCGCGGAGCCCGTGGGCTCCAAGATGATTGCTCAGCAGCTGAAAAGCAGCGTCAGCTCCGCTACCGTGCGCAATGAGCTGGCGGATCTGGTGGAGCTGGGGTATCTGGAACAGCCCCATACCTCCGCCGGGCGGGTGCCCTCGCCTAAGGGATACCGGCTCTATGTCAATGAGCTGATGGAGCAGCGGGCTTTGAGCTTACAGGAGACGGAGCAGATCAATGAGGCGCTCCAGATGAAGATGCGGGAGCTGGATGGGGTCATCTCCAAGGCCGGACAGGTGGCCGCCGCCATCGTCAACTACCCCGCCTATGCCATGGCCGGGGTGAAAAGTGAGGTGGCCATCCAGCGCTTTGATCTGCTCAGTGTGGACCCGCGGAGCTTTATTGCCGTGGTGATGACCGAGGACAGCCGGGTGAAGAGCCGCCTGCTCCACACGGAGCTGGATGTGGACGCGGAGGCGCTGGCCGCGCTGACCGTCCTTTTGAACCAGCACTTTGCCCACCTGCGCATGGCCGAGATGAGCCAGCGGCTGATGTCGCTGGCGGAGCAGACGCCTCCGGCGCTGTTTATGACACTGCATTTAGCGGTGGAGTACGCCGTGGAGGTGCTGGAGGGCAGCGAGAAAAACCGGGCGGTCACCGCCGGGGCCAACAATATTCTGAAGCTGCCGGAGTTCCGGGACGCGGACAAGGCCCATGAGCTGATGAGCTTCATGGTGGAAAACCCGGAGAACCTGCCGGTGCCCGCCGCCGGACGGTCCATGCAGATCCTGATCGGGCCGGAGAATGTCAGCGAGGCGCTGAAGGACACCAGCGTGGTGGTGGCCAGCTACGATATCGGGGACAATATGCGGGGTCTTGTGGGCGTGGTGGGGCCCACGCGGATGGATTACGCCACCGTGGCCGCAAGACTCAGCTACTTTGCCGAGGGATTGACAAAAATGTTTGGAAAGCAGGAGAATATGCTGCCCACTCCAAAGGAGGAGGAACCAGATGAATAAAGAGAACAGCGTAAACCCGTCTGAGACGCCGGAGAGCCTAAAGGCCCAGGAGGTCCAGGAGACCGCCGGGGTTCAGGAGACTGTGGAGGCGGAGGCCGTCGAGGCCCAGGAGACTGGGGAGACTGAGGCGGCGGAGACGTTTACCCTTACGCGGGAGCAGATGGAGCAGATGGAGGCCCTGGCCGGACAGATGGCCGAGCTCAATGACCGGCACCTCCGGCTGCTGGCGGAATACGATAACTACAGAAAACGGACTCAGAAGGAGAAGGAGGGCACCTACCAGGAGGCCAAAATCGACACGATTGTGAAGTTTTTGGAGATCTACGACAACCTGGAGCGTGCCGCCAATCAGGAGGGGGACGAGGACAATGTCCACAAGAAGGGCATGGTCATGATCTTCCACCAGTTCCAGGGCGTGCTGGAGAAGTTGGGCGTCACGGAGATCGACCCCATGGGGGAGGCCTTTGATCCGGAGCGGCACAACGCGGTGCTCCACATCGAGGATGAGAACTTGGGGGAGAGCGTGGTGTCCCAGGTGTTCCAGAAGGGGTTTCTGCTGGGGAACCGGGTGATCCGCTTCGCCACTGTGCAGGTGGCCAACTGACCGGCCGTGCTGCGGAAGGGCGTGTTCCGGTTTGACCGGCTCACCGTCACCCCCGGGATGTCCGGGGAGGGCATAGAGTGCTTGCAGGGCGTGCGGCGGGTGACCGCGGATGCCGCCGTGGTATACCTGCTGGGCGTCCGGTGGGCGGAGCGCCCCTGGGGGCTTCAGATCACCGCCCGGGAGGGCGCGGTGGAGGAGCTCCGGCTCCAGCGGCGGGAGAGCGCCGGACTGGAGGAGACCTTCTTCGAGCAGAACCGGCTTTTGACAGAGCGCCTTGGGGCGGAGAGTGAAAGCGGCCTCGGGAGAAGGGGTTGGCACTTCCCCTGGGGGAGCGTTACCTCCCTGCTGGACGGCAAAACCGGGGAGTGCGTCATTTGGGCAGAGTACCTGCGGGAGCAGTTATGATTTCCGAATTAGAAATTCGAAAATAATAAATTTGAATACAAGCCGCTTTGCTCGCCGCCGTTTACGGCGGCAACCGCAAAGCGTGGCAAATATTCCTTCCGACTTTTTGGTTCGGAAGTAATATAAACAGTTTATAAAAAATTTTCTGATATATTTGGGAGGAATTCAACCATGTCTAAGGTAATCGGTATTGATTTAGGTACCACCAACTCCTGCGTGGCCGTGATGGAGGGCGGCGAGTCCGTCGTCATCGCCAACGCCGAGGGCAACCGGACCACGCCCAGCGTGGTGGCCTTCTCCAAGACCGGGGAGCGCATGGTAGGGCAGGTGGCCAAGCGCCAGGCCATCACCAACCCGGATAGGACCATCGCCTCCATCAAGCGGGAGATGGGCAGCGACTACAAGGTGTCCATCGACGAGAAGCGCTATACCCCCCAGGAGATCAGCGCCATGATCCTCCAGAAGCTGAAGGCCGACGCCGAGGCCTATTTAGGGCAGAAGGTCACCGAGGCGGTGATCACCGTCCCCGCCTACTTCACCGACTCCCAGCGGCAGGCCACCAAGGACGCGGGCAAGATCGCCGGCCTTGAGGTCAAGCGCATCATCAACGAGCCCACCGCCGCGGCCCTGGCCTACGGCGTGGACAAGGAGGAGGCCCAGAAGATCATGGTCTATGATCTGGGCGGCGGCACCTTCGACGTGTCCATCTTGGACATCGACGACGGCGTCATCCAGGTGCTGGCCACCGCCGGCAACAACCGCCTGGGCGGCGACGACTTTGACAAGTGCGTCATGGATTACATGGCGGCGGAGTTCAAGAAGACCGAGGGCGTGGACCTCACCGGCGACAAGGTGGCCATGCAGCGGCTGAAGGAGGCGGCGGAGAAGGCCAAGATTGAGCTCTCCGGCGTGGCCTCCACCAGCATCAACCTGCCCTATATCACCGCCGACGCCACCGGGCCCAAGCACCTTGACATGACCCTCAGCCGGGCCAAGTTCAATGAGCTCACCAGCCACCTGGTGGACGCCACCATGGGCCCCGTGCGCCAGGCCATGTCCGACGCGGGCCTCGACCGCGGCGACATCTCCAAGGTGCTCCTGGTGGGCGGCTCCAGCCGCATCCCCGCGGTGCAGGAGGCGGTGAAGGGCATCACCGGCAAGGAGGGCTTTAAGGGCATCAACCCCGACGAGTGCGTGGCCTTAGGCGCGGCCATCCAGGGCGGCGTCCTCAACAAGGAGGTTAAGGACATCCTCCTCCTCGACGTGACGCCCCTGAGCTTGGGCATCGAGACCCAGGGCAACATGATGACCAAACTCATCGAGCGCAACACCACCATCCCCACCCGGAAGAGCCAGATCTTCTCCACCGCCGCGGACAACCAGACCAGCGTGGAGGTCAACGTGCTCCAGGGCGAGCGGGAGGTCGCCAGCGCCAACAAGAGCCTGGGCCGCTTCCACCTGGACGGCATCGCTCCCGCCCGGCGGGGGGTGCCCCAGATCGAGGTGACCTTCAACATCGACGCCAACGGCATTGTGGAGGTCAGCGCCAAGGACCTGGGCACCGGCACCGAGCAGCACATCACCATCACCTCCTCCACCAACATGTCCAAGGAGGACATTGAGAAGGCGGTGAAGGAGGCGGAGCAGTACGCCGCCGAGGACGCCAAGATCAAGGAGGGCGTGGAAATCCGCAACGGCGCCGACCAGATGGTCTATCAGGCGGAGCGGGCCTTGGGCGATATGGGCGACAAGCTCTCCGCCGAGGACAAGGAGAAGGTCCAGGGCGGCATCGACAAGCTGAAGGAGCTCCTGAAGGGCGACGACACCGCCGCCATCAAGGCCGCCACCGACGAGCTCCAGCAGGCGTTCTACGCCGTCAGCGAGAAGCTCTATCAGCAGGCGGGGCCCCAGCCGGGGGCCGAGGGCGGCCCGGACATGGGCGGCCAGCAGTCCGCCGGCGGCGACGGCCAGCAGTTCTACGACGCGGACTACAAGGTCGTGGATGACGAGGAGCAGAAGTAAGAACGGACGATCAATGGGACGGGGATTTTTCCCCGCCCCATTGAGGCGTCATTTTAGGCAGAAGTCAGGAGTCAGGCGTGAGGGCGGATTTGGAATTTTTGGAGCGGAGAGCATGGGGTGCCTATGTTTGGGGAGAAGTGCAGGCTTGCGCTCTCTGCCGGCACAGTGAGATTGTCCGGCGGGAGCCGGACTCATTCACTCCCCGCTCCTGACGCCTGACGCAACGGAGGAGAGTCATGGCTGAACAAAAGCGCGATTATTATGAGGTCCTCGGGGTCGGCCGGGGGGCCTCGGAGGATGAGATCAAAAAGGCTTATCGGAAGCTGGCGAAAAAGTATCATCCGGATCTGAATCCGGGGGATCAGGAGGCCGAGCAGAAGTTCAAGGAGGTCAATGAGGCCTATGAGGTCCTCAGTGACGCCTCCAAGCGGGGGCGGTATGATCAGTTCGGACACGCCGGGGTGGACCCGAACTACGGGGCCGGCGGCGGCGGGTTCGGCGGCGGCTTCGGGGACTTCGATTTCGGGGATCTGGGGGATCTCTTCGGGTCCTTTATCTTCGGCGGCGGGAG
>JAAWSV010000056.1 GCA_022801715.1 Oscillospiraceae bacterium
TGTTACAGGTTGTATACTTCTTGTAACAGGATTTGGACGAAAAAATAACCGGATTTCGCTTGTTTCGAGCGAAATCCGGTTTTTTGATTGTGGTTTGTGCGGGGCAGGTTGTTACAGGTTGCCCCTAAATGACCTGTAACAAACCAAAGGGGGAAAATATTCAAAAAAGCTGACAGGACGCCGGGGAGGGCGTCTGTCAGCTCTTGGGGGGCTTTGCGCTACTGCTTTGCCTTGGGCAGGTTCCAGTGGTAGTGGGCCGCCAGCACGCGGATCAGGACCACGGTCGCCATCCCAGCCAGCATGGCGGCCATGCTCCCCGCCCAGCGCCACAGGCCGGCGCAGAGCATCGCTCCGGCCAAGGAGGCGCAGGCGTAGACGTGCTTGACGAAGATGTAGGGCACCTCCTGCGCCAGCAGGTCACGGATCACGCCGCCGCCTACGCCGGTGACAACGCCCACGAATACCAGCAGGAAGAAGGTGGGCTCCATGGCCCGCTGGTAGGCCAGCTCCACGCCGATCACCGTGAAGGCGCCCAGGCCCAGGGCGTCCATCCAGAAGAGGAGGATCCGGTAGTGCTCCGGGTTGTGCATCAGCAGGCGGCGCACCCGGCGGGCGAAGAACACCGCCGAGACCACCAGCGCCACCGTGGCGGAGGTGGGATCCCGGAAGGCCATGGGCGGCGTCAGGCCCAGGATCAGATCCCGGATCACCCCGCCGCCGGTGGCGGTGGTGAGGCCCAGGATGCACATGCCGAAGATGTCCATGTTCTTGCGCAGCCCGATCATGGCCCCGGAGGCGGCGAAGGCCACGGTGCCTATGAGATTGACAATCAAAATAAAAGTATCCATGGTGGTATTATAGCCGGCAGGCGGCGGGGTGTGCAAGCCGTTTGGGGGGACATGCGTTGTCTATTTTTGCAATCCCGCCGGCGCGGCCCCATGTCCCGTCTGAAACATGTCAAAACGCCCGACCGGCGGCTCCCTCTCCGCTGTGCCGCGTGAAAAATTCTTGCCATACAACAGGTGTTTTCGCAAAAGCCTAATCAAACTGGAAAAGTTCCTCGATGGGGGCCTCCACGGCGCGGGAGATGTCGATAGCCAGCTTCAGCGAGGGGTTGTACTGGGCCTTCTCTAAACGCATGATGGTCTCCCGGCGGACGCCCACCATGTCGGCCAGCTGCTCCTGGGTCAGGCCCTTGCTCAGGCGGTACTTCTTCAGATGGCAGGTGAACATGGCCTACTCCTCGCCGCCCACAGGGTCGTCCCGGTCCAGACGGTAGAGAAAATACTCGCTGAGAAACAGCGTAGTCCCGAGGATCAAGCCCAGGCCCGCCAGAAGGACCGCCCCGGTCCGCGCCGCCGCCCGGCCCTGCCCCGCTATGACCATCAGGAGAAACAGCAGGGTAAAGCCGATCCGGCAGGCCCGCAGCTGGGCCTCCTTCTGCTCCTCGCAGTACCGCTCGTCCCGCATGGTGTGGGACAGCTTCCCCTCGTAGAAGAAGCCGAAGAAACCAAAGAAGGTGAAGAAGGCAAAGGGGAAGATCTGGCCCATGAGGTAGGTCCAGAAGCCCAAAAAGCCGGCGAAACCTAAAAAACCCAGGAGGCCCAGCCTGGGGTTCAGTGTCCGGGTGAACCGCTGGGGGCTGCGCCTGCCGCGCCAGAGGGCCCGGAGCAGCAGCGCCGACAGCACCAGCACGTACAGCCACAGCGCACCTATGGCAAGCCACATGGGCAGGTCCCCGGCTTGGAAGGTGTAGACAGAGAAATCCATGGGGTAGACCAAGCGGCCCTCCTGACAGGTGACGGCGTACCAGCTGGCCGCCGCCAGCAGCAGGGCGCAGGCCGCGCCGGCAAGAATCAGGCCGGTTTTGAGACGCTTTGACATAGTGACGCTCCTTTCTATCGGAGAGATGTGATGTATTTATCTCTCAACATGACAAATATATCACATCCTCAGGGCGCTGTCAAGGGGGGATGTGATAAAAACATCTCATGCTCTGGTCCGGGGCGGATTTTTAGGAAACTTCCTCTTGCATTTTGCGGCGGGATGCGTATAATGGTCTTATCACAACCGAATATCGTCTTCAGGGCGGGGTGCAAGTCCCCACCGGAGGTAAAGTCCTCGAGCGGCGTGCCGCATGAACCGGTGTGATTCCGGTACCGACAGTATAGTCTGGATGGAAGAAGACGTGAGGGACAGGCTCCTTTGCGGCACCATTGTAAGGCGAATTGGGTGTTGGAAAGGAGATTTTTTTATGTCAACAGAAGCAAAAACCCTTACGGCCAGCCGGGTGGACACCCGCAAGCTGGCCACCATGGCCATGCTGGTGGCTTTGGCCTACATCGTCACCGTGGTGACCCGCTTCCCCCTGATCGGCGCCGCCCCCTACCTGAAGTACGATCCAAAGAGCGTGGTGCTGGTCATCGGCGGCTTCCTCTACGGCCCCACGGCCGGGGGGGCCATGTGTCTGGTGGTGAGCCTGATTGAGATGTTCACCGTGGGACAGAGCGGCATCATCGGGTTTATCATGAATGTGCTGGCCTCGGTGGCTTTCGTCTGTCCGGCGGCTTGGATCTACCGCCGTTTTCGGACGCTGAAAAGCGCCGTCGTTGGCCTCGCGGTGGGCGTTGTGGCGCTGACGGCGGTGATGCTGGTGTGGAACTATCTGGTGACGCCCCTCTATCAGCCCAACATGACCCGGGAGATGGTGGCTGGGATGCTGCTGCCGGTGATCCTGCCCTTCAACCTGCTGAAGGGCGGGCTCAACATGGCGCTGACGCTGCTGCTCTATCAGCCGGTGAACAACGGGCTCAGGCGGCTCCACCTGCTGCCCGCCCTGCCCGATGGGGAGACGCGGCGGAAAATCCATGTGGGGAATGTGCTGTTCGGCGCGGCGCTGCTGGTGATCTGCCTACTGGTGGTACGGATCATGATGCAGGCGGCGTAGATGGCGGGATAGATTGAGAGGAGGGCCAAAAGGCCCTCCTCTCAGACTGTCAAAAAAGACGGCTGGGTGTGCTGGCGGTAAGGAGGATAGTGTGAAAGGAACCCAAGAAGGGTTCCTTTCGCGTTAAATCAACCCGCCGCAGCGACAAATTTCGGCCCGCGGTCGAAATTTGCCCTCAGCTTGTCAAAAAACCTTTTGGTTTTTTGACAAGCTGAGAGGAGGGGCAAAAGGCCCTCCTCTTTTTGCGCTTTTTTGCCGCGCGGCGGCGGTCTGGTGTCAATCGGCGAGGCCGGAGATCAGGCACTCCGTCAGCGCCGGATGGGACGGCGGGGGGATGCCCATGGCGGTGAAGTGCTCCCCCAGCAGCGGGCGGAGCTCCACCGCCTCCTCCGGCGTCAGGCGGGCCATGGGCAGCAGGAGCTGGAACAGCAGTGGTCCGTCCGGCAGGGACAGCAGGGATCTCAGGCGGTTATAGGGCAACGTGCCGGTCCGATGATGGGGGCCGGTGCTGCCCAGCTCGGTGTCACCGAGGAAAAAGAGGGTGTCCCCGGGGTGGAACTCGATCTTCAGCGTGTCGCCGCCGTCCAAGGGGGTCTCCAAGGTGGTGGGAGCGTCCAAATAGCCGTCCCGCTCCTCGATGACGCCGTCGTAGTACTGGGTGAAGGCGTCCGTCCACCGGACATCCACCGGCAGGACCTGCCCCACTATGTCATACATGGTCTGGTCTGTCTCCTCCAACAGGGCGTTGGGGTAACTGGTGGAGAGGAAGTAGGCCCAGAAATGGGCGTTGGGAAAGTCAATCTCCTCTAAGCGGACCATTCTGCGCGCGCTCACTCTTGCTCCCTCCTTATGGGGTCCGCCACTGGGCGGGGATACTTCGGCGGAAGGCCGCCGCGTTTTCGATGTATCGGGGCGGCATCAGCTCGCAGTGGAGCCAGTGCTCCAAGGTCTCCACCACCGCCGCCTTGCTACGGGAGGTGAAGGTCAGCAGGGGGTGCTCCCAGTCGCTGTCGATTACCGCCACAAGGCGGAAGGCCCCGGCGGGCTCTCCGTCGGGATACCAGCCCAAGTCGATGGTGATACGCTGCCGCTGTGTCCGGTGGTCCCGCCGGCGGCTGAGGTCGGCGTGGAGCTGGAGGATGTCCTCCGTATAGCACAGCGGCCACGCCCTGTCCTCCGGCGGCAGCTCCGCCGGCTCCCCCCGCTCCAGCTTGTGGAGGGTCACGGTCCAGCCCGAGGGAATCCGGAGGGGCTGGAGGTCCTCCCAGTACCGGTTCTCCATGGCGCTCACATGTCGCTGAGGATATCCCGGTTTTTGAGGAAGTACTCCGCCCCGGAGTACAGGGTGGTCAGGGTGATCACCCACACGCAGACGGTGTCCAGCCAGGCGAGCTCTCGCAGAGAGTAGCTGCTCAACAGCATCAGGCACAGGCAGACCATGGTGGCGGCGGTCTTCACCTTCCCCGACCAGCCGGCAGCGATAACCCGGCCCTTGTCGCTGGCCACCATCCGAAGGCCGCTGACGCCGAACTCCCGCACCAGCACGATCAGCAGCATCCAGCCGGCCATGCGGCCCTGCTCCACGAACCAGACCATGGCCGCCGTCACCAGCATCTTGTCCGCCAGGGGGTCCATGAATTTGCCGAAGTCCGTGATGAGGTTATATTTCCGGGCGATCTTCCCGTCGGCCATGTCCGTGAGGCTGGCCAGGATGAAGATGGCCAGGGCCCAGTAGGCCGCGTGGGGCACGTCCAAGTACAGCACCAGCAGGAAGGGCAGGATCATCACCATCCGCAGGATGGTCAGCTTGTTGGGCAGGTTCATGGTCTGTTCTCCTCGTTTTCTTCTTGTTCTCGCAGGAAGGGGGAATGGTCTTGGTAGTTCCACCACTTCCTCCGCTCCGGCGGCGCCTCCGGGTGGGCGGCGCAGTACACCGCGCAGCGCCAGACGTACAGCGCGCACCGGTCCTCGGTATAGCCCTTATAGGCGCACTCCCGGAGGTACAGCTCCTCCGGGTCCTGGCCGATGAGGTCGGCGACGGCGTGGATACCCACGGCCTCCATGGTCCGCTCGATCCGCTCCCCCACGCCGGGGAGGCTCCGCAGCTCCCCCATTACGGCTCCACCAGTTCGCCGGTGAGTTCGCCGTCCATGACGCCGGTGGCCCGGACGGGGACGAACTCCCCCGGCGCCACCTTCCGGTCCGCGGTGAAGTAGATGTGGCCGTCGATGTCGATGCTCTCGGCGTAGCTGCGGCCCATATAGCTCATGGACTGGCCGTCGAAGCCCTCGCACAGGACCTCTATCACGTCGCCCAAGCGGCTGTCGTTGAAGTCGTCCATGATCCGGGACTGGATATCCACCAGCAGCTCCGCCCGGCGCGACGCCTCGTCGGCGTCCACCCGGTCCTCCATCCGCTCCGCGGCGGTGCCCTCCTCCGGGGAGAAGGGGAACACACCTGCCCGCTCGATCCTCACCTCCCGGAGGAAGTCCGAGAGCTCCGAGAGCTCCGCCTCCCCCTCCCCGGGGAGGCCGGTGATCAGGGAGGTCCGCAGCACCAGGCCGGGGATCCGTGCCCGGAGTTTTTCCAGCAGGGCGAGGACCTCCGCCTTGGTCCCCCGGCGGTTCATCCGGCGCAGGATGGCGTCGTTGCAGTGCTGGAGGGGGATGTCAAGGTACTTGAGAATCTTCGGCTCACCGGCGATGGTGTCGATAAGCTCGTCGGTGAACTCGTCGGGGTAGAGATAGTGGAGGCGGATCCACCGGAAGGGCAGCCGGCACAGACGGCGGAGCAGCTCGCTCAGGTGATACTGCCCGTCCCAGTCGGTGCCGTAGCGGGTGATGTCCTGGGCCACCACAATCAGCTCCTGCACCCCCTGCTCGCTGAGGGCGCGGGCCTCGTCCACCACGTTCTCCATGGGGCGGCTGCGGTAGCGGCCCCGGAGCTGGGGGATGATGCAGTAGGCACAGCGGTTGTCGCACCCCTCGGCAATGCGCAGGTAGGCGGTGTAGGGGGGCGTGGTCAGCACACGGTCCCCCTCCTCCACCGGGGCGTGGATATCGCCAAAGCGCCGGGGGCTTCCCCCGGCCATCACCTCGTCCACCGCCTCCGCGATCTCCCCGTAGCTGCCGGTGCCCAGGACGCCGTCCACCTCGGGCAGCTCCTCGGGCAGCTCCCGCCGGTATCGCTGGGAGAGGCACCCGGTGACCAGAATCCTCCCCACCTGCCCCGCGGCCTTCCGCCCAGCGGCCTCCAAGATGGCGGCGATGGCCTCCTCCTTGGCGCTGTCGATAAAGCCGCAGGTGTTGATGACGCACACGTCACAGGGGTCCTCCGGCCCCGCGAGGGCGTGCCCGGCGGCGGCGCACAGGGCCATCATCTGCTCGCAGTTCACCTGATTCTTCGCACAGCCCAGGGAAACAAAGGATATTGTGTAAGCCATAGTACCTCTCCTGTTCAAAAGCCGTAGGCAGAGTTTCGCGCCGGAGGCGCGAAATAAACTAAAATCGTTTTTCCGGAAACCGCGTTTTCGGAAAAACACTTTGCGGGCCCCGCTGGGCCCGATCCTTTTTCCGTGGAATCGGCCCCGCCGCTTCCACGGAAAAAGCCCCCTCGTTAATCAAATCCTCGTTTGAAATCCAAGGATTTCAAACGAAATCCTTATTCCCCACTCGATTGAAATCCGCAGATTTCAATCGAAAAAATTTTAATCGAAACGCCGCAAGGCGTTACATATATCCCCCCACTGGAAGCCCCGGCGGAGGAGGGCGTCGGTGAGGCGCTTCACCTCCCGGCGGTCGCTGAGGTCCCCCGCCTTTCTCTGGAGGAAGGCGGCGATGGCCTCCTCCGGCTCCGGCAGCTCGGCCAGCGCGTCCTCCCACAGCTCCCGGTCGATCCCCCGGCGGCGCAGCTCCTCCCGGACCCGGCCGGGGCCGTAGCCCCGCTCACCGTAGTGCCGGGCCAGCATGGCGGCGTAACCGGCGTCGTCAATGGCGCCGATGTCCTCCAGCCAGTCGGCGGCGTCTGAGGCGTCCTCCTCTGAGGCGCCCTTCTGGATCAGCTTCCTCTGCAGCTCCTCCCTGGAGAGGGCCCGGCGGCCCACCATCCGGGCGGCGGAGGCACGGGCGCTGGCCGCGCCGGCGGCCCGCTCCACCTCCTGCCGGGTATCGTCGTCTATGTCCATCCCCTTCACCAGACCGAAGCGGAGCACCACATCCTCGGTGACGCGGAGGATGGTCTCATCCTCCAAGATCACCAGGATCCGGCCCTTCTTCCGCTGGGAGGGCTTGATTGTCTCAATCCGCATGGTCGATGGTCTCGTCGTCGTCCTCGTCGTCGAAGTCCTCGGCGGACACGTCCACGGCCCGGCCGGCGGCCTTGGCGGCGATCTTGGACTGGCTGCTCATAAGCTTGTAGAAGTCCCGGCGGATGGCGGCCTCCAGGTCCTCCGCAATCTCCGGGTGATCCCTCAGGTACTGCTTGGCGGCGTCCCGGCCCTGGCCAATGCGAGTCTCCCCCATGGAGAACCAGCTGCCGGACTTCTGCACTAAATCCAGCTTCACGCCTAAATCCAGCAGCTCACCCACCTTGCTGATGCCCTCGCCGTACATGATGTCAAACTCCGCCTCCCGGAAGGGGGGAGCCATCTTGTTCTTCACCACCTTGGCCTTGGTGCGGTTGCCGATGATCTCGCTGCCGCTCTTCAGCGCCTCCACACGGCGCACGTCCACGCGGACGGAGGCGTAGAACTTCAGGGCACGGCCGCCGGTGGTAACCTCCGGGTTGCCGTAGACCACGCCCACCTTCTCGCGGAGCTGGTTGATAAACACCACCACGCAGTTGGTCTTGTTGATGGCGCCGGTGAGCTTGCGCAGGGCCTGGGACATGAGGCGGGCATGGAGGCCCACGTAGCTGTCCCCCATCTCCCCCTCGATCTCCGCCCGGGGCACCAGGGCCGCCACCGAGTCCACCACCACCACGTCCAGCGCGCCGGAGCGCACCAGAGCCTCGGTGATCTCCAGCGCCTGCTCGCCGGTGTCCGGCTGGGAGATGAGCATGTCCTCAATCTTCACGCCCAGGGCACGGGCGTAGGTGGGATCCAGGGCGTGCTCGGCGTCCACGAAGGCCACCTCGCCCCCCCGCTTCTGGGCCTCGGCTACGATGTGCAGGGCCAAGGTGGTCTTACCCGAGGACTCAGGCCCGAAGATCTCCACAATACGCCCCTTGGGCACCCCGCCGATGCCCAAGGCCAGATCCAAGGCCAGAGAGCCGGTGGGGATGGACTCCGCCACCGTGTTCAGGGTGTCCCCAAGGCGCATGATGGAACCCTTGCCGAAGGTCTTTTCAATATTCTGCACCGCTGTCTCCAGCGCCTGCTTCTTCCCCGAGGCGGGCACCGCCGCCGGGGTGGGCACTGTGTTCTTGTCCTTCTTCGCTGCCATAGTCCGTTCTCCTTCTGTCTTTCGTCTTACCGCCGGCCCTCTGCCGGGGGTCCTTCTGGAGGTATTCTATCAAATGATGTGTCCGAAAATATGTACTCAGCGTGCTGTCAAATCGTCTCTATCAGCGTTCCATAGACCACGCGGGCCACGCCCCGGCTGTCGGCGGTGACGTTGATGTCCCCGAAGCCGCTGGTGCGCATCAGGCGCAGTACCGCGTCGGCCTGGCCGATGCCCACCTCGAAGAAGAGCTGCCCCCCGGTCTTCAGCACCGCCCGCCACTCCGAGGCCACGCTGCGGTAGAAGTCCAGGCCGTCCGCGCCGCCCTTCAGGGCCTGGTGGGGCTCGAAGTCCCGCACGGAGGGGTCCAGGTAGGCGATCTCGCTGTCGGGGATGTAGGGGGGGTTGCAGACGATGGCGTCGAACTCCCCGATGGCGGCGAGGGGCTTTTGCAGGGCATCCATCACCATCACCGACACCTGCCCGGTGAGCTGGCAGCGGCGGATGTTCTGCCGGCAGATCCGCACGGCCTTCTCGCTGAGCTCCCCCAGGAGCACCCGGGCCTCCGGCACGTGGGCCGCTATCGCCAGGCCCACGCAGCCGCTGCCGGCGCACAGGTCCAGCACCCGGCAGCCCCCCTGTCCACGCAGGTGGCCAATGGCCTCCTCCGCCAGGGTCTCGGTGTCCGAGCGGGGGATCAGCACCTCCTCGGACACGTCCAGGGTCAGGCCGTAGAACTCCCACTCCCCGATGAGATAGGCCACCGGCTCCCCGGAGAGATGCCGGTCCACCAGCTCCCGGATGCGCCCCTCCACCTCGGCGGAGACATAGAGCCGCCCATCCTGCACCAGCCCCTCCCGGGTCTTGCCGCTGCCAAAGCAGACCAGCTCCCGGGCCTCCAGGGAGGCCGCCCCAATCCCGGCGCGCTTCAGCTCCCGGCGAATATCCAAATACAGATCGTTATAAGTCGTCGGCATAATACTCTCTGTCCCCCTCTTCACACACAACCCAACCCCCGCCGAATTTGTGGCCCCAGCCGCAAAGAACCCCTCGGCAGAGTTTCGCGCCTCCGGCGCGAAAAAAATTGAAATCGTTTTTCCGGGGACCGCGTCCTCGGAAAAACACTTTGCAAACCGCGCTCGGTTTGAACCTTTTTTCGGGAATCGGCCCCGCCGCTTCCCGAAAAAAAGCCCCCTCGTCAATCAAATCCTCGTTTGAAATCCCGCGGATTTCAAACGAAAACTTTATTCCCCCCTCGCTTGAAATCCGCAGATTTCAAGCGAACGCGAAGCGTAAATCCGCAGATTTCAAGCGAAACTCACCATTTATCTTTCCCCTTCTCCTCCGGGATTACCCGCTTCATGGCCTCGATGGCCACCTCGATCATGCTGTCGTCGGGCTCGTTGGTGGTGAAGTTCTGCATCCACATGCCGGGGCGGGCCAGGAAGCTGGTCAGGGGGTTGTCGTGGCCCCCCACGTAGCGGTTGAACTCGTAGGTCACGCCCACCACAAGGGGGAGCAGCAGCAGCTGGATGCCGATGCGGGCAAAGGCGTTGGACACCGGCCACAGGGCGAAGATCACACTGTGGAAGAGCACCGCCACCACGATCACCACGAAGAGAAAGCTGGTGCCGCAGCGGGGGTGGTGCTTGGGCTGGACCCGGACATTCTCCACGGTGAGCGGCAGGCCCTTCTCATAGCAGAAAATGGTCTTGTGCTCCGCCCCGTGGTAGGCGAACACCCGCTTGATGTCCTTCATCCGGGAGACCAGGATCATATAGGTCATAAAAATCGCCAGGCGCAGTACCGCGTCCACCACGTTGCGCACGACGGTGCTGTCGGTGAGGTAGGTCTCCACCAGCCCGGAGAGGAGGGTGGGGATGAACATGAACAGCAGCAGCGAGAAGCCCACCGCCATCACCACAGACAGGGCGATCACTATCTTCTCCATCCGCTCGTTGCCCAGCTTCCGGTCCAGCCACCGCTCAAATTTGGAGGGCTCGCCCAAGTCCTCCTCGGGGAAGTAGTCGGCGGAGAACATCAGGGCTTTGACACCCTTGAACATGCTGTCCAAAAAGGTGACGCCCCCCCGGATCAGGGGCAGGCCCAGCAGGGGGTAGCGGTCCCGGATCAGCCGCAGGGGCTCCTCCTTGACCACAAGGCCCTCCGGGCCCCGGACGACGATGGCCTGCTTCTCCGGCCCCCGCATGAGGATGCCCTCGATCAGGGCCTGTCCGCCGATGGTGGTGCGGAATGTCTTTTCTTTTTCCATAGAGGGTAGTTTCTTCCTTTCCTAAAAAGGGGAGGTAAATTTTTTTGATCGCTATATTGGTATCATAGCACAGGTTGTCAAATATCGCAACGTTTGTTCTGATTGGGGTGGGAGGGCGGGGGCTACAGGCGGGCCCGGTGGTCGGAGAGGCCTAACAGGTAGTCGGTGGATACGCCAAAATAGTTGGCGAGAAATATCACGTCCAATGAGGGCAGATTGATTTCTCCATATTCAATTTTTTGGTAATGGCGCTCTGTACACTCCAACAATGCGGCCATTTCCCGCTGCTTCAGTTGTTTCTCTTTTCGCAGTTCCTTTAGTCTGGACGACATTTCGGGCATGACAATTTTCATTTTTTTAGTTTCCCCCTTGACACGAAAGATGATTCGGTGGTTATTTAGTGCGGTGGGGCGTCGGTGGGGCAGGCCGGTGAGGACACCGGCCCCTACAGGTGGGTTTATCGGGTGGGTTTATGGAGAGTCCCTGCGTGGAATCCCTCCACCGCCTTGCGGCGGTCCCCCTCCCTTTAGCAAGGGAGGCAAGGCGCAAAGCATCGTGCCCTGCCGGGCACCGCTATCCTCCCAGCGGCAGGACAACACTCACCACCGCGCCGCCGCCCTCGGCGTTCTCAATCAAAAATTCCCCGTTGTGCAGGCGGATAATCTCATCGCACACCGCCAGGCCGATGCCCGAGCCGCGGGCCTTGGAGGAGCCCTTATAGAACTTCTGCTTCACAAAGGGCAGCTCCTCTTCGGGGATGCCGGGGCCGTAGTCCCGGACCCGCATCACCACCTCGTTCTCGTTGAGGGTGAGGGCAGCGTCGATACGGCGGCCGGCGCCGCCGTGCTTGCTGGCGTTGTCCAAGATGTTACAGAACACCTGCCGCAGGCGCTCGCTGTCGCCGGAGAGGAGGGGCACCTCCGCGCCGGTGTCGTCGTAGCGCAGCTCGATCCCCTCCTGGCGGAGGAGGGCCTGGTAGGTGTAGATGGTGTCCTCAAACTCCGCCTGCACGTCGATCTGAGAGACGTGGAGGGTGAAGCGGCCGTCCTGCATACGGCTGAAGTCCAGCAGCTCCTCCACCATGGAGGTGAGGCGGCGTGACTCCTTTAAGATAATGCCGATGCCCCGGTGGAGCTCCTCGCTGCTGCTGTCCCCGGCCAGGAGGGTCTCCCCCCAGCCGTTGATGGCGGTGAGGGGGGTGCGCAGCTCGTGGGAGACGGAGGAGATGAACTCGCTCTTCACCTTCTCCGACTGGGCAATCTTGGCGGACATGTCGTTGATGGAGTCGATCAAATCCCGGATCTCGTCCTGGTAGTGGTTCTCCACCTGCACACCGTAGCTGCCGCCGCTGATGCGCTTGGCCACGGCGGTGACCTCCGCCACCGGCTCCACCACGTTGCTGATAAAGACCATGTTGGAGAAGTACACCATGGCCAGGGCAATCAGCGCCACCAGCACGGAGAAGAGGACGCTCAACAGCAGCTCCCGGTTCACCCGGTCCAGGGAGGTCACGTAGCGCATGGCTCCCACCACCCGGCCGTTGAACTGGAGGGGGGCGGAGACGGACATGATGCTCTGCCCCGTGGCCGGGTCGGCCCCCTCGTAGTAGGCCGGCTCCCCGGTGGAGAGGGCGTCGGTGATGTCCTGCGTGCCGGGGCTGAGGCCGGCGGTGATGCCGTAGGTGGAGACCAGGATCATGCCGTTGCTGCTCAGAAACTGGAGCTCAAGCTGGTCCCGGTCCTTGAAGCTCTCGGTATAGCTGTAGGCCATCTGGTAGAACTCGTTGTAGCTGTTCATCCCGTAGGTGTTGAAGGCGTCGGTGGACTCCTTGGCCCGGGTCTCAAGGCCGGTGCGCATACCGGTATAGTAGTAGTTGGCGATGCCCACGGAGAACACCGCCACGCCCAGCGCCGCCACCAGCAGAATGGGCCCGATGGCGTTGATCAGCCACCGCTTGCGCAGCCCCTGGATTCGTGGCTTCATGACGTCGGAGCCCCCTTTTCTTTCAAATTAGGAATCAGGAATGAGAAGCCCGTCAAAATCCCCACTTGTAGCCGAAGCCCCAGATGGTGGTGATGTAGATGGGGTTCTGGGCGTCGTCCTCGATTTTCAGGCGCAGGCGGCGGATGTTCACGTCCACGATCTTCAGCTCGCCGAAGTAGTCCCGGCCCCAGACCAGGTCCAAGATCTCCTCCCGGCTGAGGGCCTTCCCGGGGTTCTCCATGAACATCTTCATGATGGAATACTCCACCTGCGTCAGCTTGACCCGGGTCCCGTTCTTCTCCAGGGTCCGGTTTCGGGTGTTCAGCAGGAAGGGGGGCTGGCTGATCTCGCCGCTGTTCTCCCCGGAGGCGGCAACGGCGCCGCCGGCCCGGCGAAACAGGGCGTCCACACGGGCGGTGAGCTCCGCCGGGGAGAAGGGCTTGGTCACATAGTCGTCGGCGCCGGTCATGAGGCCGGTGACCTTGTCCATCTCCTGGGAGCGGGCGGTGAGCATGATGATGCCGATGGAGGTGTTGGTGGCCCGGATTCGCCGGCAGACCTCGAAGCCGTCGATACCGGGGAGCATGATGTCCAAAAGCGCCACCCGCACGTCGGTGTGCCTCCCCAGCAGCTCCAGGGCCTCCTCCCCGCTCTCCGCCTCGATCACCTCGTACCCCGCCCGGGTCAGATTGATGACAATAAACCCCCGGATACTGGACTCGTCCTCCAGTACAAGCACTTTCTTAGGCATAGTACCCTCCCCCATTCTATCTGTCATGATATCCCGGTTCGCGCCGCCGAAAACGGTGCGGAGAAAAGCCCTCCGCAGGAGTTTGGGCTCCGCGCAAAAAATCTAAGAATCGTTTTTCCGGAAACCGCGTTTTCGGAAAAACACCTTGCAAACCGCGCTCGGTTTGGTCCTTTTTTCGCTGGAGACGGCCGCGGCCGTCTCCAGCGAAAAAACCTCAAAAAAATGCTCGCATTTTTTTGAATTAGTTGACCCCCGCCGTCCACTCCCGTGTGATCAGGCGGAACCGCTGGTTCAGCTCCTCCTGGTTGATGGTGCCGGACCAGTCCGTCCCCTCGCCAAAGAATACGGCGGAGTAGATGGTGCTGGACTGGCGCTTGAGGACAAAGCGGTTGTTGCGCACCGCCTTGTACTCCCGGCTGCTGCCGGTGATGGTGTAGATCCCGAGGAAATCCTCCGGCGTCTCCCCGGCACCCCGGCGGCGGGAGAAGATGGTCCCCCGCTCGTCCACACCGATGACCTGGCGCACCGCCAGCTGGCCCTCCCAAGTGTCGGGCAGCATCAGATACCAGCCCTCGGCGGTGTTGTGGTAGGTGGAGGCGGCCACCTCCCCCTGTCCTCTGGCGTTGTAGCTGCGCCAGTAGACCTGCCAGTAGACCTCCTCGCTGCCCTCGACGGCGCTGGGCAGGGCCACGGGCATGGGCACCTCGGTGACGCCGTCGCCGTCGATGTCCGTGGGCTTGAGGGAGATACTGCGGAAGATCTCGCTGGAGACGCCGGTATAGTCGCTGCGGACGATGTTGGCGACGCCGCCGTCCCGGTAGATCAGAATATCGGTGATGGCCCGGGTGTCCTCGGACACGCCGGTGACAAAGAGGGCCCGCTCCCCCTCCCGCAGGGTGCCCATGTCCACACTGCGCAGCTCCGCCATGGTCATGGACAGGGGGGCCGCGGAGGTGATCTCCAGCGTCTTGCCGGACCAGTCGTAGTACTCGGCCACGCTGTTGCCGTCGGTGTCGCTGCGGAGGACCACCACCTCCTGACGGCCGTCCTCATCGAAGTCCAGCACCTCATAGCGGGAGTACATGCTGAACATCAGCGGCTGTACCTGGTCCCCCTGAAGGGCATAGACCCCCAAGGCCTGCAGCTCCGCGCTGAGGCGCCAGCCCACCAGAATCTCCCGCCGGCCATCGCCGTCCAGGTCCACGTAGCGGACACTGTAGATGGACATGCCGCTGCTCTCGATGAGGGCGGCCTGCTCGTAGTCCTCGTGGCCGGAGCGGAAGATGTAGATCTTCAGGGGCTTCTCCTCGGTGGAGTTGCGGAAGAAGGCCACCGCCTCCTCTGTGCCGTCGCCATCCAGATCCACCAGCTGCACCGACTGGATATTGGTGCCGGAGATGGGGGCGGCGTACTCGGCCCCGGCGGTGACAAGCTCGTCAATCTTCTCCTGCAGGGCGGCGTACTCCTCCGGAATGTGGGGCAGCTCGTACATCTCCTCCGGGGAGGAGTTGAACATGCAGGCGCTGAGAAGCAGCGTCAACAGGGCGCAGACCGTCAGGCAGAGTGTCTTTTTGATTGCGGTCAAGGCTGTCCCTCCCTCCCCGGTGAGATGTGCGGCAGTATGCCGCTGGAATTTATAGTATAGCACAAACGGGGGCCTATTGGTAGACCTATTTCTACGGTTTTGCTGCATTTTTTAGGCAATATGCCGGTGTGGGGGGACGGTGGGGGCGAGGGGGCGGGGGAAATTTTGTTGGGTTGGGGAAAAGGAAAGAAATAGAGGTGTGGTTCTGTGGATTCCGGGGTGGAACGGAGGAAATGCGGTATTTTGTGGGCAGGAATGATGGAGCGGTATGGCTGCGGCGCGGTGGGGGGGCGTGAAAAAAGGCTTGATTTTTTGGGGATGCGGGCGTATAATAGGCGTGCTTCTGAGTTCTTGAACAGGCCGGTGTGATGGAATTGGTAGACGTGACGGACTCAAAATCCGTTGGGCTAATCCCCCGTGTGGGTTCGAGTCCCACCACCGGCACCA
>JAAWSV010000009.1 GCA_022801715.1 Oscillospiraceae bacterium
GCCCGCAGGCGCGTTTCGAGGCCAACCGCCCCAAGGGGGCGGCTCTTAGGCCGAGATGAGGGGGACCGCCGAACGGCGGTGGAGGGATTCCCCGCAGGCACTTCCAATATATTGCCCTCCCAACACACCGGGATGGTTCATCGCCCCCCGTAGAGGCCGGTGTCCTCACCGGCCTGTTCCGCGCCGACACGGCGCGAAAACCCCGCTGCGGGGCAGCCCGCCGCGCTGCCTCCCCTCCTCCCCTTGCGCCACAAGGCTTTCCCGCCAACAATTCACACAAATTTCTCAAATTTTCTGTCATTCCACCATTGCAATGTATAAAAAATGTGATATACTGTAACATACTAAATTTTGTATGCGAAAAGGGGCCCCGCCCCTTGGAGGTGCTCTGTGGGTAAGGTCGTTGCAATTGTCAATCAAAAGGGCGGCGTGGGAAAAACCACCACCTGCGTGGATCTCACCGCCACACTGCGGGAGCTGGGGAAAAATGTCCTCCTCTGCGACTTTGACCCGCAGGCCAACGCCACCTCCGGCATGGGCGTGGACAAGACCCTCTCCGCCGGCGTCTACGATGCTCTGATCAACGACGTGCCCACGGAGAAGCTCATCGTCTCCACCCGCTACGGCGACGTGCTGCCCTCCAGCAAGGGCTTGGCCGGCGCCGGCGTGGAGATGATCGGGCTGGAAAACCGGGAGTTCCTGCTCAAGGGCGTCTTGGACCAGGTCCGGGAGCGGTACGACTTCATCTTCATCGACTGCCCTCCCTCTCTGGAGCTGCTGACCCTCAACGGCCTCTGCGCGGCGGACACCCTGCTGGTGCCGGTGCAGGGGGAATATTTCGCCTTGGAGGGGCTCAGCGACCTGATGACCACCGTGCGTCTGGTGAAGCGGAACCTCAACAGTTCCCTGGAGCTGGAGGGGGTGCTGCTGACCATGTACGACAGCCGGACCAACCTCTCCCTCCAGGTGGCGGAGGAGGTCAAGCGGTACTTCCCCGGCAAGGTCTACACCGCCGTGGTCCCCCGGAACGTGCGCCTCAGCGAGGCCCCCAGCCACGGCAAGCCCATCTGCGCCTACGACCGGACCTCCCGGGGCGCCGAGGCCTACCGCCAGCTGGCGGAGGAGTTCCTGCGGAAAAACGGGGCCTCCGCCTCCTGAGGCCCACCAACCATCTACATCTATACCGCGGTCCCATACGACGGAACGGGAAAGGAGCGTTTCTATGGCAAAGCCAACCGGTTTAGGCAAGGGCTTAGGTGCCCTGCTGGGGGAGGACTTCTCCTCCGACAGCGCGAACACCTCCACCCTGCCCCTGTCCCAGATTGAAAGCCACGCCAGCCAGCCCCGGAAGCACTTTGACGAGGCCGCCCTCAGCGAGCTGGCGGAGTCCATCCGCTCCCACGGGGTGATCCAGCCCTTGACGGTGCGGCGCCTCAGCTCCGGCTACTACCAGATTATCGCCGGGGAGCGCCGCTGGCGGGCCGCCAAGCTGGCGGGCCTCAGCGAGATCCCCGTGGTGATTATCGAGGCCGACGACCGCAAGGCCATGGAGCTGGCCATGATCGAGAACCTACAGCGGGAGGATCTGAACCCCATCGAGGAGGCGGAGGGCTACCGGGTCCTCATGGAGCAGTACGGCATGACCCAGGAGCAGGCCGCCCAGCGGGTGGGCAAATCCCGCAGCGCCGTGGCCAACGTGCTCCGTCTGCTGAACCTCTCCCCCGCTCTTCGGCAGCACCTGGAATCAGGCAGGCTCTCCGCCGGCCACGCCCGCGCCCTGCTCCCCCTATCCCCGGAGATCCAGGAGGCCGCGGCGGCAGAAATCCTCCGCTCGGACCTCTCCGTCCGCCAGACGGAGCAGCTGGTCAAGCGCCTCCAGCAGGAGAAGCAGGAGAAGCCCGCCAAAAAACACCCCACCGTGGACTACGTCGCCGAGGCCGAGCGCTCCCTCTCCGACACACTGGGCCGCGCCTGCCACATCGCCCACGGCCGCAAAAAGGGCCGCGTGGAGATCGAGTACTACGGCACCGACGACCTGAACGACCTGTTGGACGCCTTAGCCCTCTTAAAGCTGAAGCGCCGCGACACAGAAAAATAAAAGCTGTGTTTCACGTGAAACAGAAAATTCCTAACTTCTAACTCAAAATAATTCCTAATTCACAAAAGAGGTAAACCGCCATGTTAGACATCAAATTTGTCCGCGACAACCCGGAAGCCGTCCGGGAGAACATCAAAAAGAAGTTCCAGGAGTCCAAGCTCCCCCTGGTGGACCAGGTTCTGGCCTTGGACGGCGAGAACCGCGCCGTGATGGCGGAGGCCAACGACCTGCGGGCCAAGCGAAACGCCCTCTCCAAGCAGGTGGGGATGCTGATGGGCCAGGCCAAGCGTGACCCCTCCAAGCTGGAGGAGGCGGAGGCCGCCAAGGCCGCCGTGAAAGCCAACGCCGACCGCCTCGCCCAGCTGGAGCAGCGGGAGGAGGAGTTGGAGGAGGAGATCCGCACCATCATGATGACCCTCCCCAATATCATTGACCCCTCGGTGCCCATCGGCCCTGACGACAGCCACAACGTGGAGGCGGAGCGTTTCGGCGAGCCGAAAACCCCGGACTTCCCCATCCCCTACCACACGGAGATCATGGAGCGGTTCAACGGCATTGACATGGACAGCGCCGGCCGGGTCTCCGGCAACGGCTTTTACTACCTGATGGGCGACATCGCCCGGCTCCACAGCGCCGTCACCGCCTACGCCCGGGACTTCATGATCGGCAAGGGCTTTACCTACTGCATCCCCCCCTTCATGATCCGCTCCAACGTGGTTACCGGCGTCATGTCCTTCGCGGAGATGGACGCCATGATGTACAAGATCGAGGGGGAGGACCTGTACCTGATCGGTACCAGCGAGCACTCCATGATCGGCAAATTCATCGACCAGATCATCCCCGAGGAGGCGCTACCCCAGACCCTGACCTCCTACTCCCCCTGTTTCCGCAAGGAGAAGGGGGCCCACGGCATTGAGGAGCGGGGTGTCTACCGGATTCACCAGTTTGAGAAGCAGGAGATGATTGTGGTCTGCCGCCCGGAGGACTCCATGTCCTGGTACGAGAAGATGTGGCGCTACAGCGTGGAGCTGTTCCGCTCCCTGGATATCCCCGTGCGCCAGCTGGAGTGCTGCTCCGGCGACCTGGCGGACCTGAAGGTAAAGTCCTGCGATATCGAGGCCTGGTCCCCCCGGCAGCAGAAGTACTTCGAGGTCTGCTCCTGCTCCAACCTGGGAGACGCCCAGGCCCGCCGCCTGAAGATGCGCGTCAAGGGCGAGAAGGGCACCTACCTGCCCCACACCTTGAACAACACCGTGGTGGCACCCCCCCGGATGCTCATCGCCTTCCTGGAGAACAACCTCCAAGCCGACGGCAGCGTCCTGATCCCGGAGGCCCTGCGCCCCTACATGGGCGGCATGGAAAAATTGACGCCCAAGGCGTAAAGGCGTAAAAAGGGGTCCTCCCCCTGGCTAAAATTTCCGCAAACGCGGTACAATGAACTACCGGGAGAGCACTCCGCCGAAGGCAGCGGACCTGCGGCCGTCCAACCCCATGGACGGTACCCACCCACCTCCCCCCCCTCCCCGCAGGGCCCGCCGCCTTCGGGGGAGCGCCCTCCCGGCAGATCACAGGGGCCGCCGGCCCCGTCAAGAAATCGGAGCACAGAAGATGAAAAAATTTGTAGCGGAATTCAGGACCTTCGCCATGCGCGGAAACGTGATGGACCTGGCGGTGGGCGTCATCATCGGCGGCGCTTTCAGCGCCATCACCACCTCCCTGATCAACGACATCATCATGCCCATCTTGGGTATCTTCACCGACAGCATCTCCTTTGCCGATTTAGCGGTGGAGATCGGCCCCGCCGTCATCACCTACGGAAACTTCATCCAGGCGGTGCTGAACTTCCTCATCATGGCCCTTGTGGTGTTCTGCCTCGTAAAGGCCATGAACCGCCTGTCCCACAAGAAGGAGCAGACCCCGCCTCCGGCTCCCCCGGCCCCCTCCAACGAGGAGAAGCTGCTGGCGGAGATCCGTGACCTGCTGAAAAACCGGTGATGCGGGAGATACTGCGCCAGGGCCTCCCCGCCATAGGGGTCTCGGAGGCCTGTGTAGAGCCTTTGCTGTCCTTCGCGGATCTGCTCCTGAAAAAGAACGAGGTGATGAACCTCACGGCCATCACGGACCCGAAGGACGTGGCCGCCCTGCACCTGCTGGACAGCCTCACCCTTCTCAGCGCGGCGGACTTCGCCAATAAGCGCCTGATCGACGTGGGCACCGGCGCCGGCTTCCCCGGCCTCCCTATTGCCATCGCCTGTCCGGACTGTCAGGTGACGCTCCTGGACAGCTTAGGCAAGCGCGTGGACTTCCTCAAGGAGGTCTGCGACGCCCTGTCCCTCTCCAACGTGACCTGCGTCCACGCCCGGGCGGAGGAGTACGTGCCGTCCTGCCGTGAGCAATACGACATTGCCGCCAGCCGCGCCGTAGCGGAGCTGCGCACCCTCAGCGAGCTGTGCCTCCCCTACGTCAAGCCCGGCGGTCTCTTCCTCGCCATGAAAAGCGTAGGCACCGAGGAGGAGCTCACCGCCGCCCAGCCCGCCATTCGCCTCTTAGGCGCCCAAACGGAGCGGATCTGGGACTACCCCCTCCCCTCTACAGAGATCACCCACCGCCTCATCGTCCTGCGCAAGCGCACTTCCACCCCCAAAAAATACCCGCGCCGCTTCGCCGTCATCAAAAAGCAGCCGCTGTGACGAATTAGGAATTTGGAGTTAGGAGCGAAGGAGTGGATTGGCTGGTAAAGGTGAACTATATCGGGGAAACATCCCCATTAGAGCTTACAAATTCAAAAATTTACCCAGTCCTATCCATCGAAAAAGGCTGGTATAGAGTTGCTGATGATACAGGAGAGGACTATTGATACCCGTCAAATATCTTTGAGGTCGTGGATGAATCACATGGATGAAAAGACGATTAAGGCGAATGTGTCCAGCAAGCTGGACGATTCCCTCGTCCCGGCAGAGGCACAGCCCTTCCTCTCTCCTGAAAACAGAGAGTCCCCTCCCCCGCTCCAAAATTCCTAATTCCCAATTTCCAATTCACCCGAAAGGGGGTCCCCTAATGGGCCAGAATATCGCCGTTGTCTCCGGCAAGGGGGGCACCGGCAAGACCTCCCTCGTGGCCCATGTGGGCCTGAACCTGGCAGCTCTGGGCAACCGTGTCCTCTGCCTGGACTGCGACGTGGGACTCCGAAATTTAGATATCGCCTTAGGCATGAGCGACTGCGGCTCCACCGACTTCACCGACGTCCTGGCGGGCCGCTGTACCTTGGAGGAGGGGGTGATCCCCCACCCCATTCAGAAAAATTTGTTCCTGCTCACCGCCCCCCTCACCATACAGACGCCGGTGGACGTGGGGGCCTTCGGTGAGCTGATGGCCGCGGTGGAGGAGCAGTATGACTACTGCTTGGTGGACGCGCCGGCGGGCCTGGGGGACGGGTTTCGCCTGTCCATCACCGGCTCCAGCCGGGCCATTGTTGTCACCACCACAGACCCCACCAGCCTCCGGGATGCCCAGAGGACGGTGATGGAGCTGTCCCACCTGGGGGACGGAAAGGTACATTTAGTGGTAAACCGGTGCAAGAGGAAGCTCCTGCGGAGCCTGCACCAGACCATTGATGACGCCATAGACGCCGCCGGCCTGCCCCTGCTGGGGGTAATCCCGGAGGACGAGGACCTGCCGCTGGCCCTGGGCCGGGGCGTGCCTCTGACCTTTGTCTATAACCGGTGCGCCGGCGCGGCCTATGCCCATATTGCCCGCCGCCTCACCGGGGAGAAGGTGTCCCTCCTGCGCATCCGGTAGCGCGGAGGCGCCCTGTACACAGAATCAAAAGGAAAATAATAGGCACCACGCCTTTCAGCGCCCTGTGACGGAGTTCACAGCCCCGCATATGGCCTGTATATAAGCAGAAAGGAGAAGCAGTTATGTATATCGCCCTGATGGCCCACGACAATAAAAAGGATCTGATGGTCCAGTTCTGCTCCGCCTACGCCGGCATTCTCAGTCGGCACAACCTGTGTGCCACCAACGCCACAGGCAAGCTGGTGGCTGCGGAGACCGGCCTGCACGTCCACCTGTTCATGTCCTGCCAGCACGGCGGCAGCCAGCAGATCGGCGCCCGCATTGCCTACAACGAGATGGACTTGGTGCTGTTTTTCGTAGACCCCAACGACTCCTCCATGGAGAAGGAGCTGCTCTATATTTCCCGTCTATGCGACCAGAACAACATCCCCTTCGCCAGCAACGTGGCCACAGCGGAGATGCTGGTATTCGGCTTAGACCGGGGCGACTTGGACTGGCGAAACATCGTCAACCCCAAGAACAAGCTGCGCAGCCAGAGCGGAAAGCCCGTATTCTAAAAGCCCGCCCTTACGCACCCGCTTGAAATCCAAAGATTTCAAGCAAAAAAGCCACGCCCCACAGCCGACCAAACGCAGGGGCGCCCACCTCCGCAGGGGCCAATGTCCCCATCGGCCCGCCCTCCCCCGGTGCGGTGATTGTCGACAGAACAAACACACGCCTTACCAAACCGCCTTGGCCACCGAGCCCCGGCGCGCCGAGGTCGTCGCGCCCTACGGGGTTGGGTCATCGGAGATAGCTCACGAAAACAGATGTAGGGGCGCACATCGTGCGCCCGCCCTTCCCCAATGCGGCGGGTTTCGATAGAGGCAGGCGCACAATACCCGCAAGGGGCGCGCCGCATCCGTAAGGCGGCAAAGCCGCCAACGGCTGCGCTGTGTGCGCCCCTACACACGGTATTCCAAAACATTCCAGTTGACGGGGGACGGCGCGCCCTACGGGTGATGTATTGGGGCGCGGAGGGAACGGGCCGGTGAGGACACCGACCCCTACGGAGGGGTTTGATGGACCATCCCAGTCGGGAGAGCCGGCGACCACAGGCCGCCCCTACAACCGCTACTGGCAAGCACGGCAGCCTTTGCGGCACCGCGCCAGCGAAACAACCATCAAGCTCCGGAGGCAAGTCGAAGCGAGGCAGGCAGAGCGGCAGCGGACGCCTACAGCATAGCTAAAGACGGGGGAACGCTCTCAAGATACCTTCTGCTTTGCAAGAGCCACCGCCGCCGCGTCCGAAGCGCCAAGCTGAAAATCAAGCACCGGTCTACCGAAGCAGCGCCGTAGCCTATGGTTCTTAGGGGGCAGCGAATAAGGGAGTTTGCCCGAGGGCAAACTCCCGCCTGAGCGGACACCTAAGCGCGCTTTTGCCTGCTTTTCTCGCGCGGGAGAAGGGAAAGGATGTGTGAAGGAAAACCGTATGGTTTTCCTTCACGTTCAATCAACCCGCCGCAGCGACAGATTTTGGCAAAGTGCCAAAATCTGCTGGGTCTGGGGACCCTGTCCCCAGACCCAGTCGCCCGGGAGCGAAACCCCAGTCCCGCGCCGAACGCGGCGCGAAAAAAGGGCATCGAAAGTGCCCCCGCACTTTCACCCCCCTCCCCCTCACAACACAAAAAAAGCAGTGTGCCCTGCCGGGCACCCCCACTCCACGTTGCACATTCCGATGCAATCCACCCCTCCAAAATCGCGGTTTTTTCTCATTTTTGAAGGGTTTTTCCCTATTTTTACCCCTATACAGTCAGGCAAAACAAAGGAGAATATAACTATGGGTAGAGTATCACCCCGGACGCTGTCCGGATTTATGGAGCTGCTGCCGCCCCAGCAGCAGCAGATGGAGCGGATCATGTCCGCCCTCCGGGAGACCTACTCCCTCTACGGTTTCACCCCCCTTGACACCCCTCTCATCGAGGCCAGCGAGGTCCTCTTAGCCAAGGGCGGCGGGGAGACCGAGAAGCAGATCTACCGCTTCCAAAAAGGCGACGCCGACCTAAGCCTCCGCTTCGATCTCACCGTCCCCTTGGCCAAATATGTGGCCCTCCACTACGGGGAACTCTCCTTCCCCTTCCGGCGCTATCAGATCGGGAAGGTCTACCGGGGGGAGCGGGCCCAGCGGGGCCGGTTCCGGGAGTTCTACCAGGCGGATATAGACGTCATTGGCGACGGGCAGTTGAGCATTGTCAACGAGGCGGAGATTCCCGCTATTATCTACTCCACTTTTACAAAATTGGGCCTGAAACGCTTCCAAATCCGCGTAAATAATCGAAAAATCCTCAACGGCTTCTATGCCATGCTGGGCCTCAGTGAGAAGGCCGGAGACGTGATGCGCACGGTGGACAAGCTGGATAAAATCGGCCGGTCGGGGGTGGAGAAGGTCCTCACCGGGGAGATCGGCCTCACCGGGGAGCAGTGCGGAGAGATTTTGAATTTCATCGCCATTCAGGGGGATAACACCGCCGTCCTCAGCGCCTTGGAGGGCTACCGGGGGCGCCACCAGCTCTTTGACACCGGGCTGGATGAGCTCAGAACCGTGGTGGGCTCCTTGGCGGGCTTCGGGGTGCCGGAGGAGAACTTCGCCGTGGACCTGACCATCGCCCGGGGCCTGGACTACTACACCGGCACGGTCTACGAGACCACGCTTTTGGACCACCCGGAGATCGGCTCCGTGTGCTCCGGGGGGCGATATGATAACTTAGCGGAATACTACACCAGCAAGCAGCTCCCCGGCGTGGGAATCTCCATCGGATTGACCCGTTTGTTCTACATTTTGCAGGAGCAGGGCATGTTGAGTGAGGAGATGAACACCGCCCCAGCCGATGTGCTGATCCTGCCCATGACCGAGGACCTCTCCCCCGCTATCGAGCTGGCCACCAGCCTGCGGCAGTCAGAGATCCGGGTGCAGGTCTACGCTGAGGAGAAGAAGTTTAAGCAGCGGATGGCCTACGGCAATAAGATCGGGGTTCCCTTTGTGATCTTCTTAGGCGAGGATGAGATTGGCCAAGGGAAGGTGACGCTGAAGAATATGCGCACCGGTGAGCAGGAGACTATGCTGAAGGACGAGGCCCGAACGAAAATCATCCTCTTCCAAGGACAGGACGACGCTATAGCGCCCATCCGAGAGGCGTGAAGGGGATGACTGCGGTGCGGTGGAGGTGGCTCATAGGCGCCGGGGCGGTGCTGGCGGCGGTAATCGCCGCCGGATGCCTGTGGTACGCGCGGCCTATGACGCTGGAAAAGCTGATTCCGGGGTTTTCTCTGGAGTACTGCCATATGATCACCCTTGACGCCACGGAGATGCGCTTCAGCGGGCACGAGATGGAGGAGGCCCGCGTGGAGCTGACGCCGGAGGACCCGGAGTTTGACCAGCTCCTCGCTCTGCTGGAGGGCCGCACCTACCACCCTCCCCTCTCCGCCGTCTGCTGGAGTGGAACGGATACCGGGCTCAGGACTGGGAGGTGGGCGACTTCTGCTGGACGATGACCTTGAGCAGAGGGGAGCTTTGGGAACCCTACGTGCGGTTTCGGAACTATTTGGGGAAGCTGCGTATCACCAGCATCAACGACCAACGCCTTTTAGCCAGCACAACGGAGCAGGAGAAGTGGATGCGGGAGATTTTGAAGATCGCCCAGCGGGCGAACGAGAGAAGAGACCGCGAGACGGAGGTGGAGGCACATCAGCGCCGGGACAGGGCGGTCGGATGAGGAGGTACCGATTTCCAGAGCGTCCCGGTTGACGGGGAACAGCGCGCCGGGTCGTCGCGACCTATGGAGAATTGCGTTTTCGGATATGGTTTGTGAAAACGGGTGGAGGGGCAGGTATCACCCGCACGTCCCCAGTACGGTGAGTGTCGATGGAGCGGGCGCACAATGTGCGCCCCTACAGACGGGTTATCGGAACATTCCGGTTGACGAGGGGCAGGCCGGTGAGGACACCGGCCCCTACGGATGGTTGCGTAGTAAGGCCACCAAAAAGCATCACCACCAAGCACGGCGGCCTCTGCCGTACTGGGTCAGCGAAACAAACAGCCAAAAGATATCATTCCCAATGGTAATATCCTATGGAAGCAATACACATTGTAATAGAAAAGAGGAGCAAATCTATGATGCAGAACCGCACACACAACTGCAATGAGCTGCGCATGGAGCACGTGGGGCAGCACGTCACCTTGGTGGGGTGGATGGAGAATGTCCGGGAGGTGGGGCAGAATTTCGCCTTTGTCGTGCTCCGGGACTTCTACGGCACCACACAGGTCGTGGTGGAGGACGAGGGGATGATGGCCAAGATCAAGGACATCAACAAGGAGTCCACCATCTCTGTCACCGGCACGGTCCGGGAGCGGGACAGCAAGAACCCCAAGCTCCCCACCGGTGACATTGAGGTGGTGCCGGAGAAAATTGAGATTTTGGGCCGCTGCCGGTACAATGAGCTCCCCTTCCCTATCAACCGCAGCCGGGAGGCCGACGAGACCCAGCGGCTGAAGTACCGCTACTTGGACCTTCGGAATCCCGAGGTGAAAAAAAATATCATTCTCCGCTGCAACGTGATCTTCGCCCTGCGGAAGGCCATGATCGAGCACGATTTCTTGGATATCACCACGCCGATCCTGACCGCCTCCTCCCCGGAGGGGGCCCGGGACTACTTGGTGCCCGCCCGGAAGCATCCGGGGAAGTTCTACGCCCTGCCGCAGGCGCCCCAGCAGTTCAAGCAGCTCCTGATGGTCTCCGGCTTTGACCGGTATTTTCAGATCGCCCCCTGCTTCAGAGACGAGGATGCCCGGGGGGACCGCTCGCCGGGTGAGTTCTATCAGCTGGACATGGAGATGTCCTTCGCCGGACAGGACGATGTGTTCTCGGTGATCGAGGATGTGTTCCCACCGATCTTTGCCCAGTATGGTCTGTACAACACCGCCAGCACTGCGCCGTTTAAGAGAATCCCCTACTTGGAGTCCATGGAGACCTACGGCACGGACAAGCCGGACCTGCGGATTGATCTGACCGTGACAGACGCCACGGAGCTGCTCTCTGACTGCGGCTTTGAACCCTTCTCCGGGAACACGGTAAAGGCCGTGGTGGTCTCGGACTTTTCCGCCACAAGGAAGCAGATCGACAAGCTCTGCGCCGATGTGGAGGTGCAGTCCGGGAACAAGTGCTACTGGTTCCGCACCGATGAGCAGGGGCAAATCGTTGGCGGGATCGCCAAGTTTGTCTCCGAGAGGGCCGAGGAGATCAAAGCGGCCTTGGGAATGGGGAACAACACCTTTGTGGGGCTCACCGCCGGGAAGCGGGAGACAGCCCAGAAGACCGCCGGCGTGCTGCGGAACAAGCTGGGTGCCCTGTGCCCCAACCACATGGACAAGGAACGGTACGAGTTCTGCTGGATTGTTGATTTCCCCATGTATGAGATCGGTGAGGAGAGCGGCGAGCTGGAGTTCTGCCACAACCCCTTCTCCATGCCCAACGGCGGACTGGAGATTTTGAAGAAGGCCGCCGCGGGGGAGGTCGATCCCCTGAGCATCACGGCCTTCCAGTACGACTTGGTATGCAACGGCGTGGAGCTGAGCTCCGGCGCGGTGCGAAACCACGATCCGGAGATTATGATCGAGGCCTTCCGCATGGTGCGCTTGGGGGAGGACGATGTGAAATCCAAGTTCCCCGCCATGTACAACGCCTTCTGCTACGGGGCGCCGCCCCACGCCGGGATTGCTCCCGGTGTGGACAGAATGGTGATGCTGTTGGCTGGGGAGGAGAGCATCCGGGAGATTATTCCCTTCCCCATGAACAAGAACGCGCAGGACTTGATGATGGGCGCGCCCAGCTTTGTGGAGCAGAAGCAGTTGGATGAGCTGCACATTGCGGTGACAGAGCAGGAGGAGGAGTAGTATCCCACGCCGCAGCATTTTTTGGGGGACCGCTCGGCGGGAGGCCGGCCCGGTAGGGCCGGCCTCCCTTATCCACAGTCAGGAGGACAGGCCGGTGAGGACACCGGCCCTACGGGTGGGCTTATTGAGAGTATCTGTGGGCCGCAACCTTTGGCAAGGGAGGTTAAGGCGCGAAACACCATAATTGCCCAGCCCGGTGATTGTCGGTAGAGCAGGCGCACAATGTGCGCCCCTACAAATGGTTTACCGAAGTACTCTGATTGACGAGGGACGGCGCGCCGAGGTCGTCGCGCCCTACGGAGGGGGTAACGGACCATCCCGTTGTCGGGGGGCGGGCCGGTGAGGACACCGGCCCCTACGGAGGGTTTTGGTGGATCATCCCAAGGAGAGTAGGCGGCCACAGGCCGCCCCTACAACCGTTACCGGCAGGCACGGCGGCATTTGCTGCACTGGGCCAGCGCAGCAACCATCAAGCTCCGGGGGCAAGTCGTGGCGAGGGAGGTAGAGCGGCAGCGGATGTTTACCACAAAACTAAAGACGGGGGTACGCTTTCAGGACACCTTCATCTAAGCGAGAGCTACCGCCGCCGCGTCCGAAGCACTAAGCTGAAATCCCACACCAGTCTACCGAAGCGGCGCCGCGTCTTGGGGTTCTTAGGGGGTAGCGAATAAGGACTGTGCCCCCAAGGGGGGCTAAAGCCCGCCTGAGCGGACACCTAAGCAGCCTTTTGCTGACTTTTGGGCTGTGCCAAAAGTCAGTCGCCCCGGGGGGCGAAACCCCCGTCCCTTCCCCGCGCCGGGGCGGCGCGGAAAAAGGGCATGGATCGTCCACTGCACTGTTAAAAGAAAACTTTTGCCCCTGTGGGAACACTCACCACACATCACTGCATTTCAAACAAACTACAAAGCCAAAAACTCAAACCAATCAATTTTATAAACCTGATTTAACAAAAAACGATGAAAACACTTATTATTAAAACAATTTCCCTCCTTCTCCTCCTCCTTCTTCTGACCGGCTGCACCGTGCAGATGGCCCCGTTGGAGGAAGATCCTCCCCCCACTGGGACAAATCAGCCCTCCACTCCGCCGGAAATACCCCCGGAGAGCAAGGACACGCCTGTCGCGCCGGCGCTCACACCCCGTGAGACACTGATCCGGAGCTGTCAGCAGTTTATGACAACAGAGGAAAAGGTCGGACAGCTGTTCTTTGTCCGATGCCCAGAGGTCAATGCCGCCCTGGATGTGGAGGAGTACCACTTAGGGGGATTGCTGCTCTTCGGGCGGGACTTTAAGGATCGGACCGCCGAGGCGGTGACCGGCAATATTGAGAGCTATCAGCGGGCCGCAAGGTCCGAATTTCCCCTGCCTCTGCTGGTCGGTGTGGATGAGGAGGGGGGCAGCGTGGTCCGGGTCAGCTCCAACCGGAACCTGTGGGACCACACCTTCGCCTCCCCCCAGAAGCTCTACGGCGAGGGCGGACTGGACCGGGTGCGGGAGGATGCGGCGGAGAAATGCCGGATGCTCAACACCTACGGGATCAATGTGAACTTCGCACCAGTGGCCGATGTGTCCACCAATCCGGGGGATTTTATTTACAAGCGGTCCCTTGGGCAGGACGCGGAAACCACCGCGGCGTACACTGCGGCGGTGGTTGGGGTGATGGATGAAAACGGGGTGGGGGCGGTGCTCAAGCACTTCCCCGGCTATGGGAACAATGCGGATACACATACCGGGATTGCCGTGGATTCGCGGGAATATGGGCAGTTTGTGGAGGAGGACTTCCTCCCCTTCCAGTCCGGAATGGCCGCGGGAAACGCCGCGATGCTGGTGAGCCATAACATTGTCACCTGCATGGACGACACCCTCCCCGCCTCCCTGTCGCCGGAGGTACACCGGGTGCTCCGGGAGGAACTGGGGTTTGACGGGGTGGTGCTCACCGACGACCTGGCGATGGGGGCCATCGACCAGTACACCAACGACGGCAGCGCCGCGGTGCTGGCGATTTTAGCCGGGAACGACATGGTGGTTACCACCGACTATCACCGGCAGATCCCCTTGGTGGTGGCTGCGGTGGAAACCGGGGAGATTCCCATGGAGATCATCGACGCCGCCTTGGGGCGGGTGATCGGGTGGAAATACGACCTAGGATTGATTGACGACGGGGATATTGTGACACCGGAGGGTTTGACATGACGGAGAAGCTCTACTATAGCGACCCCTTTTTAATGGATTTCACCGCTGCCGTGTTGTCCTGTGAGATGGTGACAGACGCCTATCGGGTGGTGCTGGACCGCACCGCCTTCTATCCCGAGGGGGGTGGACAGCCGGCGGATGTCGGTATTCTGAACGGCGGCAGCTCAGGCGGCGTCAGCGTCCAGGATGTGCGGGAGAAGGACGGGGAGATCGTCCACTTCTGTGATCGGCCCATCCCTGTGGGGACGGAGGTGACGGGGCAGGTGGATGTCCCCGTCCGGTTCGACCACATGCAGCAGCACAGCGGGGAGCACATTGTCAGCGGCATAATCTGTAGACACTACAGCTGTGAGAATGTGGGATTCCACTTGGGGAAGGACACGGTAATGATCGACTTCAACGTGGTAATCCCCCCGGAGGACCTGCCCGAGATCGAACGGGAGGCCAACGGGTATATCTGGCGGGACCAAGCGGTGGAGATCGAGCTTCTCAGCGGGGAGGCACTGGCGAAAAAGCACTATCGGAGTAAGAAGGAGATCCCCGGTGAGGTGCGGATTGTCACCTTCCCCGGGGCGGACTGCTGCGCCTGCTGCGGTACGCACGTTCTCCGGGCGGGACAGGTGGGCCTTGTGAAGCTGCTCAGCTGTCAGAAGCTCCGGGAGGGGGTGCGGATCGAGCTCCTCTGCGGCGGGCGGGCGGTCAATTACTGCGCCGCTGTCATAGAGCAGAACACGGGCATCTCCCAGCTGCTGTCAGCCAAGCCTCTGGCCACCCTGTCGGCGGTGGAACGGCAGCAACAGGAGCTGAACACTCTGCGGGGGCGGGTCCTTGCCTTGGAGGAGGAGAGTTTTACACAGAAAGCGGCGGAGCACGCCGGGGCCGGGGATGTGGTGCTCTTTGAGGGTGACATGGCCCCGGACAGCCTCCGGCGGCTCTGCGACGCGGTACTCCGCGCCTGCGGCGGGCGGTGTGCGGTATTTGCCGGCGGGGAGACCTCTGGGTACAAGTACGCCATCGGCGATGGCGGGCGGGATGTACGGCCGTTGGTGCAGGAGCTCAACCGCCGGTTGGGGGGCCGCGGCGGCGGCAAGCCGCATTTTGCACAGGGGAGTGTTTTTGCTTCCAAGGAGGCGATTGAGAGGGCTTTGAGGGAGCTTTAAGCAGTACGGTACTGTTGGAGGCTTTTATCGTGCCGCAGCGGCGCGGGACAAGAGGACGGGGGTTTCACCCCCGTCCTCTTCCACGCTAAACACGGCGCGATAAAGCGGTGTGTCCCGCTGGGTACTCAACTGTATGATGTCTGTCTCCAAAAATCGCTGGCCAGCAGGAGTGAGGAAATTTTTCTTCTCTTTACCGCTTCCTCTGTGCTCCCTCCCCCGTAACAGGTGTTATCATTGAAAAACACGTACCCTCCCCCATCGGAGAAGGCGTCATCCCCGGTGAGATAGGCATATTGGGCATCCAATCCAAAGAGATTTGCGAGCGTGGGCAGCACATCTATGCTGGAGGTGATCTTTTCCACCTGCCGGGGAGGCAGATCCTTGGAGTAGATGAAGAAATCCGTGTGCTGAAGGAGGTCGAGGGTGTCCACACCCTTGATGTCCATATTCAGCGCATCATTCATCATGTAGTAGTTATAGTGGTCAGCGTAGAACACTACGGCGGTGTTCTCCAAGAGGCCGTCGGCCTCCAATTTCTCCATTAAGAGCCGAACGAACTCGTCCGTCTCCATGGCGTGGCCGACGGCGTAGACGTAGTTGCCGTCGGTACGGAGGGCGGCCTGTCGGGCGGCTGCGGCGTGGCGCTGGAAGATGGGATTCTCCTCTGTGTAGGGGCCGTGGCCGGAGTAGGTGATGATGAAGCTGAAGAAACGGTCGCCGGCGGTGATGGCATCGTAGGCGGAGAGGAGCTGGCTGTCCAAGGTGTGGTCCGCCATACCCATATTCTCACCGCTGTGGTAGGCCTCGTAGCCCAAGTTCTCATGGATGGGACCTCGGTTGTAGACCTCAGAACCGCTGCCGTGGAAGGAGTTGGCCGTGTAACCGGCGGCACGGAAGAGCTGAGGCAGGGCGTTGGGGAAGGCATTCTGGGTGTAGACGGACACCGAGGTCCCTGAGGCGGCCGGCAGGAGGCCGGTATTCACCATAAACTCCGTATTGAAGGTACCAGCGGTAATATAGGCCGGGGTGTAATGGTTGGTAAACACCATACTCTGCTCCTTCACCGCCTGTAGGGCCGGCATGTAGTCCACCATCCATGTGTCAATGGCTTCCAACTGCACTAAAATGAGATTTTTCCCCGCCAAGAGGCCGGTCATTTCGTTATCCGCATGGGGGCGGGCGGCGGCGAAGGCGGCGATCTCCTCCGCCTCGGCGTCAGTGAGCTGGGTACTGCGGGGCAGGAGGCGCTGGAGATCCCGGAAGGTGTACTGGTAGATGCCTAACATGGTGAGACAGGCGCGGCTGTCGGAGAAATCGTCGTAGAGAAAGGCCGGGTCACCGGTCTGATCCCAGATGACCGCCTGAGAGGTGCCCAAGAGAAAAAAGCGGGCGCATAGAAGAAGTACAACAGAGAGCACCATCCCGGTGACACCGGGGAGCCAGCAGGGGCTGGCTGCTCTGGGGGACAGGGTCGCGGCAAAGAGCATCAGGGCGAGGCAGAGGAGAATCCAAGCCAGCAGGGCCCTGCGGATCACCAAATAACTCAGATCCGCGAAGGCGGCGCCATCCCCGGCAAATACCATGTCGGAGAAGGAGAAAAATTTGCGGAACATATTGATATAGACCCCGTGGACAATGCAGAGGACTGAGGCGAGAATCCCCACAAGGGCCATATAGACCCGCCGGACCATCCCCGGCAGCAAGGCGGCAACAGCGGTGAGGAGCAGCGCCCAGAGGAAAGTGAAGGGCATCAGGCGCAGGACGTTGCGCAGCCCCACCGTCTGGGCAAAGCGGCAGCACCAGCGGAGGCCCAAGTCCAACAGCACTATGCCAGCGTAAAAGAGAATCAGATGGAGGCAGGGGGTCAGCCGGGGAAAACGGGCCGACAGGGCCTGATAGAGACGATGATCAGTCTTTCGGAAGGGGTGAGACATGGAAAACAAGTCCTTTCTCTGTGTTGTCCCCTATCATAGCACAGCGGTGGGAAAAATGCACAGGAAATGGGGAAAATTAAGAAAAAATTAAAAAAGCGGTGCCTCCCAGTTAACAGGAGGCACCGCTATAAAACAGAAACAAATCAAAAACAACAGGAACAGGCGGCGGTTTATCAAACTTAATTAACGAAATCCACCCCACAATTCCTAATTCTCAATACGTGAACTTCTCCTCCAGCCACGCCTTCAGCTCACTGATGGGCACACGCACCTGCTCCATGGTGTCCCGGTTGCGGATGGTCACGGCGTTGTCCGCTGTCTCCGTGTCACTGCCCACGGTCTGGAAGTCCACGGTAACGCAATAGGGGGTGCCGATCTCGTCCTGACGGCGGTAACGCTTGCCGATGCTGCCGGCGTCGTCGTAGTCCACCATCCAGTACTTGCTCAGAAGCTGCTGCACCTCGCGGCCTTTCTCGGAGAGCTTCTTACTCAGGGGCAATACGGCCACCTTGAAGGGGGCTAAGGCCGGGTGGAGGTGGAGGACCACGCGGGTGTCGTTTTTCTCCGCGTCCACAACCTCCTCATCGTAGGCGTCAATGAGGAAGGCCAAGGTCACACGGTCAGCACCCAAGGAGGGCTCGATGACGTAAGGGACATAGTGCTCGTTGGCCTCTTGGTCGAAGTAGGTCTGATCCTTGCCGGAGGTGGTCTGGTGGGCAGTGAGATCGAAATCGGTGCGGCTGGCTACGCCCCAGAGTTCTCCCCAACCGAAGGGAAAGACGAACTCAAAGTCCGTGGTGGCATTGGAGTAGTGGGAGAGCTCCTCCGGCTCGTGATCTCTAAGGCGCAGGTTCTCCTCCCGCATCCCCAGGTTCAGGAGCCAGTCCTTGCAGAACTGCTTCCAGTAGGCGAACCACTCCAACTCAGTGCCGGGCTTGCAGAAGAACTCCAGCTCCATCTGCTCGAATTCCCGGGTGCGGAAGGTGAAGTTGCCCGGGGTGATCTCGTTGCGGAAGGATTTACCCACTTGGCAGACGCCGAAGGGCAGCTTCCGGCGGGTGGTCCGCTGGACGTTCTGGAAGTTGACGAAGATGCCCTGCGCGGTCTCCGGGCGGAGGTAGACGGTGTTCTTGGCGTCCTCGGTGACGCCTTGAAAGGTCTTGAACATCAGGTTGAACTGGCGGATATCCGTCCAATTGTGCTTACCGCAGGTGGGGCAGGGAATCTGGTGGGCGGAAATGAAATCCTTCATCTCCTGCTGGCTGAGGGAGTCCACACTGTGACCTATATCGAAGTGGTTGGCCTCGCACCAGTCCTCAATGACCTTGTCGGCCCGAAAACGCTCCTTGCACTCCTTACAGTCCATGAGGGGATCGGAGAAGCCGCCCACATGGCCGCTGGCCACCCAAACCTGCGGGTTCATGAGGATGGCGGCGTCGAGCCCCACATTATAGGGGTTTTCTTGGACGAACTTTTTCCACCAAGCCTTCTTGATGTTGTTCTTCAGCTCCACACCTAAGGGTCCGTAGTCCCAAGTGTTGGCAAGGCCGCCGTAGATCTCCGAGCCGGCGAAGATGAAGCCCCGGCCCTTACAGAGGGTGACGATTTTGTCCATGGTTTTGTCAGTGTTTTTCATTTTTTGCTCCTTTATGATGAAAAATTTTGATGACTGTAGGGGAATTCCGCCGCTGGGGGAGGACAGGCGCACGATGTGTGCCCATACATGTGTTCGGCCATGGCGCTCATAGGGCGCGACGGCCTTGGTGCACCGTCCCCCGTCAACTGGAATGATTGGATAAAACGTGCGTGAGGTAGATATTATTTGTACATTTGGTGGGCGAGGCAATTAAAAACGCCCTGAGCCTGCTGGCTCAGGGCGAACGATTGTCCGCGGTTCCACCTGATTTCGCGCCTCTTGGCGCGCACTCTGCCCGGTAACGGCGGGATCCGGCGGGTATTTTCTTCCCGCGGCTCAGGAGGCGCCTCTCCCCTGCTCCGGCGGGGACTTGCACCGTCCGTCCCCTCTCTGCGGCCGAATCACAGGGTCTTTTCCTCCGTCTTTGCCTGTAGGAGGGAGTTTAACACGTTTTTCCCCCGTTGTCAAGACAGTGGGGGAAAACGTTTGAAACGGGAGTATATGCGGCCATAAAACAACCTCAGACACCGCGCCAAGCCAAGCCCGCCTCAAAGCCCCGGCGGAAAGCTGCCACGGAGGACAGCAGCAGGAGATTGGCAAGAGCGTAGCCAAAGAGAATCCCCGTTACAAGACGCCGGAAATTTCCACTCTCATACCTTGTACAAAGCTGCAGCATGCCGTCTGCAACTAAGGGGAGCAGAAGAACCAAGGAGCAGATGGCATCGGGGTGTCCTATCACCCAAGTTGGAAACAGCAGGGCCATTCCGATCAGCTCCCCTGTGCAGCGGGCGCAGACAGGGAGCTGCCGCCCTCTGAAAAAGAAGGAGCGATCCGGACGGCAGTGGCAGCCGAAGAGGATGGGCAGCCACTTATAGAACCATGCCGTCACATCATTGCTACGCCGAGGCCGATGACAAATATCACAATGTAATAGATCACCAAGCAGATGACACTGACCAGCGCACCGATGCCGGCCGCTTTACTGGTCTTAGGCTTGGTGTCTTTCCAGACCAAATAGAGAATCAGACCCACCAAGGGAATACAACAGCCCAAAAGCCCCCACAGAAACCCGCCTTTATCCTCCACTTCCGGTGTCTGCTGTACGCCGCACTTGGGGCAGATGACCGCCTGATCATCAATTTCCGCGCCACACTTCTTGCAATACGCCATTCTTTCATCCTCCATAACATACGAATTGGGTAGACAATGCCCTCATGGAGGACTCGGCAAGGCCTGCAGCCTTCTGCCCCTTCCCCCACTCTTCTTCCAAAACTGAACTAAATAGTCTCGACAAAGTCCTACACCATTTTACCCTTCTGAAAATTGCTTGTCAAGGGATAAAAAAACAGGGAGGGTCCAAAAGGAGCCTCCCTGTTCAGCATATTAACAGTACCGCACAAAGTGCTTATCGCTCATAGGCCACTACCACCCGCCGGTTAGGATCGGTTCCTGTGGAGTAGGTGGTGACATGGGCGTACTCTTGGAGGGCGGTATGGATTACATGGCGCTCATAGGCGTTCATGGGCTCCAAGGTTACGTTTTTCCGGTAACGCACCACTTTGCCAGCTACCTTCAGGGCCAAATTTTGCAGACTCTGCTCGCGCTTTTCCCGGTAGTTCTCCGCGTCTACGTGGACACGCACACGCTTGTCACTGCCCCGGTTCACCGAGTAGTTGGTGAGCTGCTGGATGGCGTCCAGCGTCTCGCCCCGGCGGCCGATGAGCTGGCCCAGCTTTTCACCCTCTAAGTAGACCTTATAGCGGTCCTTCTCCGTCTGGTACACCTTGACACGGGCGGCACTGCCCATGTGCTCCATAAGGCCGGTGAGGAAGGTGCGGATCTGCTCCGCCTTGGCGTCTGTGGCCTCCTCCCCTAAGTCCACAGGGGCGGGACGGGGAGCGGCGGCGGGTTCCGGCTGCTCGATTTTTTCCGGGCGGGCGGGCTGCTCCGCTCTCTCGGGACGCTGGGTATGATCAGGACGGGGCTGACGGTCCTGGCGCTGGGGGGGCTCTGGACGCTCTCGGCGCTCCTGACGCTGAGGACGCTCTGTTCTCTGGGGGCGCTCCGCCGGGGGGGGCGTGACTTTAGATACGGGGACAGGGGTCTCCTCCGGGGCATCGTCATAGGTGACACGGACCTTGGCGGGGCTGGCACCGATGCCCAAAAAGCCGGACTTGGCCCGCTCTAAAATCTCCACGGATACATCATCCCGGTCCAGACCAAGCTGCTCTAAGGCCTTGGCGATGGCCTCCGCCTCGGTCTTGCCTGTTACATCAATATATCGCATAACCTGTGCTCCTCAATTTGATTTTTCAGGTTTTGATTGGGGTTTCAGGAGGAAACCTACTCCTCCTCGCCGTAGCGATTCGGCACGTAGCTGCGGCCGCGGGCGTAGGGGCGCTCCCCTACACGGCCCGCCTCGTTGGTGGGATTCTTCTTCTTTTCCACAGGCTTGGGGGGCATCTTTTTCTTGGGCTTGGGGTGCTCCTTCTCCTCCAAAGCCTGACGCTTGGCCTCCTCCATGCGGAGCTGACGGGCGGCGGCCCGCTTGGCCTCCCGCTCATCCTCCTCAGCTTGAAGCTTCTTGTTGAAATACTTGCCCAAGGTGGCCTCCTGCAGGATAGAGAACACGCTGTTGGCAAGGAAATAGACACCTAAGGCCACGGGGAGGATGAAACCAAAATACACACTCATGAGGGGCATCATCAGCATCACGCCCTTCATGTTGGCCTGCTGCTGCTGGCCGTTGGAGGTATTGGTGACCTTGCTCATCAGGTAACTGAGAAGGCCGGAGAGCACCGGGATGGCCAAGACGCCGATGACGGGCCAAGTGGGCTGGAAATTCTTGATAAGATCCGTGGGCACAACAGTGAGGTCCAAACCCAAAAAGTCGAAGTCTACATTCATCAGACCATCGAACTTACCCTCGAAAGCACTCCAGTTCTCGGAGATGAAGCGGGTCATGCCGATCTGCTCGTACCCCACATTGCCGATGGTGTGGCCCATGGAGAGGGCCAGCTCCTTCACCTGCTCATAGGCACTGTCGCTCAGACGCATGAAATGGGTGATGGGCAGACGGATGATATAGTACAGGAAGATCATGATAGGCAGAGGGATCAGGCTCCACAGACATCCGCCCATGGGGTTGATCCCCTCGTCTGTATAGAGCTTTTGCAGCTCCTCTTGGTACTTCATCTTGTTGTTGGCGTACTTCTTCTCCAGCTCCTTCTGCTTGTCCGCCAAACGGCCCATACGGACCATACTCTTCTTGCTCTTCATCTGGAAGGGCAGCATCACCAGCTTCACCACCAAGGTGAAGAGGATCAGGGCCACGCCGTAGGACCCGGTGAGGCTGTAGAACAGGCGCATCAGCCAAGCGAAAGGCGCGGTAATCAGTCTTATCATCAGTTGAGTTCCTCCATCTATGGTAGATAGGGTTGGAATCACAGGGCGTGATCACGGGGATCAGGGCGAGGAGGGATACGGCGTCCTGAGATCACCGTACCCTGCGGATTTTGCGTGATCGGACTTGGTACACACAGCACGTCCCTACATCAGATTTTCCGTGTTCAGACAGCCCGTTTCCTTATGGGACCGGGTCGTAATAGCTTCCCTTGTGAAAGGGATGGCATCGCAGCAGACGTTTAAGTGCCAGAAAGCCGCCCTTCACCGCACCATACTTCTCCACCGCCTCTAAGGCATACTGGGAGCAGGTGGGGGTGAAACGGCAGCGGGGAGGAAAATAGGGGGAGATGGCGAGCTGGTAGAAGCGGATCAGAAGCAGAAACACCCTCTTCACGGCTGTTCCTCCCAGATGCTCAGCTTTTTGCAGCTCTTCTGAAAGGTCTCCAGCAGGCGGGAGAAGGGCAGATCCAAGGCACGGGAACGGCCCACCAACACCACATCGTACCCCGGCTTCAGGTGGGGCAGGGAGAGGCGGTAAACCTCCCGCAGGCGGCGTTTGATCCGGTTGCGGACCACCGCCTTGCCCAGCTTGGTGGAGACGGTAATACCCAAACGGCTGCCACCTGTCTTACTGCGCCGGCAGTAGATCACCATGACCGGCGCCACGGCGCTCTTGCCATGCTGGTAGAGCCGGCGGAACTCCCAATTCTCTTTTAAGGTCACCGCGCGCTTCATGCCCAGCCCCCTCCGGTATAGCCGCTTAGGGACGGGCACTTCGGTACCCGTCCCTCACGCTGATCTATCTGCGATGCACGTTCCGCGCCCTCAATGGGTCAGACGGGCGCGACCCTTGGCACGACGGCGGGCCAGCACCTTGCGGCCATTGGCAGTGCGCATTCTCTTGCGGAAGCCATGTTCCTTGGACCGCTGGCGCTTCTTGGGCTGATAGGTACGGATCATGCAATACACCTCTTTCTTCCTTTGAATTTTCTGTGGGGTACTTCCCCACTGCACGACGACGGGGCCGGTCTGGCCACGCCGCAGCGGACAAAAAGCAGCCCCCCGCAACGGGAGGACAATGTACAAGGTATTATACGGGATTTTTAATGGGCTGTCAACAAAAATTTCGCGGCGCTGTGAAAAAAACAGGGGAAAAGGGAGGATTTTCCCCCGGGTGTCCACTGAAATTTCACCCTTTAGGTTCCCGGCGGTGTTACAGAGCGTGCAACAAATAAACATTTGGGGATTGTACATGGGGGGATTTTCAGGAAAAGGAATGGGGTCAGCGGCAATTCTTTATATTTAGAATAGGTATATCTGAGTTTAGTATTGATTTCTCTTGATTTTTTTGATAGAATAAGAGTGGTATTTTTGTCTATTTTTACCGGCTTCCCCACTGGGAGAGAGAAAGGAGCCAGAGCATTGAACTCTATTCATGATATCTGGAAGATGGTGCTGGAACAGATGAAATCCGAGCTTTATGAGACCACCATCAACACTTGGTTTAACGAGACCGAGCCCGTGGCTTTGGACGGCAATACCCTGATCCTCCACTGTGGCAATGAGTTTAAGCGCAGCACCATTGAGGACCGCTTCTTAGGGAACATTGCCGCCGCTTTGAAGGATATCTTCTCTGTGGAGTTCACCGTGCGCATCCTCAGCGATCAGGCTCTCAGCGCCTACCGGGTGGGGGGAACCACCAAGCGGCCGGGGAGTATGTTTGAGAGCAATGAGTTCACCTTTGAGAACTTCGTGGTGGGGCCCTCCAACAAGCTGGCCTTCGCCGCCGCCAAGGCGGTGGCCTCCCAGCCGGCGGAGCACTACAACCCCCTCTTTATTTACGGCGACAGCGGCTTGGGCAAAACCCACCTCATCTACTCCATCGCCCACGAGATCATGGAAAAGCGGCCGGAGGCCCGTATTGTCTACATCAAAGGTGACGACTTCATCAACGAGTTTATTGAGACCGTCCGCAGCGGCAAGGGGCAGGACTTCCGCAGCAAGTACCGGGAGGCGGACCTGCTGCTGGTGGACGATATCCAGTTTGTGGCGGGTAAGGAGGAGACACAAAACGAGTTTTTCCATACCTTCAACACCCTCTATGAGTCCCACCGGCAGATCGTCCTCACCTCCGACCGGCCTCCGCAGGAGATGAGCCGCCTGGATGACCGGCTCCGTACCCGGTTTGAGTGGGGGCTTCTGGTGGACGTGCAGCCGCCGGATCTGGAGACCCGTATTGCTATCGTGCAGAACAAGGCCGCTCAACTGGGGCTGGTGATCGACAAGGACATTGTGAACTATATCGCTGAGAATGTCACCGCTAACGTCCGGCAGCTGGAGGGCACGGTGAAGAAGGTAAAGGCCTATAAGGACCTCTTAGAGAAGGACGTGGACACGGAGAATGTGAACAAGGCCATCCAGGATATGCTCCGGAAGGAGAACGAGTATATTCCTACGGTGGAGGACATTATCGCGGAGATCTGTAAGGTCTATCGCATCGACCAGAAGGTTATCCGGGGCCAGCAGCGGGATCGGGACGCGGTGCGCAGCCGTCAGGTGGCCATGTACCTGATCCGCCGGCTCTGCAACTACTCCTACAAGGACATCGGCAAGGAGTTCGGCAACCGGGATCATACCACTGTGATGCACTCCATCGAGCAGGTAGAACGGAGGATTGCCAAGGACGCCGCTTTCTCCGAGACCGTGAAGGCTATTACTACCAATATCAATAACCGGAAGTAGTCAAAAAAGTGACAGATTCCAGCGAAACAGGTCAAAAGATTCACCCGCCGGTTTTCCACATTTCCCGACGTTTTCCCGTGGAAAAGCGGTGGATGAAATGGGGATACTTGTGTGGATCGGAAAAGTGTGGATAAGGGGTGGGATGTATCCACAGCAGGTGTGGAGACGGGAAACCTTGCGCTATAAAGGGTAGGGGCGGTTTTCCACAAGGGCATGTGTCTACTACTGCTTCTGCTAAAAAAGATTATTTTATTCTCTCCATAAAAGAAAAATGCCTCCTCCGCGAAAAAAATCCGGTGGGGGCGGCGGGAAAAGTAAAAACGCGGAAATATTCATAAATCCGCAGGGCCGCCTCCCCTCCCCTGCTACAGCTTCTCCGGGTCGATACAGGTGAAGGCGATTTGCATACCGAGGCGAAAGCCACGCTCAAAGGTGTACTGCGCGCAGGTCTTCATGGGATTATCGCGGAGATAGACCGGCACTATGTCTGGTGTGTAGCTGATACAATAGGTGTTGTAGAGGCGCTCAAAAATAACGTATCGCCACTCTAAAAATAATTTCCAATAGAAAGGAAAGCCCACTATGAAATTCTCCTGTGAAAAAGCCATCCTTCTCTCCGCCATCAATACTGCCTCCCGCGCAGTATCCTCAAAGTCCTCCATTCCCGCTCTGGAGGGGCTTCTCCTTCAAGGCGAGGACACTCTCACCGTCTCCGGTTATAACATGCAGACAGGGATTCGCACCAAGGTGGACGCAGAGGTGACACAGGGGGGCACCCTTGTGGTGAATGCCCGGCTCTTTGGTGACATCATCCGCCGGATGCCCGACGATGTGATCGTTTTTGATGCCGATGAGAAGTTAAATGTCCAGCTCTCCAGTGGTGACACCCGCTTTGAGATTACCGCCCTCAGTGCCGATGATTATCCGGAACTGCCGGAGGTGGAGGATGAGTATAGCCTTTCCCTCCCTCAAAAGACCTTGAAAGCTATGATCAATCAGACCATCTTTGCCGTCTCCACTAATGAGGCCAGGCCGGTGCACACCGGTTCTCTCTTTGAGATTGAGGGGGATACCCTTACGGTGGTCAGTGTGGATGGGTTCCGTTTGGCTCTTCGGCGGGAGAAGATTGCACCAGCCCAGACTTTCCGATTTGTGGCCCCCGGCGGGGCGCTCAGTGAGACAGAGAAAATCTGCCAAGACAGTGATGACGAGGTAGTCATTACCATGGGAAATCGGCACCTGCTCTTTGAGATTGGCGGCACGCAGCTGATCTGCCGCCGTTTAGAGGGGGAGTTTTTGGATTACCGCAGTGCCATTCCCCGTTCCAATCCCGTTGTATTCACTGTGGAGGCCAAGGCTCTCATCACTGCTGTGGATCGGGTCAGTGTGGTGATCAGTGACAAGATGAAGAGCCCCGTCCGGTGTAAGTTTGAAAATGACTGTGTCACATTGACCGCCAAGACCGGCAGCGGGGAGGCCCGGGATGTGTGCCGTCTCAACGGGAATGGGGATGGGTTGGAGATAGGTTTCAATAACCGTTACCTTTTGGAGGCCCTGCGTTTTGCCCCGGCGGAGCAGCTGCGGCTGGAGATGAATACCGGTATCTCGCCGGCGATTTTAGTGCCCACCGAGGGGGAGGAGAGCTTTCTTTATATGGTCCTTCCGGTGCGGCTGAAGGGGAGCGACCACGTATGACCACGGTGATTATTAGCACGGAGTATATCAAGCTCCAGGATCTCTTGAAGTTTGAGAATCTGGTGGAGAGCGGCGGCATAGCCAAGCAGCACATTCAGGAGGGGGCTGTGATGGTGAATGGGGAGGTCTGCCTCCTCCGGGGGCGGAAGATCCGCCCGGGGGATGTGGTAGCCTTCAACGGTGGGGAATACACGGTGGCCTATGCGGATTAAAAGCCTCCATCTGGAGGGATTTCGCAACTATCAGGTGCTGACAGCAAACTTCCACGGGGCAGTGAATGTGATCTGTGGGGATAATGCACAGGGAAAAACCAACCTGTTGGAGGCTGTCGCCTACCTCTCCGGGGCCTCCCACCGCACGCGGTTTGACCGGGAACTGATCTCCTTCGATGCGGACAGCGGCTTTTTGCGGGGAGAGGTGGAGTGCCGGGGGCGGGATTTTACCGTGGAGGCCCGCCTCTTTCGGGGGCGGGGACGGCAGCTCACCAGCAATGGAGTCAGGCTCAAGAGTATGGGAGAGCTGGGGAGTGTGCTGAATACGGTGCTGTTTTGCCCGGAGGATCTGTATTTGATCCGTTCGGGAGCGGCGGAGCGGCGGCGGTTTATCGACACGTGCATCTGTCAGCTCCGTCCAAGGTACGCCGAGGCCCTAGCGGAGTATAAGCGGCTCCATGAGCACAAGACCAGAATTCTGCGGGACAGCGGGGAGAAGCCCTCACTGTTGGATGCCTTGGATGAATTTTCCTATGGGATGGTTCGTTGGGGGGCGGTGGTGATCCATTACCGGGCCCACTTTGTTAAAAAGCTCCAAGAGACCGCGCCGGGGATCCACTTGGAATTCTCCGGCGGACGGGAGGAACTGCATTTGCAGTATGAGACAGTGTCATCGGTGTTGGACCCGGAGGCACCGGTGAAGGAGCTGGCGGAGCAGCTATGGGATCATATGCAGCGGCACAGAAGTGCGGAGATTGCTGGCCGGACTTGTCTCTCCGGTCCCCACAAGGACGATGTGGCGGTGGATATCAACGGGAAGGCCGCCAGAATTTATGGGTCGCAGGGGCAGACAAGGACGGCGGCGCTGTCGCTGAAGCTGGCGGAGCGGGAGATCTTTCGGGAGGATGCCGGGGAGTATCCCGTCCTGCTGCTGGATGATGTTTTGAGTGAGCTGGACCCCAAGAGACAGGAGTTCGTGCTGAATCGGATCGCCGGGGGGCAGGTGTTTATTACCTGCTGTGAGGATGACCGGCTGAGCAGTCTTGCCGGGGGAAAAGTATTCCATGTGAGAAGCGGGGCACTGGTCTGAGAGGGGCAGGAGGGCTATGATAGGGGTTTTGATCATTATTGCACTTCCCTTTGCCCTTTTGCAGTATTTTCTCTGCCGCAGCAAATGGGGATGTTGGATTCTGCCGGTGTTATTGATTGTGTTTTTATACTGGCAATTTGGTATACCCCACCCGGAGTCCCTGTGCGGTGTGGGCGGTGGAGTAGCCTTGGTGTTCTTTATGGGTGGTGGAGTTGGTACGGCTGCCGGCTGGATAATTGGTTTTAACCACCACTCATTGGAAAAATAGTTGGCAGCATTGCCGTCTATAGATGTGGCATATATCTTTTGGCTGTTGTATATGGGTTCTGTCAATGCCCAGCACGCCGAGGCAGGAGGAGGACTGTATGTATCTGCATCTTGGTGGGACGGTTTCTGTGCCGGTGGCAGAGGTGGTGGGGATTTTTGACCTGGATAATACCTCTACCTCCCGCATCACACGGGATTTCCTTCACACCGCAGAGGTGGAGGGGATGGTGGTCAGTGTGGGAGAGGATCTGCCCAAGTCCGTGGTGCTCTGCTGTCCCCAAGGGAGCTGGCAGCGGGTCTATCTCTCCCCTGTCAACAGTGTTACCCTCTTCCACCGGTGGGAGCATGGCTTGGGGGACATGCCGCAGGGATGATTCAAGCGTGGAAATGGTTATAATTAACCAATTATTGAGATTTTTTAATACTTTTCTTCTGAGAAAAGTATATACAACAGTTACGCACTATCGTACCATCAGCGGGCGGTCAGAGGCTGCTGCCGGGCATGGGGACGGCCTGTGACGGCCCGCTTGTCAGACGAAAAGGAGGACACAGCATGTCTGAGAATGAGAAGATTACACACGAGTATGGCGGTTCAGAGATTCAGGTCTTAGAGGGGTTGGAGGCCGTGCGGAAGCGGCCGGGGATGTATATCGGTTCTACCAGTGAGTCCGGTCTCCACCACCTGGTCTATGAGATTGTGGATAACTCCATTGATGAGGCGCTGGCCGGGTACTGCTCGGAGATTACCGTCTCTATCAATGAGGGGGATACCATCACTGTCACCGACAACGGGCGTGGTATCCCTGTGGACATCCAGCCGCAGACGGGGCTGCCGGCCTTGGAGGTGGTATTTACCGTGCTCCACGCCGGGGGCAAGTTCGGTGGCGGAGGTTATAAGGTCTCCGGTGGGCTCCACGGGGTGGGCGCCAGTGTGGTCAATGCACTCAGCGAGTGGCTGGAGGTTCAGGTCCACAAAAATGGGGACATCTACGAGATGAAATTCGCCCGTGGAGAGATCACTCAGCCCATGAAGATTGTGGGCAAGACGGAGAAAACCGGTACGGTGGTCACCTTTAAGCCGGATCCAGAGATGTTTGATACTACGGTGTACAACTACGATACCATCCACACGCGGATGCAGCAGCAGGCATTTTTGAATGCTGGGCTTCGGATCATGACCTTTGACCGGCGTCAGGGCCGGGAGACCGGGGACACCATGCGCTACGAGGGGGGTATCCGGGAGTATGTCGCTTGGCTGAACCGGCACAAGACAGCCATTGATGAGCAGATCATCTATATGTCCGGCACCAAGGAGGACTCCATTGTAGAGTTGGCGATGCAGTACAATGACAACTACAATGAGACCATTGTCTCCTTTGCCAACAATGTCCACACCTCAGAGGGCGGTATGCACGAGGAGGGATTTAAGCGGGCTCTCACCACTGTGCTCAACGCCTATGGGAAAAAGACCGGGATACTGAAGGGTGATGACAAGATCGGCGGCGAGGACTGCCGGGAGGGACTCACCTGCGTTATCAGTGTGAAGCTCACCGACGCCCAGTTTGAGGGGCAGACCAAGACAAAGCTGGGCAACGCCCAGATCCGCACGCTGGTGGGCAGTGTGGTGTCCGACCAGCTGGCGGTATTTTTGGAGGAAAACCCCAAGGTTGGGCGGATGATCCTTGACAAGGCCATGATGGCCTCCCGGGCCAGGGAGGCCGCCAAGCGGGCCAGAGAGAACGTGCGGCGGAAGAACGCCCTGGAGGGTTCCACCCTCCCCGGCAAGCTGGCGGACTGTAACGAGCGGGACCCGGCGCTGACGGAGATCTATATTGTCGAGGGAGACAGCGCCGGCGGCTCCGCCAAGCAGGGCCGGGACTCCCGTTACCAAGCGATTCTGCCCCTGTGGGGGAAGATGCTCAATGTGGAAAAGGCCCGGGCGGACAAGATCTACGGGAATGACAAGCTGCAGCCAGTGATCACAGCCCTGGGGGCCGGCCTTGGGGAGGACTTTGACGAGAGTAAGCTCCGCTACCACAAGGTGATCATCATGGCCGATGCCGATGTGGACGGCAGCCATATCCGGACGCTGCTTCTGACCTTCTTCTTCCGGTTCATGCGGCCACTGATCGAGAAGGGATATGTGTACGCAGCGGTGCCGCCCCTCTTTAAGCTGGTGAAGGGCAAGACCGTTCGGGTGGCTTTCTCCGAGGAGGAACGGGACGCGGTAAGTGCGGAGCTCCGGGGAGGGAACCCAAATGTGAAGGTGGAGATCAGCCGGTTCAAGGGCCTCGGTGAGATGGACTTTGAGGAGCTGTGGGAGACCACTATGGACCCGGAGAGAAGGACGCTGAAACGGATCACCATGACCGACGCGGTGCAGGCGGACGCGATCTTTACGCTGCTCATGGGTGAGAAGGTGGAGCCGCGGCGGGAGTATATTGAACAAAACGCCTTTAAGGCGGTGAATTTGGATTACTGATTTCGTTTGAAATTCGCGGATTTCAAACGAGGGGGGATATTGGGACCAAGCCGAGCGCGGCGGTCCCTGCCGGCACACTGACAACGTTTGTAAAGGAGAATAGGATTGAATGGCAAAGCATGACGACTATATGAGCCGGGACATCTCCTTCCCGGACCAGAAGATTGTGGAGATCGACCTGGAGCACGAGATGGAGACGGCGTACATTGAGTACGCCATGTCCGTTATCAAGGGCCGAGCTCTGCCCGATGTGCGGGACGGCCTGAAGCCCGTCCACCGGCGGATTTTGTACTCCATGTATGACACCGGTCTCACCAGTGACAAGCCCTACAAGAAGTCCGCCACCTGTGTGGGTGAGGTACTGGGTAAGTACCACCCCCATGGGGATCAGAGTGTCTATGACGCTTTGGTGCGTTTGGCTCAGGACTTCTCCATGCGCTATATGCTGGTGGACGGCCACGGAAACTTCGGTAGCGTGGACGGGGACCCCCCTGCCGCCTACCGTTATACTGAGGCCCGGATGAGTAAGATCGCCAATGAGATGCTCCGGGACATCGACAAGGATACCGTGGACTGGGACCCCAACTTTGATGAGAGCCTAAAGGAGCCCCGGGTACTGCCCTCCCGGTTCCCAAACCTCTTGGTGAACGGATCCAGCGGTATCGCCGTGGGTATGACCACCAATATTCCGCCCCACAATCTCCGGGAGGTCATCAACGCGGCGGTCTGCGTTATTGACAATCCGGAGGCGGATTTGAATGACTTGATGGAGCACATCAAGGGGCCGGACTTCCCCACCAAGGGTATCATCATGGGACGTTCCGGTATCCGGGCGGCCTACGCCACCGGCCGGGGGCACATCCGCCTCCGGGCACGGACGGAGATGGAGGAGTTCGGGCAGGGCCGGACAAGGATTATTGTCACGGAGCTGCCCTATCAGGTAAACAAGGCCCGCTTGGTGGAGAATATCGCCGAGCAGGTGAAGGACAAGCGGCTGGAGGGCATCTCCTATTTGCAGGACCACAGTGACGGCAAGAAGGGTATGCGGATTGTCATTGAGCTGAAGAAGGATGCCAATCCGCAGGTGGTGTTGAATCGGCTCTTTACACAGACCCAGATGCAGATTACCTTCGGCATCATCCTGCTGGCCTTGGTGGACAACCAGACCCAGCCCCGTGTGCTGACTCTGCGGCAGATCTTGGATGAGTATATCGCCTTTCAGATGGAGGTCATCACCCGGCGGACCATCTTTGACCGGAAGAAGGCCCAGGACCGGGCTCACCTGTTGGAGGGGCTGCTCATCGCCCAAGACAACATCGACGAGGTCATCAAGATCATCCGCTCCAGCTACGACAATGCCAAGGACCGGCTGATGGAGCGTTTCGGATTGGACGATGTGCAGGCGCAGGCCATCTGTGACATGCGGCTCATCGCATTGCAGGGGCTCAATCGGGAGAAGCTGGAGAACGAGTACAAGGAGTTGGAGGAGCGGATCGCGTACTACACCAGTCTTTTGGAGGACAAGTCGAAGATGCAGGGTGTTCTGAAGGATGAGCTCATCGAGATTCGGGACAAGTACGGCGACGAGCGCAAAACCGAGATCGGTATTGTGGAGGATGAGATCGACATTGAGGACTTGATCGAGGAGGAGCAGTGTGTCTTTACCCTGACAGCCAACGGCTATATCAAGCGCACCCCGGCCAGTGAGTACGCCGCACAGTCCAAGGGCGGCATGGGCAAGAAGGGCATCACCACCCGGGAGGAGGACTATGTGGTGGATGTGTTCACCGCCTCCACACACGACTATATCTTCTTCTTTACCGATACCGGTAAGGTATACCGGAAAAAGGGATATCAGATCCCTGAGAGCGGAAAGACCGCTAAGGGCACCAATATTGTCAACATCCTCCCTGTGGAGAGTGGTGAGCGAATCCAGACCATGATCCACACCCGTGAACTGAAGGAGGAGAATGTTGAGCTCTACCTCACTATGGTCACACGAAACGGCACGGTGAAGCGCCTGCCGGTAAACACCCTCCGGAACATCCGCAACAACGGTATCCGGGCATTGACCTTGGAGGAGGGCGATCAGCTGATCACGGTACGGGAGACCGACGGCACCAAGCACATCCTCATCGCCACACACGATGGCATGGCGGTGTGTTTCCACGAGAGCGATGTCCGGCCCACCGGCCGGGGCAGCGTCGGTGTCCGGGGTATCCGGCTGAGAGAGGGTGACTATGTGGTGGGCGCCGCCCGTGTGACACCGGGACGGACGGTGCTGACCATCACCGAGAATGGCTACGGCAAGCGGACACCGGTGGAGGACTACCGTGTGACCAGCCGAGGGGGCCTTGGCATCAAGAACTACATGGTGACGGAAAAGACCGGAAAGGTCATGGGTATCAAGGTGGTGGACGGCGGTGAGGATCTGCTGCTGGTGACACAGAGCGGTATCCTCATCCGCACCCACGTGGACGCCATCCGTCTGGCTGGACGCGCTACACAGGGCGTCATCGTAATGCGGTTTAAGGAGGAGGGTGACCGGGTAATCGCCTTGGCCTTGGCCCAGCGTGAGGAGGGTGAGGAGAGCTCTCCCACTGCAGAGTCTCTTTCAGAGGAGGAGTAGGTTATGGTTCGAGGATTGATCTCTCTTTTGATGAATTTTCTGCCTCAGTCTGTGGCCATCGCCCTGTTGTGCGCCGTCTGTATAGGCTTTTTTGGTGTTTTTATTCCACGGATGGAAAAAAAGAAGCAGCAGGAGGAGCAGGAGTGGTACCGTGCCCGCGAGCAGCAGCACCAAGAGAAATGTCAGCAGGAGAAGCAGGAGGAAGCATAAGAGTGTCCACTTCCTTTGTACGCCGGTCAAGCCGCAGGGCGTCTTGGCGGATTTCGGTGAAAGGATATTGATTTTTCTCTGATAGTATGTACCCTTATAGAGGAAATGAATGGTGAAGGAAAAACAGCATGAAACAAGTAACCATCTATACCGACGGGGCCTGCTCCGGGAATCCTGGGCCGGGGGGCTGGGGGGCGATCCTCCAGTATGGCCAGCATACACGGGAGCTCTCCGGCGGCGAGGCCCACACCACCAACAACCGTATGGAGCTCACCGGGGTCATAGAGGCGCTGTCTCTGCTCAAGGAGCCCTGTGAGGTGGAGTTGTATTCGGACAGCAAGTATGTCATCGACGCATTGAGCAAGGGCTGGGCCAAGGGCTGGCGGGCCAAGGGCTGGGTGAAGAGTGACAAGAAGCCGGCGCTGAATCCGGACCTGTGGGAGAAACTGCTGAAGTTGTGTGAGATTCACCAAGTCCACTGCCACTGGGTGAAGGGCCACGCGGACAACCCCTACAACAACCGCTGCGACCAGCTGGCGGTGGAGGAGCGGCAGAAATATCAATAACGGGAGAGAAAATTTCCACGTTCATAGATTGTTTACAGTCAGGACACGATTTTCTCATAATCCTATAGTAAAGTACAAGCATGCAAAGGGTAACACACAACCCGATGCGATTTCTCCCTCCTAAAACACACACAACACACACGTCTAAGGCCCGCCTTTTGGCGGGCCTTAGACGTGTGTGCAGTCCGCTTGTTTGAGGTGCAGTGGGGGGTGGGAAAGCAATGGTTATATGGATGGGTTGTTGGAACGTTCGGGCGGACGGGAGACGTCGCGCCGGGGTCGTCGCGCCCTACGGGGTTAGGTCATCGGACATGGTTCGTGAAAACAGATATAGAGGTGCACAGCGTGCGCCCGTCCTTCTCCAGTGCGGTGGGTGTCGAGAGAGCGGGCGCACGCTGTGCGCCCCTACAGGTGTATGACCAATACCACCAGAAAGCACGGCGGCCTTTACTGCACAACGAACAGCGCAACAACCATCAAGTTTCGGGGGCAAGTCGTGGCGAGGGTGGCAGAGCGGCAGTGGCGGTTTGCCACAAAGCTATAGACGGGGGGACGCTCTCAGGACACCTTCTGCTTTGCGAGAGCTACCGCCGCCGCGTTGGGTGTGCCAAGGTTGGACGAGCACTGGCCTGTCGAAGGAGCGCGCAGCTTGGGACTCTTAGGGGGGAGCGAATAAGGGCTGTGCCCCCCTGCGGGGGCTAAGGCCCGCCTGAGCGGACACCTAAGCGCGCTTTTGCCTACTTTTCTCGCGTGAGAAAAGTAGGTCGCCTGGGGGTGAAACCCCCGTCCCCATAGCCAAACAGAAAAATTGTGTGTACAAACCGATTCTTTTGTGTTATACTATCCACAGCCGCCGGACATTCCGGCTTTTATAGACTGTTTGTTTCGCGGAGGCGTTGTGGGCGCCGCTGCGACAAAATAGATACAATAGAGAAAAAGGGAAAGCATCGACAGGGAGGTTCCCCCATCGCAGCCGCGCACGAATCGGGGTGCGCAGCTGGGGACGCCTCTCTATGTCGGCGCGCGGTTTTTGTGCGCCTTCATCCCCCTAAAGGGGGTTCACTCTTTCCCTACATAGCCATGATGAAAAAGGAGTGAAACTATTTGGCAGAAAAAATGAAAATTATCCCCTTGGGAGGCTTAGACGAGATTGGGAAGAACATGACCGTCTATGAGTACGGCGGGGAGCTGATTGTGGTGGACTGCGGCATGGGTTTCCCCGGCGACGACATGTACGGCGTGGACTTGGTGATCCCCGATGTGACCTACCTTGTCAAGCAGCGCAGCCGCATCCGGGGCATGTTTATTACCCACGGACATGAGGACCACATCGGTTCTATCCCCTATGTGCTCAAGCAGGTCAACATGCCCATCTATTGTACCCGCCTTACCGCCGGCCTTATCAAGCTGAAGCTGGAGGAGCACGGCCTCCTCAAGCAGACCAAGCTCATCACCGTGGAGGCCGGGGAGATGATCCGGGTGGGGAAGTTCTATGTGGAATTTATCCACGTGAACCACTCCATTGCCGACTCCGTGGCCTTCGCCATCCACACCGATATGGGCGTCATCGTCCACACCGGTGACTTCAAGATCGACTCCACCCCCATTGATGGGGATGTAATCGACTTGGGCCGCTTCGGTGAGCTGGGCCGGGAGGGAGTGCTGGCACTGCTGGCGGACTCCACCAACGTGGAGCGGCCGGGGTACACCATGAGTGAGAGAACTGTGGGCAAGACCTTCGACCGGCTTTTCACCGGCTGCAAGCAGCGGATCATCGTCACTACCTTTGCCTCCAACATCCACCGCATCCAGCAGGTCATTGACGCCGCCGCCGCCAATAAACGGAAGGTGGCTGTCACCGGCCGGAGCATGGAGAACATCATGCGAGTCTCCACAGAGCTGGGGTATATGAAGGTGCCCAAGGGCGTGGTGGTGGACTTAAACAAGATCAAGAACGTGCCCAAGGAGCAGCAAGTGATCATCACCACCGGCTCCCAAGGGGAGGAGATGAGCGCCCTGTACCGCATGGCCTTCTCCACCCACAAGCAGATCGACTTGGGCCCCGGGGACAAGGTGATCATCTCCGCCAGCGCCATCCCCGGCAATGAAAAGACCGTGGGCCGGGTGATCAACGAGCTGTTCCGCAAGGGGGTGGAGGTGGTCTACGACCGGGCCGATGCCCTCCACGTCTCCGGACACGCCTGTCAGGAGGAGCTGAAGATCATCCACGCCTTGGTGCGTCCCCGGTTCTTTATCCCTGTCCACGGTGAGCAGCGGCACCTGCGCCGCCACATCGCCTTGGCGCTGGAGATGGGTATGGACCGGCGGAACATTGTTCTGCCGGAGATCGGCAACGTGATCGAGCTGACCGCGAGGACCGTTAAGGTCAACGGCAGCGTCCCCTGCGGTGAGGTGATGGTGGACGGCAGCGGCGTGGGCGATGTTGGCGCTGTGGTGCTCCGGGACCGGAAGATTCTGGCCGAGGACGGCATGGTGGTGGTGATTCTGAACATCTCCAGCCACAATAACCAGCTGATCGGCGAGCCGGAGATCATCACACGGGGCTTTATTTACGTGAAGGAGAACGAGGCCATGCTCAAGGAGCTCAGTCACGTGGCCATGACCGCCGCCGGCAGCGTGGGTGTCAAGCGCATCCGTGATTTGGGTGAGGTCCGCAGTGCTGTGAAGTCCGCAGTGAGCAACTATCTGTATAAGAACACCCGGAGGAGTCCGATGATTATTCCGGTGATCAATAGAGTGTAGGGCAGTTTGCTTGGCAAAAACGGAAGCAAAAGAGATGAAGTTTTTCAGATACCATCCTATAGCAATTTAAAAATCCCGATATTTTTCCCACAAACGAGAGAGGAGTGCGATATTCGCACTCCTCTTTTTTTGTATGGTGTTTTGTAGGAAGATTTCGGTGGAGGAGGGATGGCGCGCCCTACGGACGGTCTATCGGGAGTGCGATGGGCATCGGGGGATGGGCCGGTGAGGACACCGGCCCCTACGGGGTTGGGCCACCGGACATGGTTCGTGAAAATGTTTGCAGGGGCGCACAATGTGTACCTGTCCTTCCCCAGTACGGCGAGCACCAACAGAAGGGGCGCACAATGTGCACCCCTACAAACGGTATACCGAAGCATTCCGATTGACGAGGGATGGCGCGCCGAGGCCGTCGCTCCCTACGGAGATTTATATAACAACAGCATTGCTGGCAAGTACGGCGGCATTTGCCGCACCGGGCCAGCGAAGCAACCTTCAAGCTCCGGGGGCAAGTCGTGGCGAGGGTGGCAGAGCGGCAGCGGACGCCTACAGCATGGCTACAGACGGGAGGATGCTCTCAAGATACCATCCACTAAGCAAGAACAACCGCCGCCGCGTTGGGGGCACCAAGGTTGGACGAGCGCCGGTCTGTCGAGGGGGAATGCGTCCTGGGGTTCTTAGAGGGTAGCGAATAAGGGCTGTGTCCCCAAGGGGGGCTAAAGCCCACCTGAGCGGACACCTAAGCAGCCTTTTGCTGACTTTTGAGCTGCACCAAAAGTCAGTCGCCCGGGGGGCGAACCCCCTGTCCCCTACGCCACGGTGCCCAGCAGGTGGGCCCTGCGCAGGGCCGGGCTCATCGCCAGGTACAGCAGCGCTGCGCAGATGGTGGCAATAATCCCATTGGCCAGTGATATCGGCAGCTTCACACCTAGCGTATACGTCAGAGCTACATCCCAAGTAAATCCCTTAACAAAATGCCCGGAAATAATGTTCTTTGTCAGATACAGCACCACATAGGTCATCGCCCCAGCGGCGCCAGCCAGCCAGATGCGTACTCTCTCGCTGCCAAAGCGCACCACGTGCATCAAAAGTCCCGCCACCATGGCCATGGCAAACTTATTGATGAAGGTGATCCAGAACTCCGGTGCCCAAGCCGGGTCCGTCAAATCCACCATCGCCGAGCCGATGCCCGCTGCCAGAGAGCCGGTAATGGGCCCGAAAAGCAGCGCAGAGAGGATGCACATGGTGTTCCCCAGCTGAATTGCCGTCTTGCCCAAGGGACTGGGGATGGGGATGCTGGCAAACTTAGTCAGTGCAAACACCATCGCCGAGAGGACGCCGATGAGGGTGATCCTCTGTACGGTAAAAAACTTCTTCTTCTCCATAGGTAACGCCTCCTGTTGTATTTTGATAGGGTATAAAATGCTCTCTATAGAGAGCGGGACTGGCTCCAGCGGTCAAAAAGAGGTGCCAAGCGGCAGGGGAAGCAGAGTACGACGCCGCACACGGCCCCCAAGGCGGCCTGCAGGATCTGGAAGGGCAGCTTCAGAATGGCGTACTCCGGCGTGCTGTAGAGGAAAGCCCGGCCCAAGGAGTAGCCCACCACCATGATAACCGCACCCAGCGTTACACCGACGACGGACCCGCCCAGCCGATGCTCTCGGGAGCGGTGGGCACAGAGGGAGATTACCACCGCCTGCAGCCCGTGTGTGACCAGTGAGACAAACATGGGTGCGGGATAGAAGAAGAAATCCCCCAGAAACGCACCAATCCCTCCCACCGCGAAGGCCCCCACCGGGTCCAGCAAAATGCCGGCGGTGCAGATCACAATGTCATTCAAATAGAGGTGTCCCCCCGGCACGGGCATCCCGAAGGAGCTGAGGGCGATATTCATCGCCATCAAAACAGCGGTTATTGTCAGCCACAGCACCGGGGCACGTCTCCGCAGTGATTCTGATTTCATGTCGCAGGCCTCCCAACCTCAAGCTATTCCTAACGCCTATTAAGCAAATCCTTTCCTCTTGACAGCCAAGCTCCTTTCCTGTATGCTTCCATTATACCGATAACTGACCCTATTAAAATATCCAGAACATATATTTTTTATAGGATCAGTTTTTCAAAAAGGAGGGAATCACCCATGTACCGCCTGCCCTTGACCCTGCGCAGTGGTGATGGTGCGCCGCTGTATGAACAGCTCTATTCCAGCATCCTCGGCCAGATCCGCGCCGGGGAGCTGCCCGCCGGGACCCGTCTGCCGGGAAAGCGGTCATTGTCCCAGCAGCTCTCTGTGGGGGTGAATACGGTGGACACCGCCTACCAGATGCTGGTGGCGGAGGGCTATTTGGAGGCACGGCCCCGCAGCGGCTTCTTCGTGCTGGAGACGGTGGAGACCGTGGCGCCGGGAGGGGCGGCGGCGGTGTCCATCCCTGAGGAGGCGTCCCCTCCCCCCTGCCGGTTTGATCTGTCCACTGGGTCGGTGGACACGGAGCTCTTCCCCTTCCGCACTTGGGGGCGAATCCAGAAGGAGCTGCTCTACGATGCGCCGGAGCTTCTGAGCCACGGACCCCGGCAGGGAGAACGGGTCTTACGGCAGGCGGTGGGGGAGTATTTGGCCACCTACCGGGGGGTGGTGTGCAGCCCGGAACAGATTGTGGTGGGGGCGGGAACGGAGTACCTGCTGGGTCTGGTGGCCCATCTGCTCCAAGGGCAGACGGCGGCGGTGGAGAATCCGGGGTACCAGAGACTGTCCACCATCCTGCAGAATAACGGCGTGGTCTGCCGCTTTGTGGACATCGACAGCGCCGGCCTCAGCCTGGAGGCCTTGGAGCGGAGCGGGGCGGAGCTGTGCTGTGTCACCCCCAGCCACCACTTCCCTACCGCTGTCACCATGCCCGCCGGCCGGCGAAGCCAGCTTCTCCGCTGGGCGCGGGAGCGGCCAGGGCGGTACATCATCGAGGATGACTATGACGCAGAGTTTCGCTTTGACACCCGTCCCCTGCCCAGCTTGCAGGGCATGGGGGGACAGCTGGGGCCGGTGATTTACCTCTCCACCTTTTCCAAGAGTTTGGCGCCCAGCATCCGTGTTGCCTGTATGGTGCTGCCGCCGGAGCTGTTAGAGCGGTACCGGGAGACCTACGGCAGCTACGCCAACACCGTGAGCCGCTTTGAGCAGCAGACCCTGTACCGCTTCATGGAGGGCGGATACTTTACCCGCCACCTCTCCCGGATGCGCAGCGCCTACAAGGCCCGGATGGAGCGGCTTTGTGAGGCCCTCAGCACCACCTTGGGGCCGGAGAATATCCACCTGCAGGGCCGTCACACAGGGCTTCACCTGCTGCTGACGCTGAAAACCGGCCTCAGTGAGGAGGAGATGGTGCGCCGGGCCGGCGAGGCCGGGGTGGGGCTGCAGGGGCTCAGTGCCTATTACATGGAGCACCGGTCAACCTGCCCGGCGAGTACGGTAATCTTAGGGTATGCGGCCCTCCGGGACGCCGACATCCCGCCGCTGGCCGGCGTGCTGCGGGAGGCGTGGCAGAGGCGGGATGTCGGCTCCCGCTGAGGGGAGTGCTTCGGTGAAAAAAACCATTGCATGGCGGGGCGGGAGCTGATAAAATAGAAAAACCACGAAAAACAGCGAAAAATCCGCCGGAGGTGTTGCTATGCAGCGTATCAGCAAGGAAAACTACTACTTGGACATTGCCCAGACTGTCATTGAGCGGGCCACCTGCCTGCGGCGGTGCTATGGGGCGATTATTGTCAAAAATGATGAGATCATCTCTACCGGCTACAACGGCGCCCCCCGAGGCCGGCGGAACTGCGTGGACTTGGGTTACTGCACCAGAGCCGCGCTGAAAATCCCCTCCGGACAGCGGTATGAGCTGTGCCGCAGTGTCCACGCCGAGGCCAACGCCATCATCTCCGCCGCCCGGCGGGACATGGTGGGGGGTACGCTGTACTTGGCCGGGAAGGACGCTGCCACCGGGGAGGTGCTGGGGGACGCCACCTCCTGCTCCATGTGCCGGCGTCTGATTATCAACGCGGGCCTTGAGAAAGTGGTGATCCGCAACACGCCCACCGAGTACAGCGTGGTGGATGTGAAGCGGGACTGGGTAGACGAGGACGACACCCTTCCCGAGACGCTGGGGGAGGCGTAAGGCCCTTTTCCGCCTCCTTGGCACACCAATAGCAGACCATCACCATAAAATGGGGTGTGGCAGAGTGATTCTCTGCCGCACCCCATTCTGCTTGACGTGAAGGAGCTGTCTATGAAACGTTATCAAGCTACTGATTGGGAGCAGTACTGCCGGAGCTGCTGTCCTCCGCCCTGCCCCCCGGGGCCGCCGCCCTGTCCTCCCGGGCCGCCGCCCCGCCCGCCTCATCCGCCGCGGCCGCCCCATCCGGTACCGCCCATGCCGCCCCGTCCGGGTGTGATGGGCCCCACAGGCCCCACCGGTCCGACCGGCCCCACTGGCCCTGCCGGTGCGGGGCTGGACAGTGTGGCCCCCTTTGTTCCCGGTGCCTACTACGCCATGGGGGATCTTGTCTACTATGACGGCAGTCTCTACCGCGCCAACCGCAATGGCGCGGCAGGGGTCCCCGGTACTTCCCCGGATTTTGATTTGGTGACTGTGACAGGGCCCCAAGGCCCCACCGGGCCTATGGGTCCCATGGGCCCGGCCGGCGCCACCGGTGCGACTGGTGCCCCGGGTGCCACAGGTGCAACAGGTGCGGTGGGCCCCACCGGTCCTGTCGGCCCTGCTGGTGCTGCCGGCGCTACCGGCCCCGCCGGTGCGATAGGCCCCACCGGCCCTGCTGGTGCGGCTGGTCCCGCTGGTGCAGAAGGTCCTACTGGCCCCGCCGGTCCTGCTGGTGCGGCAGGCCCCGCTGGTGCGGAGGGCCCCACCGGCCCCGCCGGCCCTGCTGGTGTAGCAGGCCCCGCCGGTGCGGAGGGCCCCACCGGCCCCGCTGGCCCTGCTGGTGCAGCAGGCCCCGCCGGTGCGGAGGGCCCCACCGGCCCCGCCGGCCCTGCTGGTGCGACTGGCCCCGCCGGCGCAGAGGGTCCTACCGGTCCCGCCGGCCCTGCTGGTGCGGCAGGCCCCGCTGGCGCGGAGGGTCCTACCGGCCCCGCTGGCCCTGCTGGCCCTATTGGCCCCACCGGTCCTACTGGGCCTGCCGGTACCATCACACCGGGACCCGCTATAGCGGACTTGGAGCCTTCCGCAGACCTGGGCGCCATCGTGACGGAGATCAATCAGCTCTTAGCTGCTCTCCGGGCTGCTGGCATTATTGCAACCTGATCCCACCTAACAGGCTTAGCCTGTCGGAAAGCTGGGGGACCGCCACAGAGCGGTCCCCCGCTTTTCCCTATAGAAAGGAGTGTCGTATGACAAAACCTCGCATCTGCGTCTATGCCATTGCCAAAAATGAGGAGCAGTTTGTGGATCGCTGGATGGATGCCATGTCCGAGGCGGACCACATTGTTGTACTGGACACCGGCTCCAGCGATGCCACTGTGGAGCACCTGCGCCGCCGGGGAGCGGAGGTGACAGTGGAGGAGATCGTCCCTTGGCGCTTTGATACCGCCCGAAACCGCTCCTTGGAACTGGTGCCCCAAGAGATGGATCTCTGTGTCTGCACCGACTTGGACGAGGTGTTTCACCCCGGCTGGCGGGCCGCGATAGATGGGGCTTGGGACAGCGGTGTCAGCCAGATGAGCTACCGCTACACTTGGAGTTTTACCGAAGACGGCCGGGAGGGCGTGGTATTCTGGCCGGAGAAGATCCACAGCCGCCAGGGCTGGCGGTGGGTCCACCCGGTCCATGAGGTGCTCCAGTGGGTGGGACCGGGGACGCCGGGGCGCAAGGTCGCCGTCCAAGGTGTCCAGCTGGACCATCACCCGGACCCCAGCAAATCCCGCGGGCAGTATTTGCCGCTGCTGGAACTCTCTGTGGCCGAGGATCCGGAGGATGACCGGAATCTGCACTACTTGGGCCGGGAATACCTCTACTACGGCCAGTACGACCGGTGCATCGAGACGCTGCAGCGGCATCTGAGCCTGCCCAAGGCCCGCTGGGCTGATGAGCGGGCCGCCTCCATGCGCTACATCGCCCGGGCCCTGACGGAGAAGGGGGAGCGGAGAGCCGCCCGGGGCTGGTACCTCCGGGCGGTGGCTGAGGCCCCCCACCTGCGGGAACCCTACATAGACTTGGCCATGCTTCTCTATCAGGAGGAGGCTTGGGAGGGGGTGCTGTATTTTACCGATTGCGCCCTGTCCCTGCGGGAGCGGCCCGGCAGCTATATCTGTGAGGCGGCGGCGTGGGGAAGCCTGCCCTATGATCTGCAGGCGATGGCGTTTTGGCATACCGGGAGAACGCGGGAGGCCCTTCAAGCGGCGGAGGCGGCGCTGGAACTGGAACCGGGAAATGAAAGGCTGCGGGCAAATGTGGAGGTAATCAGGGAAAAGGTATAGGGGGCGGCAGCGGCGCACTCCGCAGCATGTCCCAAAACCAGCACTTTCATAAAACTCCGGCAATTTGGAGAAAATCCCTTGACATGGAGTGCACTCCAAGGTGTAAGATAGAACCAATAGCGCAGATAATGCCCGGAATTGACCAAAAATGGAATCTTTCAAAGGGAGGAACCCAACTATGACAAAGGCAAAGGTCTATTTCAGCAAGGAAATCACCCCTGAGAGCCTCATCAAAATCTACGACGCCTTGGGTGTCACACTGAAGGGCAAGGTGGCGGTGAAACTGTCCACCGGGGAGAAGGGGAACCACAACTTCCTCCAGCCCGCTCTGATCGCCGCGCTGGTCAAAAAGCTGAATGGTACCATCGTGGAGTGCAACACCGCCTACGCCGGCGCCCGGGATACCAACGAGGCCCACTGGCAGCTCATCCGCGACCACGGCTTCGCCGCCATCGCCCCCTGCGACCTGATGGACGAGGAGGGGGACATGTCCCTGCCGGTGGCTGGAGGCTTCCATCTGAAGGAGAACTTCGTGGGCAAAAACCTATCTAATTACGATTCCATGCTGATGCTCTCCCACTTCAAGGGCCATCCCATGGGGGGCCTTGGCGGGGCGCTGAAGAACATGTCCATCGGCGTGGCCAGCGGCCGGGGCAAGGCATGGATTCACACCGCCGGTCAGGCGGATGCCGGCTTTGAGAACATCATGAATGCCGACCACGACTCCTTCCTCCGCTCCATGGCCGACGCGGACAGGGCGGTGATAGATTACATGGGTGCGGAGAACATCGTCTATATCAACGTAGCCAACCGCCTCAGTGTGGACTGCGACTGCTGCGCGGTGGCGGCGGAGCCGGAGATGATGGACATCGGCATCTTCGCCTCCTTGGACCCGGTGGCCATTGACCAAGCCTGCGTAGACGCGGTATACGCCTCCCCCGACCCGGGCAAGGCGGCCCTCATCCAGCGCATGGAGTCCCGCAACGGTATCCTCACCATCCAGTCTGCCGAGAAGCTGGGCTTGGGGAGCAGGGAGTACGAGATCGTAAGCCTCGACTGACAACCGAATGAGAAATTAGGAATTAGAAATGCAGGAGAGGAATTAGGAATGGTTGTGTTCCGCCTTTGGCGGAACGATTTGAAACTGTCTGGCGGAATACAATCCATTCCTTCTTTTTCTAAAAATATTCCTAATTTGAAAGGGAGGAAGCTATGAATTACCGTACATTAGGCCGTACCGGGCTTTCCGTCAGCGAGATCGGCATGGGGTGCGAGGGCTTTGTGGGCAAGAGTGCTGATGAGGTCCGCTTGCTGGTGGACGCGATGGAGCGTTTTGGTGTCAACTGCATCGACCTGTACAGCCCCGATCCGGAGCTGCGCCGGAATCTGGGGGAGGCGCTGAGGGGCCGGCGGGAGAAGTTTGTCCTCCAGACACACCTTTGCAGTGTGTGGAGGGATGGACAGTATAAGCGGACACGGGACATGGACGAGGTGAAGACCGGCTTTGCCGACGCCCTGCGCCTGCTGGGCACCGACCGTGTGGAGATCGGCATGATCCATTACTCCGACGCGCTGGACGACTGGCGCTCCATTGAGAGCGGGCCGGTTTTGGCCTATGCCAAGGAGCTGAAGGCGGCGGGGGTTATCGGACATATCGGCCTCTCCAGCCACAATCCAGAGGTGGCTCTGGCCGCTGTGGAGAGCGGGGACATTGACGTGTTGATGTTCAGCGTGAACCCCTGCTACGACCTCCAGCCCGCGGGTGAGGACGTGGAGGAGCTGTTTAAGGAGCAGAACTACCGGCAGGAGCTGGTGAACATGGACCCCCAGCGGCAGACCCTCTATGAGACCTGCCAGCGCCTTGGGGTGGGCATCACGGTGATGAAGGCCTTCGGCGGCGGGGATCTCCTCAGCGACACCCTGTCCCCGGCGGGACGGGCCATGACGCCCTATCAGTGCCTCCACTACGCCCTCACCAGGCCGGCGGTGGCCTCCATCATGTGTGGCGCCAGGACCTTGGCGGAGCTGGAGGACTGCGCCGGCTACGAGACCGCGCCGGAGGAGGAGCGGGACTACGCCGCCGCCTTCGCCGCCCTGCCGAAGATCAGCTGGCAGGGCCACTGCATGTACTGCGGCCACTGTGCCCCCTGCCCGGTGGGGATCAGCGTGGCGGAGGTGACCAAGTTCCTGAACCTCTCCCGGGCCCAGGGGAGCGTGCCGGAGACCGTGCGGGAGCACTACGCCCTGCTGCCCCATACCGCCTCGGAGTGCCTGTTCTGCGGCCAGTGTGAGGAGCGGTGCCCCTTTGGCGTGCCGGTGGTGGAGAACATGCGCCAAGCGGCAGAGCTCTTTGGAAGGTAGGGGCGCGACATGACCATTGCGGAGGTAAGCCGGCGCTACGGCCTCACCGCCGACACTCTGCGCTACTACGAGCGCATCGGCCTGATCCCTCCGGTGCCCCGGAGCAGCGGCGGCGTCCGGTGCTACGACGAGGTCTCCTGCCGGTGGGTGGAGCTGATGAAGTGCATGCGTGCTGCCGGGGTGCAGATTGACGCGCTGATCGACTATGTGGCCCTGTACCAGCGGGGTGCAGAGACGCTGGAGGCCCGGAAGAACCTCCTGATCGAGCAGCGCCGTCAGCTCCAGGCGCGTATGGCGGAGATGCAGGAGTCCTTGGAGCGGCTGGACTACAAAATCGAACTGTACGAGCAGGGCAAGATGAAATAGGGCGCAAAAAAGCGGAGACGGCAGTGCCGCCTCCGCTTTTGACAGTCCCAATTTGAATCTTGGGCAAGCCACCCCACCCTGTATAGGGGGCAAAAGTTCCCTTTCACCCCCAAATTTTTTACGGTGAGGGAATTTTTAGCGGAATTGTACATTGACAGGAGGGGAAAAATCAGGTATATATGAACCTGTACAAAGGGAGTAGCCTGCACAGGCCCGTCTGTGTTTGCCAAGCCGTCAGTACGGTCGATAGACCCGGCTTTGTGAGTAAGTGGCGAGACTTTGTCGTTCTCTGGAGATCGCGGAATCAAATGAATCAAGCGTATCTTGCGTGGAGGCCCTCTGGCAGCGCAGTATCATGGAATTCCCCGCAGCTTCTGTGATACTGCCGTGCAGTCGCACGCAAAAGGCCCTAAACACGCCGCATTGATTTGGTTCCACATCTTTCCGGGCGGCAAGGTCTCGCCTTTTTCGGCCCTTTTACAATCCACCGCTTTGGGAAAGAATACGGTTATACAGAGAAATAAAGGAGGCATGACATGACACCTGCGGAGCTGAGTCTCTTTTTGGTCCGGCTGCTGGCCGGCACCGGGGTCTTTTTGGTGGGGGTCCACCTGCTTACCGCCAACATCGAACAGCTGGCCACCGGGAAGATCCGGGAACTCTTCGGCCGGACGGCGGATAAGCGCCTTGTGAATGTGGGCATCGGTGCGGCGGCCACCGCTCTGATCCAGAGCTCCGGCGTGACCACGGTGCTGATTGTGGGCTTTGTCAACGTGGGGGTGATGAACCTCTACCAAGCGGCGGCCATGATCATGGGCGCCAACATCGGTACCACCGTCACCGCCCAGATTGCTGCCCTCAGCGCCTTCCCCATCACCACCTATATTCAGGTGTTGGTCTTTGTCGGTATCCTCCTCAGCATGGCTGGGAAGCGGGACACCGTAAAAAAGACCGGCCTCATCCTCGCCGGCTTGGGCCTCATCTTCATCGGACTCGCCTTGATGTCCGACGCTATGAAGGCCAGCCGGGACGCTGTGCAGGCCATCTTTGAGACGGTCCACAGCCCCCTCCTCCTCTTCCTCCTGGGCATTTTTCTGACCGCCATCGTCCAGTCCAGCTCCGCCACCACCTCGGTGATCATCGCCATGTCCGTGGCCGGGCTCACCGTGGGCTCCGGCGGCAATGAGGTGCTCTATATCATCCTTGGCACCAACATCGGCTCCTGTGTCACGGCGCTGATGTCCTCCGCCACCGCGGGGACCAACGCCCGGCGGGCGGGGCTGATCCACCTGATGTTCAACACCTTGGGCTCGGTGCTCTTCTTCGTCATCTTAGCCCTGTGGCCTACCTTTATGGCGGACACCTTCCGCCGCTGGTTCCCCGCGCTGGCCACTCAGATTGCCATGTTCCACACCTTCTTCAACGTGGCCTGCACGGTGATGTTCCTGCCCTTCTGCGGGGCCTTTGTCCGTGTCTCGGAACTGCTGATCCGGGAGAAGAAGACGGAGGAGCCCCTCTCCTTCTTGGACGAGCGTATGCTCTCCTCCTCCTCCTTGGCCATCGCCCAGTTGGAGAAGGAGCTGCTGCGCCTCTCCGACACGGCTATGGAGGCCTTCCGCACAGGCTTCCGCTCCTTCCAGACCCGTGACAGATCCCTGATTGCCCCCACGCAGGAGTTGATCGAGCGCACCGGCGGCATCAGTCAGGGGATGGTGGGCTATATGATCCGCCTCTCCGCCAAGAGCAAGGTGGCCGAGGAGCGGAGCATCACCAACCTCCACAGCAACTTGGGGGACATCATGCGTATCGCTGAGATCGCGGATAACTGCACCAAGTACACCCAAAAGGTTATGGACCAGGAGCTGGTTTTCTCCGAGACCGTCCAAGAGGACCTGACAAGAATGGCGGGCCGTGTGGAGGCGCTGTACCAGCTGACCAAGCGGGCCATTTTGGAGAAGGATCAGGCCCTGCTGCCCCAGGTGGCGGCGGTAGAGGACGAGATCGACGCCATGCGCAAGGAGCTGATCGACGGCCACATCCGCCGCCTCAACGCCGGCGAGTGCCGGGCGGAGTCCAGCGGCGTGTTTATCAACCTGGTGTCCAATCTGGAGAGACTGGGGGATCATTTGACATACATTGCGGATACGGTTCAAAATTAGGAGTTAGGAACTTTCTGTTGTTTGAGGGGATAGACCCTGCCGTTGCAAAAAAGCTCTGTGGTAAAAGCACAGGGCTTTTTTGCAGGAAGGCGGAGGCTCCGCCGGTGACGGGAACAGCGCGCCGAGGCCGTCACACCCTACGGAATATGGAGGATCAGAACCACACAATCAGCGAAGTATGGAGGATCGAAGCTGCGCGGTTAAGCCCGTAGGGCGGGACGACCTCGGCCCGCCGTCCCCCTTGTTTTTGCCGCACATAAAAAGAGAGGCATCTAATTAAAATAGTAACATGAACCTATTATAGCTAATCAGAATAAATATTTCAAGTCAAACATATAATTTAACCGAATAATTATCCCATTCCTATATAGTACAATCTTATACGAGTGGGGTGATAGCTGATATGGAAAAAGACGCCTTTTCTAAACGCCTGACAGAACTGCGACTGGCGAAGAATGTCTCTGCAAGAGATATGAGCCTGTCCCTGGGGCAGAGTCCCGGATATATCAACAACATCGAAAACGGCATCAACTACCCCTCTATGACCATATTTTTCTACATCTGCGACTATTTCGGCATCACGCCGGAGGAATTTTTCGTGGTGGAGAACAAGGACCCGGTAAAGACCCGGGCGCTGCTGTCGGCGGTGAAGGGGCTGAATCCTGAGCAGATGGACCATTTGATTGCCATTGCCAAGGATTTGCAGAGAAAATGAGGACATGACCGGTTGGTCATGTCCTCATTTTTATATCCCTCAGTCCTCGGCCACATTCTCGCAGAAGCGCATCAAAATCGTAGCCACTTGGGCGCGGGTAGCCCGGCCGGTGGGGCTGATGGTGCCGTCGTCCATGCCGGAGATCAGCCCCGTGCCGACGGCCCAGCGGATGGGCTCCACGGCGTAGTCGTTCACCATGGCGGCATCGCGGAAGCCGTCGAGACTCCCGCGGGCGCTGGTGTCATAGCCCTTGCTCTCCGCGTAGCGGTACAGGATAGCCGCCAGCTGCTGCCGGGTGATGGGGTCCTCCGGGCCGAAGCCGCCGGTGTCGTAGCCGTTGACCAGCCCTTGGGCGCTGGCCCAGGCGATGGGGGCGGCGTAGTAGAGGCTCTGATCCACGTCGGGGAAGACCTTGCTCCCCCCGGCGGGGTTCCCCTCCAAGCGGTGGAGGATGGTGACGATCATCCCCCGCGTGGTGGGGGTATTGGGGGAGAAGCTGTCGCCGGTGGTGCCGGACATCATGCGGTTGGCGTAGACGAACTGCACGGCGGTGTAGTACCAGTCGCCTCTGCCGGCGTCCGAGAAGGGCAGCACGACATCGGTGTAATCAGGCTTTTCCTCCGGCTTGTCGTCCTTGTCATTCTTGTCGTCCTTATCGTCCTTTCCGCCGCTGGGACGGCTGCCGCCGGAGCCGCTGCTCCCGCCGCTGGAGGCGGCGCGCAGGGTGACGGTGGCGTCCGCGGAGACGTTGAGGCCCCGATCCAGCAGCTTCAGCTCCCCGGAGGAGGGGAGGGACGCGCCGCCCAAATTCAGGGTGCCAAGGGACAGGGAGGCGCCGATGTTCATGGGGGTGTCCGCGGTGAGATAGATGGTGATCTTCGTACTGCCGCCGCTCTCCTCCACCGTGCAGCCGGGGCTGTACACATCCTTCCCGGCGGGCGTGAAGGAGGGATTGGGGCAGCTTCCGGGGACGGTGACTGTCAGCTGGGCGCCATAGACACCGCCGTTGACCCCGCTGACAGAGAGGCTGGCGCCGCCGCTGCCGTTGCGGTAGGTGACGGAGGGGGCGGAGGCCCCCCATGCCGCCGGAGCGGCACAGGAGAGCACCGTCAGAATGGACAGGAGGGTGCAGAGAGTCCTTCTCATACCTCGCCCTCCAACACGATGGTGGGCAGGGCGTCGCCGCCGGGGGTGGTCAGCCACATGGTCTCCGCCGTCTTGCGCTTGCTGCTGGCGTCATTTGGCTTGTCGGTGCGGTAGAACTCCAGCATCATTTGGCCGGGCAGCAAACTCTCCGCGCCGCAGTTGCTGACGCCTTGGAGTGCCTCCTCGGCCTTCAGGTTGGGTACAAAGATGAAGATACCGTTGCTGATATCGCTGACCTCACCGTCGGCAGGCAGCTCCGCGAAGAGGTAGCAGTCGCCGGAGAGCGCCCGCTCCACCACTTGGTTCTCGCCCTTCTCATCGGGGGCGGTGGCAAAGCGGCCCTTCACCTCCACAAAGTTGTACAGCGGGTCGCCCCGATAGGTGCCGGTGATCACAATCGTGTCAGCGGCGATCTTCTCGCCGTCTCCCAAGTCGTAGTCCGCGTCCAAGCGGCCCACCGCGCCGTCGGCCATGAAGGCCACGTCGTCTCCGGCGTAGCTGATGGGCAGTACCGTGACACCCTCACCCACGCCGGTGATCACGATAGTCTTGGCGTCATAGGTCCAGATGCGGCTGTCCTCCGCGGCGGTCTCGGGCTTGTTGAAGTAGAGGAGGTAGCAGTCCATATCGTCACGGGCCTCGTTCAGGGCCGGATCGAAGGTGCTGTCCTTGGCCACAGTCTCCTTGTCCTTGCCGTCGGTGATGGTGACAGTATAAGCCCCACCCTCCGCCACCGCTCCGGTGAGCTTCAAACCGGAGACGGCGGTCTCATTGTGCAGGGTGATGGTCACGGTATCACCCTCCCGGGTGCTGCTGTAGGTGCTGGAATCCAGCACCGCATCATAGGCGATACGGATACTGCCGGCACCCACTTGGGTGCTCTCGCCCACCGTCAGCGCCGTACCCAAGGTGCTGTAGGCCACCACCGCATAGTTAAACACCCGGTGGTTGGCGGAGCCGATCAGGTCGGTGTAGACGGCGCTCTTGCTGCCACTCTCAGGCACCACAAAGTCGATGCTCTGGCCGTTGCGCAGAATCTCATAGCCCTGGAGGCTGCCGGTAAGGCCGCTGCCGTCGATGGTCAGCGTCACCTTATTGGTCGTGCCTGCTGTCAGAGCCGCGGAGGCGGTAAAGCTGCCGGAGAGCGTCCCGGTCCCTGCCAAGCGGTCCCGGCGGCTCTGGTCGCTGAGGTACCAGACCGCCCGGTCCTCCTTGTCATAGGAGGCCAGCTGATCCTTCGTTTGGGGGCTGAGGGCCATACCCCAGCGGGTGAAGAACTCGGTCAGGTCCTTCCCGGCCACACCGGCGGCGGTGAGAGCCACTTTGTCATCATAGCTGGAACCCATATCCTTGGTGTAGGTCCCGGCCTTCCAAGCCTTGAAGAAGCGGTTGTAGAAGTCCATGGGCTTCTCGCCGCTGTCGTAGGCCAAGTGGAGCTGCCAGTACATGCCCAGCTGGGTGAACACGTCGCCGGAGGTGCCGAGGGTGGCCTGCGCGGTCTTGGTGAAGATGCTGGGGTACTTATTGCTCTTCTCCAAGCGGGAGGACAGGGTGTTCTGCTTCCCGTCGAAGGTCTGAACCATAATGGAGTAGATGTTGTTGGTGATCTCCGCCTTGCCCAGCTTATCCATGTTGTGCCCGATCTCATGGGCGATACCCCAGCCAAAGAGGTTGTTGGCGGTGGCCCCGGCGGGCAGGTCCTTGATGGGCGTACCGCCTACCATACCGGAGCAGGAGCCGAAGCCGATGCCGATGTGGCTCCCGGCGGCGTACATGAACGCACCGGTAAACATCTGCATGCACCGGATATTCTGCCGGGTCTCCATATCGTTCTTCTCATAGGTGTTGTCGATGCCCTGCGTGGTCTTGCAGATGTGCAGCAGGTCCTCCCAAGCCAGCACGGAGTTGGTCAGCTGACGGACCTTTCCATCGGTGTCCGCGTTGCCGAGGCCCGCCAGCGCGGCGGAGGCCGGGAGGGAGAGGAGCACCGTGGGTGTGGCGATCTCGGTGACATTCTGCCAGTTGGTCTGGGCTGTAGAGGCGTTGGCGGCGGGGGTGTAGGCCGTCAGCTCCTCCACATAGGCCCGGATGGCATCACTGCGCTGGGTCTCCGTCATGGTGTACCAGTCGGACAGATCCAGCAGGGGGATATCCGTGGCCCGGCGGACATGGAGGGAGATGTCCTCAGGACCGCTCCCGCTGTAGGTCACATACAGACTGCCGCCTCGGGGGGTGTCCTGGCTGCCGATCTTGGGGACGGTAAACACATTCCGTCCGTTCTGAATCTCCCCCACCTTGGCCAGCCATGTGTTGGCCTCGGCGTTGTACTGGCTGGCATGGAGCGTGACTGTCTCCCCCTCCGGAATGCCGGCGGCGTAGATGGTAACCTCGCTGAGGGCCCCGGCGGCGGCGCCAATGGGCTGGAGGACGCTTCCGCCCTGGCTGTACTTGGCGCTGTCGCTGCCGCCGTCACGGGAGTCGATGCCGGTGAGGAGGATCTTGTGGGTCTCCTTCTTCAGCAGGGACTCCGCCAAAGCCAGCTCGTCATCGAGCATAGCGGTGCGCAGATAGTACTTGCCCTCTTCGCTGTTCAGGCGTGTCCGCAGCGCGTCAATCGTCTCCTGTGTAACACCGGAGACCAGCTCCGTGTGGAGGCCGTCCTGACCGCCCACAAACAAGGCGTCAATATCGGCGGGCAGGCTGTGGGCCGGGTCGTACTCCATAAACAGCAGCTCCGAGAGGCTGACGGTTTCGTAGTCGTACTGCTCCACAGCGATGCTGACCTTCACCACATTCTCCACCGGCCCAAAGGGCAGCACGGCGAAGCGGTCCGCGGCGCAGGAGCTGTAGTTAGCCACATTGGGCCAAGTGTCCACGTCCCGGCCGGTGCCGCCGTTGTCCACACCGCCCTTCTCCGGATCGGGGACAATCAGATGGCCCGCGCTGTTCAGCTCCTCCCCCTCATACCAGATGCGGACGCTGTAGGCCCGGAGGTATCTGGGATAGTTCCCCTCCAGACGGGGCACCCAGAAGGCGGCGGTGAGGTCCACCGGCTCTTTGAAGGTGGTGACTACATGCTCATTCCGGCTCCAGTTGGAGCTGGCAGTCCAGTGGGTGGTGTAGTCATCATCCCACATATTCTTGCTGTTCCAAGGCCGGCTGGCGGAGTAGGAGGCGGAGTCATAATTGCCTTTATCCACCAGCTCCATGCTGGCAATCTTGTCATAGCTGAGGAGGCCGGCCTCCGGAATTCCCTCAGGCCGCTTGTCCTCCATGCCCTTGGGAGTGCCCTCGGCAATGCGGGACTTGCCGCTCTCGCCCAAGGCATTCCCGGCGATGATGTAGATCGAGTAGGTGGTGTCGTTTGTCAGATCGTTGATGGTGATGCCGGTCCCGGTGAGGGTTCCGCCGGCCTGAGTCCAAGTGGAGGCACCCTTCACCTGATAGAACACCTTGTAGTACGTGGCGTTTTCGCTCTTCTTCCAAGAGACGGTGAGGGCGCTGTCCAGCACGCCCACATTCACCATATCCGGGGCGGCGGGAACCTTCGCCGGCTGGGGCACAGCGTACACCGGCTGGGAGGCCTTCCCCGTCCAGCTGCCGTCGGTGGGAGTAACGGTGAAGGCGTACTCGATCAAATTCTCCAGCCCGGTTACCGTGGCGCTGTTCACTGTGGTGCGCAGCTCCTTAACCTTGGAGCTGTCGCTCTGGGGCCAGTAGTGGACGGTGTAGCCGGACACATTGGGCAGAGTCTGCCAAGTGAGTGCCACCTGCTCATGGCCCGCCTTGGCGGCAAGGCCCTTGATGGTGCTGTTGGGGGGTGTGGGATTTTCGGGGACGATATCCTTGAGGAAGCGGATTGTCTCCACCGTGGCATATTCGTCGCCGGTCTTGATCACGGTAATAGTGACCTTCTTCACCGCCACCCGCTTTCCCAAGTTGATGGTGACAACGCTGCTCCCCGCCATACGGCCTACAGCGTGAATGCCCGCAGGCAGGGTGTGGTCAAAGGGAACCTCAATGGTCTCGCCGCTCTGGGTCTCCACGGTGATAGTGCCCTTCTCCACCTCGCCGCTGCCCACAGGGGTGACGATCTCCAGCTCGCTGACCTCCACGGGATTGGTCAGCACCAGCGGGATCACAATATTGCTGTCATTCTCCGAGGTAAAGGTGACGGCGTTGCCCTCCTCGGTGAAGAGGTTGTTCAGCTCACCGCTCGCGGTAGTCTTGGCCGCCTTTAAGGCTGCCTCGGTGTCATCTGCCTTTACCGGATTGCCCAGCAACGCCGTCTCCAAATACTCCGCATCGCCCTGGGCCTTCAGCTGACGGTTGATATAGCTGAGGTCGATGATGTCTACCTTGCCGTCGCCATTGAGGTCACACTGGGCGATGTCCGCCTTATTGGAGGTGCCAAGGGCGGCGGAGATCTTCGCGCGGTCGGCCTCCGTGACCTGTTTGTCGCCGTCCACATCACCCAAGGTGAAGGTGGCGTCGCCGGTGCCCACCGTCACCTGCCGGGCGTAGTCCTGCACCTCGATGGTGCCGGTGGTATAGGGCTTATACCCTGTGCCCTCGAAGGTCAGGGTGTAGCTCCCTTGGGGCAGGCCGCCAAAGGTCACATCCAGATAGCCGGGCCATTTCCCGCCGTCCAGAGGCGCCCCCTCGCCGTTGCGCAGGGAGACCACGGCGGTATAGCCGCCGGACAGCGTGGTGGCGGTTTCCTTGGTCAAAGCCACGAAGCCCAAGGAGGACCCGCCGTCCTTTTTCAGCACCGCCCGCAAATCCCGCCGGGCCAGCTCGTCCAAGGTCTGGGCGTAGTCGATCCGCACCGTGGCGGAGATACTGCCGGTGACGGCGGGTGCGTCCTCCGCCGCGGCCGTCACCGGCAGCAGGGAGGCCAGCATCACCGCCGCAAGCAGCAGCGATAGAAGGCGGACACGCACATGTTTCATAGATCTTCCTCTCTTTCCCTTTGCCGCCCTGTGTAGCGGAGAGCGGCGTCGAAGTTCAGGGCCTTATTATAACAATTATGTCAACCGCTGTCAACTTCATAACGCCCTTTTCCCGCAGGATTTTACCCCCCCTCAATCCCCTGTTCCCTGCCACCGCCGCCTGTTGTTCAAGGGGACCTTAAAGCAAAAGAGGGCCGGTCCTGCGGAACCGGCCCTCTCTGCTGATTTTACTTGATCCAGCTCTCGTCGGAGGGATTGTCGCGGAAGGCGATCAGCCTCGCCACGTCCTCGGGCTTGATGTAGCCCTCCTCGGCGGCCACCTTGGCAATGGCGTCGAAGTTGGAGAGGCTCACATTGCGCACATTGGCAGCGGCCATACGATCCAGCCCCTTCTTCATGCCGTAGGTGAAGATGCTGGCGATGCCCAATACCTCCGCCCCGGCCTGACGCAGGGCCTCCACCACCTCCAAAACGCTGCCGCCGGTGGAGATCAGATCCTCAATGACCACCACCTTCTGCCCCTTCTCCAGCCGGCCCTCGATCCGGTTCTCCCGGCCGTGGTCCTTGGACCCGGAGCGGACATAGCCCATAGGCAGGCCCAGCAGATGTCCCACGATGGCGGCGTGGGGAATACCGGCGGTGCTGGTGCCCATCAGTACCTCGCAGTCCGGATACTCCCGGCGGATGGTCTCCGCCAGGGCCTTCTCCACGATGTCCCGGGCGGCGGGAGCGGTTAAGATCAGGCGGTTGTCGCAGTAGATGGGACTTTTAATCCCGCTGGCCCACACAAAGGGCTCCTCCGGCCGCAGAAATACGGCCTTAATCGCCAGCAGCTCCTTGGCAACTGTCATCTGGATGTTCTCCATAGTAAAAATCCTTTCTCAGAATAAATATCACAAAGTCCTTATTGCAGCCGGCAGGTGTGCCAGCGTCAGCGGGCGCGGCGCCAAGCGGCTGCAAGCCCTCTTTTCTCAGATAAATTCCTTGACGCAGCGCCGATAGGCCGCAATGGGGTCCTCGGCTCTGGTGATGGGACGGCCCACCACGATGTAGTCGGAGCCAATCTCCTTGGCCTTGGCGGGGCTGGTGACGCGGACCTGATCCTGCACCGGACCGTCGGCAAAGCGGATGCCGGGGGTGACGGTGAGGAAGTTCTTCCCGCAGGCCTCATGGACGGCGGCGGCCTCCAAGGGGGAGCAGACCACGCCGTCCAGCCCCGCCCGGCGGGCGTTCTCCGCGTAGTGGAGCACCACCTCGTTCATGGGGTGGTCGATGAGCAGCTCCCGGCGCATCCGGTCCTCGCTGGTGGAGGTGAGCTGGGTGACGGCGATGAGCAGGGGCCGGGACCCGTCGGGACGGGTAAGGCCCTCCAGCGCGGCCTCCATCATGGTGATGGTGCCGGCGGCGTGGAGGTTGCACATGTCCACGTCCAAGCGGGAAAGCACCGCCATGGCGCTCTTCACCGTGTTGGGGATGTCGTGGAGCTTTAAGTCCAGAAAGATCTTGTGTCCCCGGGCCTTGATCTCCCGGCAGATGTCCGGTCCCTCGGCGTAGTAGAGCTCCTTGCCGATCTTCACATAGGGCTTCTCCTCGGTGAACCTGTCCAAAAAGCTGAGGGCCTCCTCCTTGCAGCCAAAGTCGCAGGCGATGATAACATCCTTACCCATCTCTGTGCTCCTCCTTTTATCATACAAAATTTTTGTTACTCCTTCGTTTGACCCGCTCCGGGCAAAAAAAATACCCGGCCGCCGGATGCCTCACAAAACAGCACCGACGCCGGAAACAAAACGTCCTTTGAAAACGGAAAGCCCAATAGAAACAGTGATCCCCACCCGCTGAAACAGATATTTTGCCTTGGCCATCATGTTCACTGCGCAGCCCATGGGTGCCCTCCATCTCACCAAAATTCCGTACTTCAAACTATCCCATTTTACGTCTGATCATTCTGTTTGTCAAGGTGTCATTTCCGACAAAACTCTCCCTCTCTCCGCAGACATTTTTTGTCGAAGAGGGTCCTGCTCCCGCCGGCGCCGCCAGCCAAAAACCGTCGCCGGAAGCGGTAAACCCGCTTCCGGCGACGGTTTTCTTTTTTGAAAGTCTTTAGATTTCAAAAGAAATCATTTTCCAACCTCCACCCCGCGAACCACATTGTTGTCATCCACGTAGATGGTCAGCCGACCGCCGTAGGCGATGGCCGCATTGAGGTTGCGCAGCCAGACGCCACCGTCCTTGTTGTAGCAGCAGTTGTCGATGCCCTTGCCCACGGTGTAGAGTTCACCATTGTGGTAGACGCTCTCGCCGTCCCGCCAAGCACTGGCGGGGATATCCCGCACCGGCGTCAGCTGGAACATGGTGGTGATCATCTGGTCGTTGCCGGCCTTGGCAGAGAAGCCAACCCACTGCCCGGTGGAGAGTCCACGGTTGACCTCGAACTCGACAAGCTTACCGGTGCTGTTTTCAACACGGGTCTTGGTCGTGGTGGTCTCGGTGTACTGCTCGTTCCCGTCCTTATCCAGCACGGGATTCCCCTTGTCGTCCGTGACCAGATCGCGCCTTGTATCCACATCCGCAAACACGCGGCCATACTTGTAGCCCTCGCCGGTGACGTCCTCCAGCACAAGGATATCCACCTTACCGGCGTAGTTCTTGTGGGTATAGGTAATCTCGCCGCTCTTGATCTCATCGGCCTCGATGTCCCCCCAGGCAATCTCCCGCAGTTCACTGCCCTTGACGGTTTCATACAGACGCACATCAGGGGCCACGTCGGTGCTGCCTACAGTCTTTCGTCTCACATTCAAATCGCCGTGGACACCCTTGCCGCTCACCTTGCTGACATTGATAGAGGTCTTGCTGCTGGAGGATACCGTGACAATCTGTCCCTTGAGCTTATCCAAGTCCTTGGCCCCGGTGACCTTCAGGCCGTTGAACAGCTCCAAATTCCCGCTCTCATCCACAAAGCCCATAGCGTTGCCCCGGGCCGTATTGCTGGTGGAGACACCGGCCACCTTGTTGTTCTCCGTCAGCAGCAGGGTGATGGCCTGCCCCACCTTGACTTGGGAGATGGTGTCGATGGCGCAGGGAAGCACCTCCAGACTGCCCTCGATGCCGGTGACCTCAATGGTGGTGGGAGCTGCCGGGTTGGGGTAGGCGTCCTTATAGTACATGGTGATGCGGTTGTCGCTGACATAGATGGTATTGTTGGAGGAACTGTAGGTGGCCACATCGAACTCCTTCAGTGCCTTGGAGCTGACATTTTCACCGTGCTTGAAGATCTTGTAGTCGGTGCGGTCGGTGAGCAGGGCGAAGCCAGCGGTGCTGCCGTCCTTGGCAATAATCACCGCGTCATCGGAGGTAGTGGTGCCTACAAACACGCTCTCCACCCGGCCGGCGGCATTGATGTAGATGGTGGCCAAAGTACCCGCCCGCAGAGCGGTGAAGCCATCCACATAGTCGCTGTCCTTGCCGTCCCGCAGGAGCTTGGCGCTGCTGGCTACCGTGTACTTCATGCCGGTGGAATCTGTGATGGCGTTGGTCTCCGCCAAGGAGATGGTAATATTTTTGCTGCTGCCCTCGCTGGAGGGGATAAAGGCGATAGCCTTCTCCTCCTTGGTCACCACGCGGCCCTTCCGCCCGGAGAGCAGACCGGCACCGGGGTTCCCCTCAAAGAGATAGTCACCCTGCGTGGTGCGCATAATCCGCTCACCGGCATCATTTTTGGCGTTGGCATCTAAGAGCACCGCTTCCACGGAGCCGCCCAAAGAATTGTAGTAGTAGCCGCCGCTTTTCGTCTTGCAGTTAAGCAAATTCACAAACAGCCGCACTGCCTGCCCGCGGTTAATCGGACTGCTGCCGGAGAGCTTCACGCCGTCACTGAGGCCGATCGCCATAGCCTGATCAATATACCCGTCGGGCCACACCACGCTGACATCGCTGTCGCTGTAGCCCAGCATCCGCATGAGGATGGTAATCGCCTGCCCGTAGGTCACGGTGCGGTCGGGACCGAAGGTGCCGTCGGAGAAGCCGGAGATCAGGCGTGTCCCCTTGCCCTCGCCGCCCTCGCTGCCGTTGACGGTGAGGCGGGAGGCCAGATTTACATACCCTGCCGCCCAGTGTCCGGGCCTCACATCGGGAAAGATGGTGTAATTCTTATAGATATTTACCCGATCCCCCTGCCCCATAGCCGCCACGGCCATCTTGCAGAACTGGGCCCGGGTCAGGGTGCCCGAGGGGTCAAAGCTGCTGCCGGACATGCCGTCCACCACGCCCATCAGCTGCAAAACCTCAATATTCTGGGCCATGACCAGATCGCTGACATCGCTGAAGGTTCCCGCGGCCTCCGCCTGAGGCACCATCAGCCCCGGTGCCGCCCCAAGGAGCAGCACCGCCGCCAGCACCAGCGAAGCGGCCCGTTTCATGAACTGTCTCATAAGTCTCTCCTCCTTATCATTCCCCCCGCGGTTCCGCCGCAAGCCCTCCGCAGGAGTTTGCGCCTCCGGCGCAAATAAATTGAAATCGTTTTTCCGGAAACCGCTTTCCTTGGGACAACAAGCAGTCCCAAGGAAAAAATCGTCCCCCCGTCCTATCCCTAAATTCGCGTGAAATCCGCAGATTTCACGCGAGCACTTCGTGTGGAGTATCACTCCGCACGAAGTGCAACAACCGGCTGCAAACCGGAGGCCTTGATTGCCGGATACATGCCGAAGATGACCCCCAGCACCACCGAGAACGCCAGCGCCCCCACCGTGATGGAGAACGAGGGCCAGATGACCATCTGTAGGAGCAGCTTCCCGCCCACTAAGGTCAGGATGGTCCCCAGCGTCACGCCGAAGATGCCGCCGATGCCGCAGATCATGCCGGCCTCGATCAGAAACTGGCTGACGATAGACTTCCGCTCGGCCCCGATGGCCCGGCGGATGCCGATCTCCCTCGTCCGCTCGGTCACCGTCACCAACATGATATTCATAATGCCGATGCCGCCCACCAGCAGGGAGATGGCGGCGATACCGCCCAACACCAAGCTCATCATCTTGGCGTACTCGTTGCCGCTCTCCGACCACTGGTTGGCATTCTCGACGTAGAAGTAGCCCTTCTGGTTGTTCCAGTCGTTGCGGTCGCCGCAGATACCGGTGAGAAAGCCGTTGATCAGCGTGGTGGCCTCGGTGGCGGCGGAGGCGGTCTTGGCCTTTACATAGAACTCGTTCATATCCCGGGTATCCTGCTGCAGCGCCCGGGCGGCGGTGTAGGGAAATACGATCACATTGTCCAGCGACCAAGAAATATTGTCCGCGTCCTTTTCCGCATAGACGCCGATGACGGTGAAGGGCACGCCGTTGACACGGACCTCCTTCCCCACCGGGTCGGTGGCGTCGAAGAAATTCCGGGCCGCCCGGCCGCCCATGACGCAGACGTTGGCGTAGTTGTCTATGTCGATCTTGCTCAGGTCCCGTCCCTTCTCGATCTGGAAGTTGTTGACCACGCCGTACTGGTCACTGCCGAAGTACATGTCGGGCCGCTGATCCATGCTGTCGCTGGTTTTGTTTCCATAGGTCACGGTGGCGCTCACATAGGCGTTGGGTGTCACCCCGTCCACCTGCTCGGTGAGGTAGAGGCAGTAGTCATAGAGGTCCTCGAAGACGCTGACCCCGTCGTAGCGGTAGGCGTAGACCTGGATGCGGTTGCTGCCCATCTTCTCGTACATCTCCAGGGACTTCTTGTTCATGCCCATGAGCACCGAGACAATGGCCATCACCGACGCCACACCGATGATGATGCCCAGCATGGTGAGAAAGGACCGCCCCTTGTTGCCGCCGATGGACTTGAAGGCCATCTTGAAGGCCTGCCCCAGTTTCATAGCCAGTCCACCTCCTGCTCCTTGTCCTCAATGATCCGCCCGTCGCTGATGCGCACGCACCGGCGGGCGGTGGCGGCGATGCCGTTGTCGTGGGTGATGAGGATGACGGTACTTCCCTCCTTGTTGAGCTCCTGCAAGAAGTGGAGCACCTCCTGCCCGGTGCGGCTGTCCAAGGCGCCGGTGGGCTCGTCGGCCATGATGATGGGGGGCCGTGTGGCGATGGCCCGGGCGATGGCCACACGCTGCTGCTGGCCGCCAGACATCTCCGAGGGGTGGTGCTTGTACCGGTCCGCCACCCCCACCCGCTCCATGGCGTCCATCACCATATCCCGCCGCTTGAAGGGGGAGATATTCTGGTAGATCAGGGGCAGCTCCACATTCTCATAGGCTGTCAGGGCCTGAATCAGGTTGTAGCCCTGAAAAATAAAGCCGATCTGCTTGTTGCGGATGTGGGAGAGCTGCACATCGTCCAGCTCCTTCACATCCTCCCCGTCAATGAGGTAGGTGCCCCGTGTGGGGATATCTAAGCACCCTAAAATATTCATCAGCGTGGACTTGCCGGACCCCGACTGGCCCACCACCGCCACAAACTCCCCCCGGTCAATCCGGAGGTTCACCCCGTCCAGGGCCCGGACCTCGGCATCGGTGTCCTCGTTGTAGATCTTATATACGCCCCGAATGTCAATCAGCATCGGTTATCACCTCGCCTGTCAGCCCCAGGAGTTGTTCTGGAGCTTCTGCATGAACACGATGTCCCCCTCGTTGACGCCGGACAGGATCTCCACGTTGTACTTGTCGGAGATGCCCGTCTCCACCGGCACGGCAAAGAAGCCCTCCTCAGGGACGTTGAGGGAGGAGATGTCCACGTCCACCGCGTTCTCCGGCCGCTCGGCGGTCTCCACAAAGACCACGCTGAGGTTCTCCCCGGTCTCCGGATCGGGGACGTACTTCACGCACTGGATAGGCAGCACCAGACAGTTCTCGCTCTCACTGGCCACCAAGCTGTAGGTGACGGAGCCGCCGGTGTACATCTGGCCCTCGGTGTTGTCCACCAGAATGGTGGCCGGATACATGGCCGCGCCGTTGACGTACTCCGGGTTCAGGCTCACCGTCTCCACAAAGCCGCTGTAGGTGTTGCCCCACTGGTTGATGTCCACAAACATCCCCGCCTTGATATAGGAGATATTCCGCTCGTCCACCTGGGCGGTGACCTGGATGGTGGTGGTGTCGGCGATGGAGATCACGGCGGTGTTGGCCTGGATCTCCATCCCCGGTGTGATGGCAAGGCCGATGACGGTGCCGGAGATGGGGGCCACGGCGTTGAGGTTGGCCAGGTTCTCCTCCGCCTTCTTCAGGTCCTCCTCCGCGGTTTTCAAAGCCTCCCGGGCGTTATAGAGCTCCACATCGTTCTTGTCGCCGGTGATGCGCATCAGCTCCTGGCCGGCGGAGACATCCATGTAGTTTAAGATGTGTTCCCACTCCACTTTGCCGCTGACCTTGGTCGCCACGTCGATGGAGCGGTTATATTTCAGCGTCCCCTGCTCATAGGGGTAGATGGTCTGTCCATTGGCCTCAATGACGGCGCTGGCGGCCATGTCCGCCCCCAGCGTGCCGGGGTTTGTCAGCTCGATCATCACCTGAAAGAGCCGGGACCCCTCCGGGGAGATGCGGCTGACCTTGTTCACCTCCGCCACCCGACCGGGAAGCTGCTCCATCACCGCGGGGATGGAGACGGTGACGCTCTGCCCCGGATAGATGTCGCTCTCATAGGCGTAGCTGTAGTACTGCTCCAGCTTCAGCGTCCGGTCGTCCACCAAAGTGGCCAGAGGAGTGCCGCTGCCGATCTCCTCCCCCACCTCGGGGATGTCCTTCACCTCAATAAGCTTCCCAGCAAACTCCGCCCGGACCGTGAGGTTGTCCCCGGCCTCGATGAGCTGGTCCACCTCCTTTTGTCTGGCCTCCACGTCCTGCCTGGCCTTGTCCACCGCCGTGCGGGCATTGGGGCTGTCGATGGTGAAGAGCTTGGTGCCCGCCTGCACCTGATCGCCCTCATTGACGAACACGTCCAAGACGGTGCCGGCGGTGGTGATATTGATGGCCTTGGACTCCTTGGCCTTGGCGGTGCCCGAGCCCTCCACCGTGCTGGTGATGGACCCATAGCCCACCGGCTGGGTCATGATCTCGGCCTCCCCCTCCCCGCCGCTGAGGAACTTGGACAGGGCGGTGACGATGGCCGCCGCCACCGCCAGCACCACGACCAAGGTGATGATCCGCTTCTGCTTTTTCGACAGCTTCTTGCGCTGCTTCTTTTTCTTCTCCGGCTTCTGCTCGCTCTCCGGCGGAGGGGCCGGCGTGCCGCCCCCCTGTTCCGCCAAGGCTGCCGCCTGCTGCTCCTCCGCGGCGGGGGTGATGACCGATTCACTCATGGCTATGTACTTCCTTTCCAAACCGTAGGGGATTTCTCGGGTCGGCGCCGCCGTCCCCGTACTGCGCACTGTATGAATGATAGTAATACAGTTTGGCAGTTACGTCAACTACAAAAGAGTTACAATCCCGGTTACAATTTTTTCCGCCATCCCCAGAGGAGACCGCGTCTTTCCCAATTATAGCAGAAAAAAGCAACGAAACGAAGGCAAATCCGCTGTCGGATTTTTACGCCGCCATCCTGCCGCCGTCCCTTCGGCACTTTTTTATAGAGACGAAGAAGAGGGGGAAAATGTTCCGATCTTTTCTTGATTTTTTCCCTCCGGTGGGGTAAGCTATGGAGGACCCCCATATCCTTTCGTTTGTTTGTACAAAATCGACCCTGGTTTTTTTGCGGTGCCCCAGCTTTTTGTGCTTGCAATGTCCGGAAATTTGGGGTATAGTAGTATTAGTTAAAATTATGTCAAAATGTGGACAAATTATGTCCACGGATAGGAGCGATTGCCATGGAGCACAGCCACGAGCACACCCATGTCCACAGCCACGACGGCGTAGAGCATACCCACACCCATACCCACCCCCACGGCCATGACCATGACCACGGCCCCCACGACCATCCACACACCCATGACCACGGCCACGACCTGCCGGAGGGTGCGGACCGGACGCTGGCGGTGCTGACGTATATGCTGGACCACAACGTGCACCACTGCGCGGAGCTCAAGGAGATGGCCGCCTCCCTCACCGGCGAGGCCCAGCACCAGCTTCTCCACGCCGTGGAGGCCTTTGAGGAGGCCAACAGCCACTTGGCAAAGGCTGTGGCGGAGCTCAAGTGAAGCGCCCCTTGGCCGCTTCATGAAGGGCCTGATTTTTGAGAGGAGAGAACAATTATGTGTCTTTCTACCGTATACCGTGACACCAAGGCGGAGGAGAATGTCTGCGCCAAGTTCGTGGCCCAGATCGACGTGAAGGGGGATACCCTCACCTTTACCGATGTAATGGGTCTTGTCACCACCGTGGAGGGGAAGCTTCTCTCCGCCGACCTCACCGCCGGCGTGGTGATTTTCTCCGCGGCGTAGGGGAGGGAATGACTATGCGTGAGTACGAGCTGTGCTGCGAGATCTTCAACCAGTGCAGCAACAACCAGATGCGGGACGTGTCCTTCGAGGAGGTCTCCGTGGAGGACACCGAAGCATACGTCCGCGCCATGGAGCCCCGGGCGGAGATCGAAAAAGAGGAGCTCTCCGGCGGCGCCGTGGCCTATCACACCAACACCGCGGGCCTGCTGAAACGCTACACATTTACACCTATTTGAGAGATGTTTCCTCCCGCCCCTGGGTTTGCTTATAGGGAGAGTCTGGCGGAGACCGCCAGACTGAAGCAGGACCTGAAGGGCTGAAAATCAAGTGACCCCATGCGGGCGGCGCCCGCGTTTTTAAGGAATATCAAAAATATTTGTTGGAGGTAAAACGATCATGAGAGTATCCGAGATTTTTGAGGAGCGCAGCGCATTTTCCTTTGAGGTGTTCCCCCCCAAGACGGACGTGGGCATGGAGAAGCTCTGCGGCGAGGGCGGCGTACTGGAGCAGCTGTACACCCTGAATCCCGACTACATCTCCTGTACCTACGGCGCCGGCGGCACCAACGTAGGTAAGAACTTAGAGGTGCTGGACAAGATCCAGAAGGACGGCAAGTGCACCCCCGTCACCCACTTCACCTGCATCGGCAACACCCGCGAGGGCATCAAGGAGCAGCTGAACACCTACTTGGAGCACGGCATCAACCACATGCTGGCCCTCCGCGGCGACCTGCCCTTCGGCTGGAAGGGCACCGGCGGCGATCTGCACTATGCCACCGAGCTGGTGAAGTTTGTGCGCCAGGAGTTCGGCGACAAGTTCTGCATCGCCGTGGCCGGCTCCCCTGAGGGCCACATCGCCTGCCGCAGCCTGGAGGCGGACATCGGCTTCTTGAAGCAGAAGCAGGATGAGGGCGCCGACTACATCATGACCCAGCTGTGCTGGGATATGGACCAGTTCCGCTACTGGCTGGATGCCATCCGCGGCGCCGGCATCTGGATGCCCGTGGACGTGGGTATCATGCCCATTCTGGACCAGTCCGCCACCATCAACATGGCCCTCAGCCGCAACGGCTGCGTGATGCCCCGCGCCCTGTGCGAGATCATCTCCAAGAACTGGATCTTCCCCAACCCCTTCTCCGTGGGCCTCACCGACGCCAAGGGCAACAACGCCTGCTTCGACGCCGACGTGGAGGGCAAGAAGGCCAGCTTCAAGGAGGCCGGCATCGAGTACACCATCAAGCAGATCGACGAGTACCGCGCCTGCGGCATCGACGGCATCCACCTGTACGCC
>JAAWSV010000057.1 GCA_022801715.1 Oscillospiraceae bacterium
ATGGTTTTCCTTCGCGTTCAATCAACCCGCCGCAGCGACAGATTTCGGCCATGGCCGAAATCTGCTGGGTCTGGGGACAAAAGTCCCCAGACCCAGTCGCCCCCGGGGGGCGAAACCCCCGCCCCCCTCCCGCGCGGGAACGCGCGAAAAAAGAGCAGGGGGAGAGGCCATGCCTCTCCCCTTTTCCCCCTACATACATATTCCCTTTGCTTTTTCCCCATACTTGCAGTAAAATACCCCCAAAGACAAAAACCCCAACAAAGGAGGAAATCAAAAATGAAGGACGGTTTTATCAAGGTCGCCGCCGGCACCCCTAAAATCAGGGTTGCCGACTGCCGCCACAACGCGGAGCAGATTTTTACCCTCATGCGGCAGGCGGACGCCGAGGGCGTCCGCGTCCTCTGCCTGCCGGAGCTGTGCATCACCGGCTACACCTGCGGCGACCTGTTTTTGCAGGACACCCTCCTCCAAGGCGCGGAGGAGGCCCTGACCACCATCCTCCACGCCACCCGGAACCTGGACCTATTGGCCGCCGTGGGGGTCCCCGTGCGCTGCAACAACAAGCTCTACAACTGCGCCGCCGTCATCCACAAGGGCATGATTCTGGGGCTGGTGCCCAAGCTCCACATCCCCAGCTACGGCGAGTTTTACGAGAGCCGCTGGTTTACCTCCGGGGCGGATCTGAGCGAGACGGACTTCTCCATCCCCTTTGCCGGGCAGGAGAGCGTGGACTTCTCCCCCGCCCAGGTGTTCCGCTGCGCCGCGCTGCCGGAGCTGGTCATCGGCGTGGAGATCTGCGAGGACCTTTGGGTGTCGGAGCCGCCCTCCGCCCGGCTGGCCGCCGAGGGGGCCACTCTGATCTTGAATCTCTCCGCCAGCGACGAGGTAGTGGGGAAGGCCGACTACCGCCGCTCCTTGGTGGCGGGGCAGTCCGGGCGGCTGGTCTGCGGCTACCTCTACGCCGACGCCGGCGAGGGGGAGTCCTCCACCGATCTGGTGTTTGCCGGCCACTGCCTGATTGCCGAGAACGGGGCCATCTTGGCCGAACGCCGCTTCGCCTGCGGCCTCACTGTCAGCGAGATTGATGTCCACCGCCTCTCCTATGAGCGGCGCCGGATGTCCACCTTCCCACCCAAGAGCTTGGGCGTCTATCCCAACTACTTTGACATGGCCCTCACCGACGCGGTGCTCACCCGCCGCCTCTCCCCCACCCCCTTTGTCCCCGAGGAGGCCGCGGGGCGGGCGGAGCGGTGCAGCGAGATCCTGTATATTGCCGCTCTGGGGCTGAAGAAGCGCATGGAGCACACCGGGGCCAGGACCGCGGTGGTGGGGCTCTCCGGGGGGCTGGACTCCACCCTGGCCATCCTGATCACCGCCGTCACCATGGGGATGCTGGGCCGGCCGGCCTCGGACATTCTGGCGGTAACCATGCCCTGCTTCGGCACCACCGACCGGACCCGGGACAACGCGGTGGAGCTGGCGGAGCGGCTGGGGGCCACCTTGAAGCGCATCGACATCGGTCAGGCGGTGAAGCAGCACTTTAAGGACATCGGCCAGAGCATGGAGAATCAGGATGTGACCTTTGAGAACGCCCAGGCCCGGGAGCGGACGCAGGTGCTGATGGACGTGGCCAACCAGACCGGTGGGCTTGTCATCGGTACCGGGGATCTCAGCGAGCTGGCCTTGGGCTGGGCCACCTACAACGGCGACCACATGAGCATGTACGGCGTCAACGCCTCCATCCCCAAGACGCTGGTGCGCCACCTGGTGTCCTATGTGGCCGGGGACAAGGCGGAGGAGGACAAGCGGCTCTCCGTGGTGCTGGAGGACATCCTGGACACCCCGGTGTCCCCGGAGCTGCTGCCGGCCATCGAGGGGAGGATTGCCCAGAAGACGGAGGATCTGGTGGGGCCCTACGAGCTCCACGACTTCTTCCTCTACTACGCCATCCGCTGGGGCTTCCCGCCCCGGAAGGTACTGCGTCTGGCGGAGTACGCCCTGGGGCGCCGGTACGACCGGGAGACGATTTTGAAGTGGGAGAAGAATTTTTACCGCCGGTTCTTTGCCCAGCAGTTTAAGCGGAGCTGTCTCCCCGACGGTCCCAAGGTGGGGAGCGTTACGCTGAGCCCCCGCGGGGACTGGCGTATGCCCAGTGACGCCGTGGCGGCACTGTGGCTGAGTGAGGTGGAGGGCTTGGCGTAGCGCGGGTGCCCGGCAGCACGGGCCAGCGGCGCCACCTCTACGCGCAAGAGAGAGCAGGGCCGTCCCCCGGGGAGATTTTCTCCGGGGGACGGCCGCTGTATGTGATCCCTTGACCGGCAGAGGCGGCACCATTGATAAACCTTTAACACTCCTGCCTTGACATTCCTTCAGCCCCCCACTATAATAATTCTTATCTATCTCCCCTATTAAAATATCCTCTCTCAACGGAAAGGAGCCCCTTCCCATGTACAAAATCGAATTCACCCTCTCCGGCGACGTCCGCGTCGCCATCGACGCCAATTCGGGAGAAAACCTCCTGGAGCTGGCCCGGAAGGCCAACGTGGCCATCGACGCCCCCTGCTCCGGCAACGGCAGCTGCGGCAAGTGCCGGGTCCGCTTGGTTCAGGGGCAGGTGGACTCTGCCCCCAGCCGCCACATCTCTGAGGAGGAGTACGCCGACGGCTGGCGGCTGGCCTGCTGCTCCACGGTCTCCGGCGATGCGGTAATTGAGGTGCCCGATATCGCCTCCGCCTACCGCAGCCGCATGAAGGTGGCCGATTTGGACTCCCCGGAGGAGATCGCCATCTTTGAGGGTCTGCGGACCCAGATGCTCGCCGCCGGCATCGACTTCTCCAGCGATCTGACCTTCCTCCCCCTGACCCTCTCCGCCCCCACCCTGGATGACACCATGCCCGACAATGAGCGGCTGCTCCGGGCGGTGGAGGAGGCAACCGGCTGCCCCTATGAGAAGATCATCCTGCCCTATGCCGCCCTCCGGGATCTGTCTCTGGTGCTCAGGGAGAGCAGCTGGAATGTGAAGTGCGTCATCTCCAGGGACGGCGACCGCATTCAGATCCGGGATGTCCTTCCCGCCGACAGCGACGCCCCCATTGCCGGGTTTGCCTTGGACTTGGGCACCACGTCCCTGGCCGGGCTGCTGGTGGATCTGAAGAGCGGGAAGATTTTGGCCAAGGCCAGCGGCGGCAACGGGCAGATCCGCTACGGCGCCGACGTGATCAACCGGATCATCGAGTCGGAGAAGCCCGGCGGGCGGAAGCGGCTCCAGGACGCGGTGGTGCAGGAGAGCATCCTGCCCCTCTTCACCTCCATGCTCCACAGCGCCGGGATCGAGGCCCGCAGCGTCTACCGGATGGTTCTGGCGGGGAACACCACCATGAACCACCTGCTTCTGGGTCTCCACTCCGACCCGGTGCGGATGGAGCCCTTCATCCCCAGCTTCTTCCACGCCGACTACCTCTACACCCGGGATATCGGCATCACCATGAACCCCTTGGCGGAGCTGATTGTGGCTCCCAACATCGGCAGCTATGTGGGCGGCGACATCACCGCGGGCACCTTCGCCTCCATGATCTGGAACAAGCCGGAGATGAGCCTCTTCATCGACCTGGGCACCAATGGGGAGCTGGTCTTTGGCAACAGCGAGTTCCTCATGTCCTGCGCCTGCTCCGCCGGTCCCGCCTTTGAGGGCGGCGACATCTCCTGCGGCATGCGGGCCACCGACGGGGCCATCGAGGCGTGCACCATCGACAAGGAGACGATGGAGCCCACGCTCACCGTGGTGGGCGGCGGCGCGCCGGTGGGCATCTGCGGCAGTGGCATTATCGACATCATCGCGGAGCTGTTCCGCTGCGGCATCATCAACGGCAAGGGCAAGCTGATCCGGGAGGGCCGCCGGGTCCGCCGCGACGAGCACGGCATGGGTTCCTTCATCCTATCCTTCCGGGAGGACACCGGAGGGGTGAAGGATGTGGCCATCAACGAGGTGGACATTGACAATTTCATCCGGGCCAAGGGGGCCATCTTCTCCGCCACCACCACCATGCTCACGTCCCTGGGCTTTGACCCGTCGGTGATTGAGCGGGTCTATGTGGCCGGGGGCATCGGCAGCGGGATCAACATGCGCAACGCCGTGACCATCGGCATGTTCCCGGACATCCCACTGGAGTACTTCCACTACATCGGCAACTCCTCCCAGACCGGTGCCTTCGCCATGCTCCTGAGCAGCGAGGCCCGGGAGAAGGTGGAGGAGCTGGGTCGGAGCATGACCTATTTAGAGCTCTCCAACGAGCCGGGGTATATGGACGCCTTCGTGGCAGCCTGTTTCCTGCCCCATACGGACGCGGCGCTGTTCCCCTCGGTGGACATCTGACAGACAGAGACACGGATTTATGGGGCTGCCCCCCTCTGAAAACGCTTTTTTGCCGGTGACGGCCTCTATCGCAGACAAAAATATATGGACTAAAAGGCTATGCCTTTTAGTCCATATATTTTACACAGAATGCCTCGTAGGGGACCGCGTCACACAGCTCCAGCAGCGTGGGATTCAGGCCGCCGTTGTACTGGAGGCGGATGTCGCTGAGGTGGGCGATCACGCTCCGCCGGTTGGGGAAGCGGGCGGTCACCGCCGTGCCCTGCCCCACTGTGGAGGCGGCGAAGATCTCCCCCTCGTGGCCCGCCATGATCCGGTGGCAGATGGGCAGACCCAAGCCCAAGCCGTGGACCGGCGGGTCCATGCGTCCCGTGTGGCGGTAGCGGTCAAACAGTGTGGGCAGCAGTTCCTCCGAGATGCCGCAGCCGTTGTCCGCCACCGTGAGTTCAATCCACTCCTCCACGCCGCGCAGGCGCACCACGATGGTCCCCCCCTTGGGGGTGAACTTCATGGCGTTGGACAGCAGGTTCAGCAGCAGGCGCTCCACCCCCTCGGCGTGGAGGGCGATGATGTGCTCCGGTTCGTCGCTCTCAAAGTGCAGGGTAATCCCCTGCATCCGGGCCAGTCCCTCTGTACACTGGCACACCGCCCGGCACAGGGAGACCATGTCGTCGTTGCGCAGAGGCAGGGGCCTCTCGCCAGTCAGCTCCGCCGCGGCCGTCATGTTGTTGACAATCCGCAGCATCTTGTAGTAGCTCTGGTAGAGCAGCGCCGCATGGGCGTCCAAACGCGGGTCCGCGTCCCGGGCCTCCGGCGGGATAATCCGGCTGAGGACGCTGCTCATGCTCCCCAGCGCCATCCGCAGCTGGGCCGCCGCGTCGGACAGCAGCTGCTCATGGATCGGCTCGTTTTTATGCTCGGATTCCATATCACTCACCCCCATTTTCTCCCCCGGCGCGGCAGCTCCTCTCCGCCGGGCCGGTTTGGCGGCAGGCGCTCCACAGGAAGTCCTGCCGGTTCTCTCTAAAGTCCTATCAATCGCCTCTAAAGTCGTACAAAATACCTGATTACGCGGGAAAGAACCTCAAACGAGGTTCTTTCAGCCTTTTTTTCTACCGGCGGCGATTATCTGACCCGCCGCACTCTCTATTCTATGCCGCTTTCCTCCGTCTGCGGCGCGGTAAATTGCACCTTTTATACGAAGGATGTGAATAGTATAGCAAAATTTTGTAGAAAATACAAGAATTTTTGAAATTTATGTAAGAATCGCCGAAATAATCTTTTCAATTCAAAAACTTCGGTGTATAATGCCTACAGAATCCTAAGAAGGGATGAACGGGGCGTTCCGGCAGCCGCCGGCGACCCCAACATGAGAGGAGTTTTTAGTATGAGCATCAAAGTCGGTATCAATGGATTTGGCCGTATCGGCCGCATGGTCTTCCGCGCCAGCATCAACCACCCGGAGATCGAGATCGTGGGCATCAACGATCTGTGCCCCGCCGATTACCTGGCCTATATGCTGAAGTATGATACCATGCACGGCACCTTCGCCGGCACCGTGGGCCACACCGAGAACGCCATCATCGTCAATGGCCGCGAGATCCCCATCTTTGCCGAGCGCAACCCTGCCGACCTGCCCTGGGGCAAGATCGGTGCGGAGTACGTGGTGGAGTCCACCGGCCTGTTCCTGACCAAGGAGAAGGCTCAGGGCCATCTGGACGCCGGCGCCAAGAAGGTGGTCATGTCCGCCCCCTCCAAGGATGACACCCCCATGTTCGTCTGCGGCGTGAACTTAGACAAGTACACCTCCGACATGAACTTCGTATCCAACGCCTCCTGCACCACCAACTGCCTGGCCCCCATCGCCAAGGTCCTCAACGACAACTGGGGCATCAAGGACGGCCTGATGACCACCGTCCACTCCGTCACCGCCACCCAGAAGACCGTTGACGGCCCCTCCCTGAAGGATTGGCGCGGCGGCCGCGCTGCCACCGGCAACATCATCCCCTCCTCCACCGGCGCCGCCAAGGCCGTGGGCAAGGTGATCCCCTCTCTCAATGGCAAGCTCACCGGTATGTCCATGCGTGTGCCCACTCTGGATGTGTCCGTGGTGGACCTGACTGTGAATCTGGAGAAGCCCGCCAAGTACGAGGAGATCTGCGCCGCCATGAAGAAGGCTTCCGAGGGCGAGCTGAAGGGCATTCTGGGCTATACCGACGAGGCCGTTGTGTCCTCCGACTTCCTGGGTGACACCCGCACCTCCATCTTCGATGCCGATGCCGGTATCGCCCTGACCGACACCTTCGTGAAGGTCGTCAGCTGGTACGACAACGAGATCGGCTACTCCAACAAGGTGCTGGAGCTGATCAAGCACATGTACTCCGTGGACCACAAGTAAACAATTTCCAAAAAAGAGGGCCGCTGTGCGGCCCTCTTTTTTTGTTGGGCGGCAAGCACATTGTATCATATTTAATAATCGAATTTTGTTGAATTATAGATCATTGAAATAATTATATACATTATTATAATTATTGTGATTCCTATTTTACTTTTGTTGATACTGGCCAAGAGGTGAATAACATGTCCTATGAGGCCAGAATGAAAGAATGGATCACAGACCACGATATCCGGCAGAAAACCCTGGCGAAGGAGTTCCATATTACGGAGGCGGCCCTCAGCCACTACATGACCGGCCGGAGCGAGGTTTCAGTGGATGTACTGGTAAAGTTTGCAAAATATGCGGGGCTCAGCATGGACTATCTGGTGGGACTCAGCGATGAGCCTTTGCCGGCAATGCGCCTGACAACGCCGGAGCGCCAGTTCGTCGAGGAGCTTCGAACCTTGTCCTATGAACAGCGGGAGTTGGTGGCGAAAATAATCACCACCATGCAGGAGCAGAACCAGAGGAAACACCCGTAGGCCCTTGCAGGGGCGGTGTTTGATCAGAGGGGTTCCGGTCAACTTACTGGGTTCGGTAAACCGTCCATAGGGCGGGACGGCCCCGGCCCGCCGTTCCACAGGCTCCCGCCGCCTCCCGGTCGAACGACGGCAGGGGAACGGGGTTCGGCGGGTGTGGTGGTTGATTTGAGGGGTTCCGGTTGGCGGAGAACGGCGCGCTGGGGTCGTCGCGCCCTACAACAGCAGGGAGTGTAGCCTCCCAACACTTAGTGGGCCGATCTGTTGCAGCAGACGGCTCACTTCTTTTTGTCGGAAATCCGTCTCAAAAATACGGTATACTATGCAAAAAGCATAGTATACCGTGCAAATTGCATATCTTATCTTCCTATATTTGCTGTCGATAGCCTATTATAGGGGGCGGTGCAGCCGTCCGCTGAAATTCTATTTGTGGAAAGGAAAAACGGATATGAAAAAGCATGGCGGAGATAAGAAGCAGCTTTGGCTCAAGGCGGGCTTTGTGGTGGGGGTGCTGGCCATCCTGATTGGCATCTATTTCATGGGAACCTACAAGGATACCGTGTTCTACGGCAGTCCGGACTCCTCCTACGGCGGCACACTCCACTTGGGCACCGCCAAGTTCGGGGCGGACTTCTACACCGAGATCTACGAGTCCACCACCTTTGCCGGCAACGCCGTCAAGGGCGTCTATGAGCTTTTGGGCGCGGCCTTTGGGATGCTCTTCATCCTGATCGGGGCCATTGATGTCTGCGTGTTTGGCGTGAAGCTGGCGGAGTACAAGCCAGCTCCCCAAGCCCAGCCGGCGGCTCCCAAACAGCCGGTACAGCAGGTGCAGCCAGTGCAGCCGGTGCGGCCAGTTCAGCAGGACTTGCCAGATCAGGCCCAGCTTTAACGCCGCAGGTACTCTCTGTTGACCATTGAGAAGTCAGCGGGGGATGTTCCACCCAAATTCCGATTAACAGGAGGCAATAACAAAATCAAAACCACCGGCCTTGCCGGTGGTATGTACAGGCCCCCTTAGGGCCTTTTACCAGCCGAGCCTATAGGCTCATCGAAATTTTTTCGCTCGCATAAAGTGCCCTACTGCTATTGAAATAGCGGTAGGACGTCTCTTTTCCGAATTTTCTAAATCAAAAGGATCGGTACTTATGGAAATTTTAATTATCCTTGCGGCAGTTTTAGCGATTGATTGGTTTGCCGCTAAAACCATGTATGAGATTGCAGTGATGAAAGGCCACCCCCAGAAGAAGTATTTTTGGTGGTGCTTCTGGATGGCGATGTTTGGCTATCCGATGGTGATTGCCCTGCCTGACCGACGCGGTGCACAGGCGCAAAGCGTCCCCAGCGCAGACGAACTTCCCGAACTGTAAGGAGGGCAGGGGCAAATGAGCGAGAGATATTCAAAGCTGTTTGCCCTGTCTGAAAATCTGTATTCTGCGGGCGCTCCTGTCGTGATTGCGGCGGGAGCGTTGCAGAAAGACAATCAGACGGGCAAGGTCTTTGCACAGCTTAAAATGCGCAACATTCAAGACAAGGCTGTCAAGGCCGCAACAGTAAAAATTTCTCCTTTTGATACGGTGGGGAAACCGCTCGGCGGGACAGTTGATTATCAGTATTTAGACCTATCGGCGGGCCGTGACACTGATTTTGGACAGAAAACGCCTGTCATGCTCAAAGAGGCGGCAACGCGCTCTTTCGCGGTTTCTGTGTCGGAGGTTATATTTTCTGACAACAGCATTTGGACGGCCCCTAATGAAGTATGGGAGCCGCTTTCTCCACCTGTCGCACTGGAAACGGCTTTGTCAGACAACGAACTTGCAAAGCAGTACCGGGTAAAGTATGGAGCCGATTGCAAGTGTGTTTTCAAAAAGGAAAAAGACCTTTGGCGTTGCGCTTGCGGGGCTATCAACCACGCCAGTGAAAAGAATTGCCATAGTTGCCAGAGAGAAGCCGCCTCGCTTGCCGCGCTGAACGTGGACGAACTTAAAGCAGACCGTGACCATAGGGTTGCGGCGGAACAGAAAGCAACAGCGGAGAAAAAAGCGGCGGCGGCGGAACAGGCGAAGAAAACAAAGAAGATTGTCATGATTACCATACCAATTGCCGTTGTTGCGATTGTTGCGGTGGTAATAATCTCTGGTAATATGCAGAAAAGTACAGCGTACAACGCTGCGGTTGCACTTGCGGAGGCGGGGCAGTACGATGAAGCGATTGCCGCCTTTGCAGAACTTGGGGACTATAAGGACAGCATAGAGTGGGCAAATCAAAATGTAGCTTATGAAAAGGCCATATATCTTCTTGACTGCGCAGAACGTGGGGACGATGCCGGATTAAAGGTGAGTACCCAAACTAAGCCCAAAACAGACGCTACACCGAACACAGCTTCACCCGGTTCTGTGGAGCAGGAAATCCCCGATACTATCCCAGCAAAGTGCGCACAAAAGGCCATTACTGTCTTGAAAGCCATAGGTGATTATCGGGATAGCATGGTGCTAATTGAACGGGCAAACACCATCATAGAAATAGAAATTGAAGCAGAAAAAGAAGGTTATTATGTACAGGCGCTGGAGGCCCTGAAAAATAAAGACTATGACTCAGCTTGCGAGTTGTTTGCCATGCTGGGAAATTATAAAGACAGCGCAGCCAAATTGACAGAAACTATCACGGAAAGCAATTATCAACAGGCGGTTTCCTTTATGAGCCAGGGAAAATACTCGTCCGCTTTTGAGATGTTGTCTGAAATCAAAGATTATAAGGATTCCGCAGAGCGGTTTGCGGAGTGCACTGTCAAGGGTGCTCCATTTGATTATCTCCGTGAGCACAAGGATGGATTCAAACTCTTGACCGGAGAGGAAATAACTACTGCATTCACTGGGACTTGGAATGTCTCTGATTATGACTATAAAACGTTCACGTTTCTGGACAATGGAACAATCGAGACTGGGAAGTTTTGGAATGGAAAGCTGGTGTCCCGGGACTGGTCTATACAGGGAGACACGATTACGATAGGTTCAAATAGCGGGATAACAGTCAGGGAAGTTTATGATGGTGGTCTTATACTGTATAACGAAGCAGGAAAAGTTTATATGAGAATGTGGAAATAAGCAAAAGAAACAACAGAGGGCCGGGAGCAATCCCGGCCCTCGCTGTTTCTGTTCGCAAGAGTGTACCTTTACGAACATAGTAAAACACCCCTGTTTTCCTGTTCGTAAACAGCGAAATTTATTTTACAAATATATTCGTAAATATATTGACTTTTGCGAACGATTGTGATAGAATACGAACATAGGAAAAGGGGGTGACAGCCATAGACAGCCGTACCTATTACTACGCGAGAGTATCCAGCCGGGAACAGAACCTTGACCGCCAGATTGCCGTCTTTAAGGCCCTTGGAGCGGCGGACAGGGAGATTATTACCGACAAGGAGAGCGGCAAGAATTTGGAACGGGCGGGTTATCAAGCCTTAAAGAACGCCATGCTTCGGCGGGGCGATACCCTTGTTATCAAATCCCTTGACCGTTTGAGCCGAAACAAGTGCGACATTAAGAATGAACTGCAATTTTTCAAGGACAACGGTATTCGCCTCAAAGTGATTGACCTGCCTACCACCATGACAGAACTGCCAGCGGGGCAGGAATGGGTCTTTGAAATGGTGAACAACATTTTGATTGAAGTGTTGGGGACTATCGCGGAACAGGAACGGGAAACCATCCGCAGACGGCAAGCGGAGGGGATAGAAACCGCAAAGGCCAAGGGCAAGAAGTTAGGCCGCCCCGCCCTGACATTCCCCCCAAACTGGAATGAAGTGTACACTTCATGGAAAGCGGGGGAGATAACGGCAAAGGCGGCAATGGAGCGGACAGGCACAAAAAGAACCAGCTTTTACAAGCTGGTGGGCCTGACGGAGAACCAGTAAATCAGGGACACCTTTTCCACGGGACACTTTTTCTGACTTTGGACACACCCCAAAAAGCGGCGGGACACTAACGGGACACTTTGGAGGCAAAAAAGAGGGGGAACGAGTTTCCCCGTTCCCCTCAAAAAGTGCTGAAATTGTGGCGAATATCTTAGCCGAAGTAACGCTCCAGCAGACCCTTGAAGGCCTTGCCGTGGCGGGCCTCGTCGCGGGCCATTTCATGCACGGTGTCGTGGATGGCGTCCAAGCCCTGCTCCTTGGCCATCTTGGCCAACTCCACCTTGCCAGCGGTGGCGCCGTTCTCGGCCTCCACGCGCATCTCGAGGTTCTTCTTGGTGCTGTCAGTCAGCACCTCGCCCAAGAGCTCCGCGAACTTGGCGGCGTGCTCGGCCTCCTCGTAGGCGGCCTTCTCCCAGTACAGGCCGATCTCGGGGTAGCCCTCGCGGTGGGCCACACGGGCCATGGCCAGATACATACCCACCTCGGAGCACTCACCGTTGAAGTTGGCGCGCAGACCCTCCAGGATCTTCTCATCCACGCCCTTGGCAACGCCCACCACGTGCTCGGCGGCCCAAGCCATCTCGCCCTTCACCTCGGTGAACTTGGAGCCGGCAACCTTGCACTGGGGGCAGAACTCCGGGGGCGTATCCCCCTCATGGACGTAACCGCAGACGGGGCAAACCCACTTTTTCATAGCTGTATTCTCCTTTTTTCTCAAGTATTATAGACGCCTTTCGGCCGTACTAACTGTCTGAAGCGGCTTGACAGCGGGGACACACGCCGGCGTACTCCACCGCGCAGCCGGTAAGCAGGTACCCCCCGGTCTCCGCGGGCTCCTCCATCGCCACCGCCGGAATGTCCGCCACCGCGCCGCAGCGGGCACAGCGGACGTGGCTGTGGCGGCTGGTGTTGCCGTCGTACCGCTCGTCCTCCCCCGCAAGATGGAGGCGCAGGATCTCCCCCTCCTCCGTCAGCTGGCCCAGCACCCGGTATACCGTGGAGCGGCTGATGGTGGGATGGGTCCGGCGCACCTCCTCAAATACCGCAACCGCGGTGGGGTGGCAGCACATGCGGCAGAGCGTATGACGGATAATCTCCTTTTGCTGTGTGTTCCGTCTCGCAGCCATGGTCCTCTCCTTAATAGGACTTAATCCTGATAAGAATATACTCCATATGCGACGCGTTGTCAAGCGGATTTTGACGGCGGGCAAAATTTTTTTGCCCTGTCCATAGCGATAGGGACGGCGGCGGGTAGAATGGACAAAATACCCCGTTTTTCAGCGGAATTCTTGCTGAAAATCCGCCGTTGCGCGGAAAGAGAAAATGTGCTACCCTATTTCCGACGGAATGACCGCCGGATTTTTTATTCTGGAGGACGCTATGGAAGCAACCTATTATACGGTACTCAGCATCAACGGCGATTACGCCTACCTCCGCTCCGACAGCGGGGTGGACAACCAAGTGGCCATGTTCCTGCTGCCCGAGGGCGTGGACGTGGACTGCCGGCTGCTGTGGGAAAATTTTGAGTGGACGCTGCTGTAAGGAGGGCTGGGCTATGCTGGAGAAAATCATCCATCTTGTAAAACGGGCGGGGGAGATCGTCCTCTCCGCCGAGGACGTGGGCGCTCACACCCACACCAAGACCTCCGCGGCGGATCTGGTGACAGATTTCGATGTACAGGTGGAGGTGTTTTTGAAGCGGGAGCTGCTCGCCCTTCTTCCGGAGGCGGTGTTCTACGGCGAGGAGGAGGCGGAGCGTGAGGACCCCACCCGCGGGTGGGCCTTCATTGTGGACCCCATCGACGGTACCACCAACTTTGTCCGGGGCATCGGCCACAGCAATATCTCTGTGGCCCTCTCCAAGGACGGGGAGGTGCAGCTCGGCGTGGTCTACAACCCCTACAAGGGGGAGCTTTTCTCCGGGGAGCGAGGGAAGGGGGCCTTCCTCAACGGTGCACCCATCCACGTCAGCGACCTGCCCCTCAGCCAGGGAATCTTTATCATGGGCACCGCCATCTACCGCCGGGAGTTCATCGGACCCTCCATGGCCATGGCGGAGGCCCTGCTCCGGCGGAGCTGCGACCTCCGGCGGTTTGCCGCCGCGGCTCTGGACCTGTGCTATGTGGCCTGCGGCCGGGCGGAGGTCTTTTATGAGTACAGCCTCTGCCCCTGGGATCACGCCGCCGGCGGTCTCATTCTCACCGAGGCCGGTGGGGTGATCCGCACCTTTGAGGGGGATCAGCCGGCGCTGGACCGCCGATGCTCCGTCTGGGCCAGCAATCTGGTCAACGCAGAGGTCATGGCGGAGGTCCTGCCCTAAAGCCCCCCAGAAGGACAAAAATAGGATGCCTGCCGCCCTTCCCGGCGCCTTTGCCGTGGAGGGTTGGCAGGCAAAATTTTTTGTGAATTTTTTGTCAAAACCACTTGACAACCAATGGAGAAAGGCATATACTGCCCATAGCGAGAATTGTTAAATCATTAACAAGGAGCGCACCCCTTATTTCTTCTGAAAAAATTTAATGGAGGCATCGCTTATGGAAAAAAATCAACTGATTGATACCGCCGAGGCCCTGACCGCGAAGATGGAGGCCATGCGCGCGGCCCAGCGCGCCTTCGCCGCCTACTCCCAGGAGCAGGTGGATACCATCTTCTTTGAGGCCGCCAAGGCCGCCAACATGGCCCGGATTCCCTTGGCCAAGATGGCCGTGGCGGAGACCGGCATGGGCGTGGTAGAGGACAAGGTGATCAAGAACCACTATGCCGCCGAGTACATCTACAACGCCTACAGGGACATGAAAACCTGCGGCGTCATCGAGGAGGACAAGGCCTACGGCTTTAAGAAAATTGCCGAGCCGGTGGGGCTTATCGCCGCGGTGATCCCCACCACCAACCCCACCTCCACCGCGATTTTCAAGGCGCTGATCGCACTGAAGACCCGGAACGCCATCATCTTCTCCCCCCACCCCCGGGCCAAGGGCTGCACCATCGAGGCCGCGCGGATCGTCTTGGACGCCGCGGTGAAGGCCGGCGCCCCGGAGGGGATCATCGGGTGGATTGACGTCCCCAGTCTGGAGCTGACCAATCAGGTCATGCGGGACGCGGACATCATCTTGGCCACCGGCGGCCCCGGCATGGTGAAGGCGGCCTACTCCTCCGGCAAGCCCGCTGTGGGTGTGGGCGCCGGCAACGTGCCTGTGGTGATTGATGACAGCGCCGAGATCAAGATGGCAGTCAGCTCCATCATCCACTCCAAGACCTTTGACAACGGCATGATCTGCGCCAGCGAGCAGTCGGTGACGGTGATGGACAGCATCTACAGCGAGGTGAAGAAGGAGTTCGCCGCCCGTGGCTGCTACTTCTTAAAGAAGGACGAGATCGAGAAGCTCCGCGGAACCATCCTCATCAACGGCGCCCTCAACGCCAAGATCGTGGGCCAGAGCGCCGCCAAGATTGCGGAGATGGCCGGCGTCACCGTGGACCCTGCTACCAAGATTCTCATCGGCGAGGTGGAGAGCGTGGAACCCTCGGAGCCCTTCGCCCACGAGAAGCTGTCCCCGGTGCTGGCCATGTACAGGGCCAAGACCTTTGAGGAGGCCATCGCCAAGGCGGAGCGTCTGGTGGCCGACGGCGGCTATGGCCACACCGCCTCCCTCTACATCGACCCCAACCGCACCGACCGCCTCGACGCCTTCTGCGCCGCCATGAAGACCTGCCGGGTGG
>JAAWSV010000058.1 GCA_022801715.1 Oscillospiraceae bacterium
CACGGGTGAATGTGTCGCCATTGAGTGGAAAATCTGACGTTCAACTATTCATCGCACTTGACTATGGGCTGTATGCCCTTGTCAAGAGATGTAACCTTTTGCATAGCATTTTCTATTTTTCCGTTTACCTGGCGTAAGTCATAAGTTTTGTAATGTTTCCTTATGGGCTACTGCCATTTTGGCAGGTCCTCTTTTCTGCGCAGGTCTGCCCCTATGCCAGCAGCCCCTCCGCCAAGTCCGCGCCGCACCGCCAGCAGAGTCCACGGCCGGTGTCGATGCTCTCCCGCCGCAGCTTCAGGTAGGCGGCGCACCGGGCGGCGGCCTCGTCCTCCAGCCCGCCGACAAAGTCCGCGCAAGCCGCGGCAAGCCGTGCCGCCGCCTCGGGGAGACCGGGAATCGCTATTTCCTCCGGGTCTACCTCCGCCGCCTGCCCCTGGAGCCGGCTGTGAATGGTCTGGAGGATCCCCTGCCGAATCAGGTAGTTCTCCAGAACCTCCTGATACGCCACAAAGGCAGGCGTGACCAAATTGTCGTACCGCTCCATTGCAGGGCGGCCAAGTCCCTTTAAGGTGTCGTTCCATTGCTCGCGCTTCTTATGGAAATCGTCAAACTCCCCCCGCCTAACCCGAAGGTCGTACACCTCATTGGACAGCTTTAGCAGAAAATCAGTGATGAATCCCTCGGTTAGAATTGGTTCGGTAGAATGGTAAGACATGGGTTGAACCTCCTTTTCTTTTACTATTATCTTACAGTACAAATGAATCAGCCATGTGGTATGGCCAAATAATGGCCATACCACATGGCTATTATAATAGCCATAATGGGTTTTGTAAAGGGGGCAGCCCAATGATTGTCTATGACCCATTATGGAGAACGATGGCTCTGCGCAAAGTTACAACCTATACCCTTCGTGAAAAATGCGGAATCAGCCACGCAACCGTTCAGCGGCTCCAAGCGAATATGCCTGTGTCAACATATACCTTGAATCGCCTATGTAAAATCCTCGACTGCCGGCTGGACGATGTCGCCGTGTATATCCCGGACCAAGCACAGCCGTAGGGGCGGATCTTATCCGCAAGAAAGGAGGGGAACTATGGCAGAACCCAGAAGTCTAATAAGCTACCATGTCGGTGAATATGGCCGCGTCAAAGTAAAGCTGGCTGCGCTGCTGGACAGCAAGGGAATTACCAGAAACCGCCTCCGAACGTTGACAGGCATTAAATATGAAGTTATTGACCGTTACTACAAGGAAAAGAATATAGAAATGGTTGATTTGGATTTTCTCGCAAAGGTTTGCTATGCTCTCAACTGCAAAGTTGAAGATATTTTAGAGTATGAGGAGCCTGACGAAACACAGAGTGATCGGTGATGAAGCTATGATGTTTTCAGAGCGGGTTCGGCATTTACGCCAATCAAAAGAGTTGAAACAAGTGCAGCTTGCAGATAAATTAGGAGTTACCAAGCAGAGTGTCAGCAACTGGGAAAATGGCAACATCATGCCGTCCGTAGAGATGCTGATGAGGATTGCGGATTTTTTCCACGTTACGACAGACTATCTCCTTGCCCATGAGGTGCAGGAGCCCGAATTCCCCAAAACATTGGATTTAACGGGGCTGACTGACTGCCAAATTGAGCATGTTCAGCTCATTGTAGATGATTTGCGCAATAGCGCGAGGGATGACAATTGAATACCTGTGGGGGTGAGGGGGAATCAACATGACAATCGGAGAGGCGGTGCGGCTGCGGATATTGGAGCTTTGCAGGGAGCACGGCGATATCTCCCTTAATAAACTGTGTACCATCAGCGGCGTAACGCAGTCCACAGTGAACAATGTCATGAGCGGACGGAACAACAGTGTCACGGTTTCCACCATCAAGAAGCTGTGCGATGGGCTGAATATCACCGTCACCGAGTTCTTTACCTCCGCGCTGTTTTCCGATTTAGAGCAGGAGATTAAATAGCATGACAGGCTTTTATGTAGGGGCGCACATTGTGCGCCCGTTCTGTCGATACCCATCAGACCGGGGGTAGAGCGGGCGGACAATGTCCGCCCCTACAGTGGTGCTGTGGTTTATCGGAGGTGCGGCGGTAGACGGGGAGCGGCGCGCCGGGGTCGTCGCGCCCTACGCGGTGCGTGGGAACGAAAATGTTGCAGGGCGGGACGACCTCGGCCCGCCGTCCTTCCGCCTCTGTCACGGTTTCAATAAACCGATGTACCTACATAAAAAGGTCCCGGAAATCTTACGATTTCCGGGACCTTTTGTGCTTTTATTCAAAGGAGAGCGGCACGCTCTGCCATTCAGATTCGCCGCCGGCGGCGGCTCCTTAACGCCTAACTCTCCAGCGCCTCCTCCAAATCCTCCTTCATAATCGTCAAAATCTCCTCGTCCGTGGGGTCCGCAATCCCGGCCACGCGGTCGGCCTGCTTGGCCACGATCTTCTCAAACAGGTTGCGCACGTCCCGGGCATTCCCGAAGTTGTCGTCCCGGAACTCGTAGAGGTCACTGAGGTGCTCCTTCATCTCCGCCGCGGCCGCCTCGTCGATGCGGTAGTCGCTGCGCTCCACGCGGCCCATGAAAATCTCATACAGCGCCTCGCCGTCGTAGTCAGCAAAGGTGATGTACTTGTTGAAGCGGGATTTGAGACCCGGGTTGGAGTCGATAAACCGGGGCATCAGGCTCTCGTAGCCGGCCACGATCACCACGAAGTCGTCCCGGTGGTCCTCCATGGCCTTGAGGATGGTGTCGATGGCCTCCTGGCCGAAGTCCTTGTCCGCGTTGGCCGGGGCCAGGGCGTAGGCCTCGTCGATGAACAGCACGCCGCCCAAGGCCTTCTGGATCACCTCCTGGGTCTTGATGGCCGTCTGGCCCACATATCCGGCCACCAGGCCGCTGCGGTCCACCTCCACCAAGTGCCCCTTGCTGAGGATGCCCAGCGCCCGGTAGATCTTCCCCACGATCCGGGCCACGGTGGTCTTGCCGGTGCCGGGGTTCCCGGAGAACACCAGGTGAAAGGACATGTCCGGGCACTTCATCCCCCGCTCCTTCCGCAGCTGGCGGACCTTCACCAGGTTCATCAGGCTCTCCACATCCCGCTTCACCGCCTCCAGGCCCACCAAGGCGTGAAGCTCCGCCAAGGCGTCCTCCAAGGACACCGGCGCCTCCTCCGGCTGAGTCTCCGCCGCGCTCTGCTCCGCCGGCGCGGGGACCTGCGCGGGGGCCTCCGGCGCCGCCGGCTGGGGGGAGGCGTCGGGGACCTTGGGCGCGCCGCCCCAGAAGTCGCTGAACATATCGCTGCGCCGGCCCATCTGCCGCTCCATGTCGGTGAGGAGATCCGTGAGCGTCTGCTCCTCCTGACGGCCCAGGTAGGCCGCGGGGCCCGGCGTCACGGACACCGGCGGCACGCCGTTCTCGTCGCACAGGGCCGTCAGGCGGGTGTAAAGCTGGGTGATCTCTTGGCTCTCGGCAAAGGAGAAGTCACCGTCGTAGGCCGCGAAGAGCATCAGAAGGTTCTTCTGGATCTCCGCGAAGGTGCGGCTGAAAAAGCTGCCGCTGCGCTTGTCATAGGCCACCAGCTTCACGAAGAAGTCCGGCATGGGCACCTCCGCGTGGATGTCCCCCCGGTAGTAGGCGATGGCGTTTTGAAACTGCTGATTGGTGAAGGCCACGGGCTTCTCCGTGTAGATCTGGTTGATCCCCGCCGCGTCGCCTCCCGTCCCACGGCTCCTGGCCCAGACGGACAGCGTGCAGGAGCGCAGGTAGGCGTCCACGTCGCTGGTCCGCACGGTGAGTCCGTCAGGGAGGCCGGCGCAGAAATGGCCGACACTGTCGGCGTAGTCCTGATGGTAGTTGCGCGCACTCATAAGGGCACCTCCGTCGATGTTTTGTCCATTGTAGCACAAAGCGGCCGGGATGAAAACCACTATTCCCGCCGGGGGGCAAAATTTGTCACCAGATCCGCGGCGGGATGTCACCGGGGAGATGGCCCTGTGAAATTATTTACAAATTCTCCCTTGACGAAATGTGTTTCATTCAGTAGGATAGTCCTACTGACCAAAAGGAGTGAGCTGACATGCAATTTGACCGCACTGTTATGCGCCGTCTGATGGCGCTGATCACCTTTACCCTGCTACTTCTGGCCCTGCTGCTGCGCTTCGACCGGGTCCTCGCCGCTTTCCGCTTTCTCACCGGCATCCTATCCCCCTTCCTGATCGGCGGCGCCATGGCCTTTATCCTCAACGTCCTCATGCGCTTTATTGAGGAGAGGCTCCTCGTCCCGCTGTTCAAAAAGCGCCGCCCCAAATACCTGCGGGCGCTGAGCCTGCTGCTGACCTTGACGGTGATCACCGTACTGATTCTGCTGCTGCTCCTGGTGGTACTGCCCCAGCTCACCGCCACCGTGGCCGGCCTGGGGGCCACCATCTCCGCCGGGGTGAACCGTCTGGTCCTCTGGGCAGAGGACCAGTTCGCCAGCAATCCCCAGATCCTCCAGTGGCTGGACACCCTGGAGTTCGACTGGCAGAAGATCCTCAACAGCGCGCTCACCTTCCTGCGCAGCGGGGCGGGCAGTATGCTCAACTCCACCATCACCGCGGCCAAATCGGTATTCAACGGCTTTGTCAACTTCTTTGTGGCCTTCGTCTTTGCCATCTACCTTCTGACCCAGAAGGAGAAGCTGAGCCTCCAGTGCCGCAAGGCCCTCTATGCCCTGCTGCCCAAAAGGGCCGCCGACCGCACGGTGGAGATCGCCCGTCTCACCTGCCGGGTGTTTATGAGCTTCATCACCGGCCAGTGCATGGAGGCGGTGATCCTGGGGGCCATGTTCTTCGTCTCCATGACCATCTTTCGGATGCCCTACGCCCTCCTGGTGAGCTGCCTCATCGCCGTCACCGCCCTGATCCCCATTGTGGGGGCTTTCATCGGCTGCGGCGTGGGGGTGTTTCTGCTGCTGCTGGTCTCCCCGGTGAAGGCGCTGACGTTCTTGGTGCTGTTCCTCGTGCTCCAGCAGCTGGAGGGGAACCTCATCTATCCCCACGTGGTGGGCAGCTCCGTGGGCCTGCCCTCCATCTGGGTTCTGGCGGCCGTCAGCATAGGCGGCAGCCTTTTGGGCGTGGTGGGGATGCTGGTGTTCATCCCCCTGACCTCCGTGGCCTACACGCTCTTCCGGGAGTTCGTCTACCGGCGTCTGCGGGAGCGGAAGCTGCGAATTCGATAGCGACGGGGCCGTGGATCAAATCCACGGCCTCTTTGTTGAAACACCCGCCCCTTTCGTATTGCGTTCTCTGCGGTATCTGGTATAATAGATCCTATCATGTCGAATCCGCAGGACCGGCAGTGCCGCTCCAAGCGGAGGAAATTCATTGGGAGGGATTGTCAAATGTTCTGTCATAACTGCGGCTATCAAATCCAAGGCGAGGCGGCCTTCTGCCCCAAGTGCGGCACCAAGCTGCCTCCCCTTGCGCCCACACCGCCCCCGGAGCCGGTGCCGGCGCCTGCGCCCATGCCAGAGCCGGTCCCTGTACCGGAAGCGGAACCCGTCCCCGTATCGGGAACCGTCCCCGTACCGGAAGCGGTACCCGCCCCCGCATCGGGAGCCGTCCCTGTACCGGAAGCGGCGCCTGCCCCCGTTTCGGGAACCATCCCCGTACCGGGAACGACGCCCGCTCCCGTTTCGGGAACCATCCCCGTGCCGGGAACAGCCTCCGCTCCTCCGCCGGTGTCGCCGCCGCCTGCCGCGCCCAACCCGCCGGCGGTGCCTCAGAAGAAGGGCAAAAAGTGGCCCCTCCTCATCGTGCTCCTTCTTCTGATTGCCGGCGGCGCCTATGCCGCTTTGAACTGGAACGGCAAGATCGACTACATCGGCACCGTGAAGGCCCACCAGCCCTTCCTCTCTCAGGGGTTCTCCCTCACCTACGGCGAGGTGCTGGACGCCTGCCTCACCTCCCCTGTATGGACCGTCCGGGAGGAGGGGGACACCCACTATGTGGACATCACCGGTGACAACAAGGGCAGCTCCATCTGCACCCTGACCGTCACCATCGCCGTGCGCCCCGACAGCGCCGATCCCGATATCGTCCAGATCAGCCCGATCTCCGTCACCATCGACGGCGGTGACGCCTCCGATCAGAACGACGCGGTGAAGATCCTCTTGGCCATGTTCTCCGCCAAGGCGGAGGGGCAGGAGGATCTGGGGGCCGTCATGACCGCCATCACCGGGCAGTACAGCTCCGCCATCATGGAGCTTGTCAACGAGGAGGAGGGCTTCTCCCTCTCCTACCCCGACACGCTCTGGAAGCCCGTGGACCTCGCCACCCTGCCGGCGGAGGATCAAGAGAACACCGTGGCCTTCCTCTCCGGGGAGATCCCCTACGCCCCAGATTTCAGCTCCGGCATCCAGATTCTGAAGTTCCCCAACCGTCCGGACCAGATTGCCCACCTGTACATCGACGACACCGAGTTTGCCACCACTTGGGACAACGACGCCGCCATCATTGAAACCGCCCTGATCGAGCTGGGCGGCGTCACCATGCGGAAGGTGGTCTACAGCGAGCCCAGCGACGGCCCCGACGACTTCTTCTGGAGCAGCTACCTATACGCCGCGGGCAGTGATCTGTACCGTGTAAACTTCGTCCGGAAGGGGACGCTGACCCAAGCTCTGGACCACTCCTTTGACGAGCTGATGAAGACCTACACCGTCACCGCCGATCTCTCCGTCCCGACGGCGGTGCAGTACCCCGGCGAGGTAGTCTACAAGGGCCTCCCCGTCTCCACGTTCCTGTACGAGTACATCGACAACGTCATCGCCGACTGGGGCACGCCGGCGGACTACAACTACGGCAATGGCTACAACTTCTGCATCTATGACGGCATCGAGTTCGCCTTCGACTATGAGGGGCTGATCTACAACATCCAGATGGACGCCGACGCCTGCACCTTTGACGGCGTAACCATGGCCCGGAACCGGGACGCGATCATCGATCTCTTGGGCAGCCCCACCGAGGAGGGCTGGACCACCGACTACGACACCCTGAGCGGCGTCGAAAGCGAGGCCTACGGCATGACCTTCTACCGTTTCTCCAGCGGTACAGGCATCCGGGTGGTCTTCGCGGACCCGAACAGCAGCGCCTACCGCGTATCCATCTGGTCCACCAACTGACCACCGCCCACGCCATAAGATACAGGGGGACATTTTATCATCTGATAAAATGTCCCCCTGTTCCCCGCAAGCTGTGCCCGCTACTCCCCCCTGGGGAACAGCCGCCGCTTCCACCGCCGCCGGTAGACGGCCTCCAGCCGTCCCAGTGCCCTGTCCAGCAGCAAAAAGGTCACGTTCCACAGCCCCAGCAGCGTCAGCAGATAGGGCGCCCCCGCTCCCTCCGGCAGGATGGGCAGCCGGAACAGCAGCAACGCCCCGCCCCAAGTCAGCGCCATAGCCGCATTACAGACCGCCAGCTTCGCCGCCAGCCGCAGTACCCGCCCCGGCAGCCGCTCGATGACGTGCCGCAGTACCGGATAGTACCCCAGAAAGAGGTACAGCACCGCCGCCTCCCCCTCCACCGAGAGCAGCAGGCCCAGCACACTGATCACCCCATACACACACAGAGCCGCCCCGTCCCCATAGGCGTCCCCCACCGGCAGCAGGGGCAGCATCGCCAGCACCGGCGCACAGTAGGCGGCAAAGGGCAGCGCCCCCGCCAGCAGGAGCACCGTCCCCAGCGCCGCCATTAACCCGCACACCGCCACTCTGCGTGGTGCCACTGTCCTCACCCCTCTGATCGGTTTGGGGATAGTATGCGCCTTTTGGGGGAGAATGTCAAATCAATTCCTAATTGAAAAAATCTCTTTACATTGTAGAACAAACGGTCTATAATGTAAAGAGATTTTTCCGGAGGGAGGCGCGGCTATGCGCGGAAAACCTATCACCTGCTGCTTCACCGGCCACCGGCCGTCTAAGCTCCCTTGGGGCGCGGACGAGGCTGATCCCCGGTGCGTCGCCCTGAAACGAAAGCTCTCCGACGCAGTGGAGGCCGCCTATGCCGAGGGGTTTCGCCACTTCATCACCGGTATGGCCTTGGGCTGTGACCTGTACTTTGCCGAGATCGTCCTATCGCTGCGGCAGCGGCAGGGTGATGTGAGCCTGGAGGCGGCTGTCCCCTGCCCCACGCAGGCCGACGGCTGGAGCGGGGCGGACCGGCGGCGGTACCAGCGTATTCTCCGCCTGTGCGACTATGAGACGGTGGTGCAGGACCACTACTCCCCCGGCTGTATGCAGCGGCGGAACCGGTACATGGTGGACCACAGCGCCCTGCTCATCGCCGTGTACGACGGGCAGGCCGGGGGCACGCGGCAGACGCTGGAGTACGCCATCGCCCGGGGCGTCCCCTTCCTGGACATCCGGCCGGAGGAGGGATAGCGTGGAGCGGAGTATTTTACACTGCGACCTAAACTGCTTCTACGCCTCCGTGGAGCTGCTGACCCTGCCCCAGCTCCGGTCCCTCCCGGTGGCTGTCTGCGGCGACCCGGAGAGCCGCCACGGCATCGTCCTGGCCAAGAATGAGCTGGCCAAGTCCTTTGGCGTCAGGACCGCGGAGACCATCTACCAAGCCAGGCGCAAATGCCCGGAGCTGGTCTGCATCCCGCCCCACCACAGCCGCTATGCCCAGTACTCCCAGCTGGTCAATGGGATCTACCTCCGCTACACGGACCTGGTGGAGCCCTTCGGCATCGACGAGAGCTGGCTGGACATCACCGGCAGCAAGCACCTCTTCGGCGGCGACCCGGCGGCCATTGCCGACGCCATCCGCGCCGCCGTAAAGCGGGAGCTGGGGCTCACCCTGTCGGTGGGGGTCAGCTTCAACAAGATCTTCGCCAAGCTGGGCAGTGACTACAAAAAGCCCGACGCCACCACGGTGATTTCCCCGGAAAACTGGCGGAGCCTCCTCTATCCCCTGCCGGTGACGGACCTGCTGTTCGTGGGCCGGGCGGCGGCGGCGGTGCTGGAGCGCCTGCACATCCGCACCATCGGCCAGCTGTCCATGGCCGACGCCGATGTACTGGAGGCGGCCTTGGGAAAGCAGGGCCGGCAGCTCCACCAGTACGCCAACGGCTTGGACCGCTCCCCTGTGCGGCCCTACCACCTGTCGGAGCCCATCAAGAGCGTGGGCAACTCCACCACCTACGCCCGCAACCTTACCACCCGGGAGGAGGTCCGCTCCGCCATCGCCCTCCTCAGCGACAGCGTGGCCATGCGCCTGCGCCGCCACGGCCTCTACTGTGCCGGCGTCCAGGTGGGGATCAAGGACCCCCAATTCAAGAACATCTCCCGGCAGAAGCAGCTGGGTCGCAGCACCCATTTGATGCGGGACATCTCCGCCGCCGCCATGGAGCTGATCGACACCGCATGGAAATACCCCAGCCCCATCCGGCTCCTGAGCGTCACCGCCATCCACCTCACCGAGGCGGCGGAGACCTTCGAGCAGCACAGCCTGTTCGAGACCGCCGCGGAGGCGGGCAGTGAGAAGCAGGAGAAGATCGAGCGGACGGTGGACGCCATCCGGGGAAAGTTCGGCGCGGGGGTTATCGGATTCGGTGGCAGCAAGGATCCCCTATAGGATACGGTCCCAAATTGACGCAGTCTATCAAAGCTGCCCGGAAACCAATGCAGTTCCGGGCAGCTTTTTGACTGTGATGACCGAGAGGTCCCTCCGCTCTTCGTTCATCATGCTGTACACCGTAGACGGAGTAATTCCAGCACGTACAGCTAAGTCGTTATACTTTATTTTCCTCTCAGCACAAAGCCGCTGAAACCGCAGGACAATCGCTTCTTTGACGCGCACAATATATCACCCCAGCTCCACGCACAGCGCCGCCAGATCCGCACAAACCAAGTCCGGCTGATGCGCCGCCCCCGGCAGATCCTCCCGCCGGCTCTCCCCGCTGAGCACCAGCACCGTGCCGCAGCCGCTGGTCCCTAACGCGATGTCCGTGTACAGCCGGTCCCCCACCATGCACAGCTCCTCCACCGCGCAGCCGTACCGCCGCGCCGCGGCCTGGGCGATATAGGCATTTGGCTTGCCGACCACCGCGTCGGGCCACCGGCCGGTGACGGCCTCCACGTAGGCAATGGTGGCCCCGATGTCCGGAATTACACCGCCCTTCACCGGGCAGACCAAGTCCGGGTGGGTGGCGATGTAGGGCAGTCCCGCCGCCACCGCCCGGCACAGGGCCGTCAGCTTCTCATAGGTCAGCGTGGTGTCAAACCCCAGCACCACCGCCTTTGGATCCCCGCTGTCCAGCACGTACCCGGCGGCGGTAAACTGCGCCTCCAAGCTGGGGGTGCCGATCAGCAGCAGCGACGGCCCCATATGGTGCTCCGACAGGTAGAGGAGGGTGGCGTCGGCGCTGGTGAAGATGTGCTCGGAGCGCAGATGGGACACCCCCATCCCCCGCAGCCGCTGGAGGTAGGTGTCCGCCCCCCGGGAGGAGTTGTTGGTGAGGAAGGCGCACCCGATCCCCCGCTCTTGGCAGAGCTCCCAGAAGTCCAGCGCACCGGGCAGCAGGGTATCGCCCAAGTAGAAGGTGCCGTCCATGTCGAGGAGGAACTGTTTCGTTTTGGATAGGTCAAAGGGCATAGGACACACCCGCTTTCATTTGAATAGATAGTTGTCAATGATACACCGGGTGGTTGGTCGTCAGCCCCACTCCGATCTCCATCATGTAGATATCTGAGACCTCCCCGGAGTAGCGGCTCAGGCACTCGATCTGGATATGCACCGGCTTGGCCACCCCCTCGTGGCCCTCGCCGGTCTGCTTGTAGTACAGGTCGATAAACTGCGGCTGCGGCATGTCTTGCAGCGTTGTCTCCACCACATACTCGCCGTTAATCGTGATCCGTATGTCCCGGGCCCGGCTGCCGAAGAAATAGTCCGCCTCTGTACGGCTGTCCCCATTGAGGATGCAGAGGCCCGTGACCTCTGTGCAGGCGGGGTCGGTGTATCCTTTGCTCTTGCAATAACTATTTTCCAACCACTCCGCTTGGGCCGCCGCCTCCTCAAACACGGAGGGTTCCATGGAGGAAAAAGGAAAAAATGCCATTCCAAAAAACATTGCCGCATCTAAAACAATCGGCTCTTTGTACGGTTCCGGCTCCTTGGGAGAAAATGGCATATCATCCCAATACCTTTGATCCCAGTACCAACGGTATTCATTTAACAGCAGGGAATTAAACTGCCGGTAATTGGAATCCTGACGCACCCGTTCACAGCAGCAAGGAGCATCATACAGTACCGCCGTTGTATAGTATTTTTTGTCTAACTCCTCTGCCTCACCGCAGATCAGGCCCGCAGCGGTCAAAGCGGTAAAGGGAAACATTCCCAAATCTCCGTACCAAGAGTACTCCTCCAGTACCTTCAAAAACTGTTCGTCCGAACTGGCGCTATGCCGCCAATACCGTTCATCTATTTTCAGTGAGAAGTCGATCTCCTCAAAGGACAGACCACAGACCCACTCCTCTGTGGTACGACTGGGAAGGTACGGCGGCACATAGGGTTCCTCCGGCACGACCACCGGGGGCGGGACGTCCTCCGGCGGCTCTACGGTCTCGTCCCCCAAGCACCCCGGCAGCGCCAGCAGCGCCGCGGCCAGTAAAACGGCCCAAACGGCCCTCCGCTTCATCGCCAACGCCTCCCTCCCCCGCGCCGTCGCCGTCCCTATCGGGCGGCGATGGCCTCGATCTCCACCTGCGCCCCGCCGGGCAGGTTCGCCACTTGGAAAGCACTACGAGCGGGGCAGTCCGTCTGAAACACCTGCTTGTACGCCTCATTCATGGCGGCAAACTCCCGGATATCCGCCAAAAATACCGTGGCCTTCACCACATCCGCCATGGTGAGCCCCGCGGCGGTTAGGATGGCCTCCATGTTCCGCAGGGCCTGCGCCGTCTGGGCGGTGACGCCGCCCTCCACCAGCTTTCCATCGGCCGGGTCTGCTCCCACCTGTCCGGAGACAAACACAAAGCCGTTGGCCTCGATGGCCGGGGAGTAGGCGCCGATGGGCTTGGGACCGTTCTCTATAATAACCACTTTTTTCATGACATTTTCCCCTTTCTTAATACAAATCACACTACTTACAAACTTTTTTCAGATGGGCATCACGCCGTTCATCACGGTGAAATAGGACGAGAGAATCTGCAAAAACTCCGCCACCAGATCGCTGAGGGCGGTGTCCGTGCGCTTGATCCAGCCGATCTCCCCGGTGATGGTGCAGTCCTTCAGCCGGAAGGCCCGGCGATCGGAGTAGTAGTCGGTGTTCTGGTAGGCCATCACGTTGGTGGCTCCGATGGAGTAGCAGGGTGTCTTGTCCAGCATGTCGCAGAGGGTGGCCCGCTCGCTGACCACCACCCGGGTGATCTGGTTGTCCAGGCCCAGCGTGTCCAAAATGGAGGTGTAGGGTCCCAGTTCCACCTCGTTGAAGATCACCAAGGGGAACTCCCGCATCATGTCCAAGGTGACCTCCTTGATGTCGGCGTGGTAGAGGGGGTTCCCCTTCCCCACCAGCACTGTCACCGGGCTGGAGCACAGGCGGAAGTACTGGATGCCCTTGGTCTCCAGCTGTTTGATGGTGATCTTGTGGTAGTGGCTGAACATGCCGATGAGCCCCACATCGCAGAGCCGGTCCTCCACCATGGAGATCACCTGATTGCGGATACCCTCGTGGATCTCCAGACGGATCTCCTGATCGGAGTGGTTGTTGAACAGCTCCGCCGCCGCGTGGTTGACGTAGCGGTAGTGCATGTGGGCGATGGAGAGCAGCTGCTGGCTCTTCCGGGCGGCGTAGTTGCCGATGTTCTGGAGCTGACGGATCTGCAGCATGATCAGCGTGGCCAGGTCGATGAAGTTCTGGCCCAAGGGCGTCACGTCCACCCCCTTGTTGGTCCGCTCGAAGATGGGGTAGCCGATCTCCTCCTCCAGCTTTTTGATGGAGAGGGAGAGGTTGGGCTGGGAGATGAAGAGGCTCTCCGCCGCCAGACTGATGGACTTGGTCTTTGCCACCATGATGGCCTGTTCGATCTGTTCTAATTTCATCCGCGCCGCTCCTTCCTGCCGCTGCCGTGTAAGTTTGCTGTTGCATAGCATAGGTATAGGATACCGTATCGCCTTGGTAGTGTCAATGAAAACTTCCGCCCGGCGCTCCGGGGCATCACGGCGGCAGCTTGTGCGGAAACTGTGTGGCAGGATGGTCCACTTTTTGCGCACTTTTTTGTCTTATCCTCTATCACTCTCTCTTTTATGGAACAAACCCCTTCACCCAACAGGAACAGGAGGCTGAAAACCAGCCTCCTGTTCCATTCTGTGCACATACACCTCGATGGGGTACAATATTGGAGAGTTTCGAGGTTCTTTAAAGAAAGATTGTCATTCTTTTGCGCTCTAAGCAGAATATTGCTCCTTGAAATAATTGTAAAGCTGATCTATATAACATTCTAAGGAGGATAGTAGCAGGTGTTCCTGCTCTGTGTGAAAATCCACCCCTTGGGGGCCATAGAGGATTGTAGGAATATGCAAATAATGGTACAAAATGTTGCCATCACTGACACTTTGATTGACTCGTAGCTCCGGTGTGTGCTGATAGTTTCGTTCCAAAAAGTGGAGCAGCGCAGTAATATCCTTCTGTGTCCGCGGAAGTTGATAGGAGGGGTAACTTGGTACTTGGGGCGTAATGGTGAATATCGCTCCGCTGTGCTGTTCAGCAAAGATCTGCTCTAATCGACTACAGAACTCCTCTCCGTTTTCCTGCGGCAGCAGCTGCTTGTTGAGAAGACAAAAGCAGTGATCTGGAATGTTGTCAACGCCGATATGAAATTGTAAGAAAACGCCGAAGAAATTTTGTAGTTTTTCGGCGGCAAGGGGGGGACAAAATCAAGCGTTTCCTTGCTCAAAAA
>JAAWSV010000010.1 GCA_022801715.1 Oscillospiraceae bacterium
TTTCCAGTGTGGCATCATATGTGATGCCACATGGAAGTGACGGCACATGACGGCACTTCTGCCGTCACCTCTGTCGCGGGATGGGAATAGTGACGGCAAATAGGGCCATTTTTGCCGTCGCAGTTAATGTTGAGGTAGGCAGACGGCAAAATGCCGTCATAGCCGTTTTGGGATGGTTCGCGTGACGGCAATCTGCTGTCACGCAAATTTGCCGTTTTTCTGAACAGCGTTCCTGCCCCTGACAACATCAGCGGCGTTGCCTCGCTCTCTCCCTGATGGAGATCGTGACGGAGTATCCCATTCAGACGGTCATTCAGTTGTCATGAGCAAAAAAGAAGCCGGTACACAGACGCACCGACCCCAGCGGGAGCTTTCCTCTCGCTGGGGGTATTGTGTGGTTGTCTATGTACCGGCTTAAAGGCCGTATTCAGTTCGCCCATCAAATGGGAGTTTCAGTTTAGCACATAGAACGGGCGTTTGTCAATACAAATTTGAAAGATTTCGCAAAGCAGAAAATATTACGTGGTTATCCCGTTCATTCAGCCCAATCAATAGCGCATACTTACGAGGTCATATACCAAATGCAGGGGTCGGTGGCCTCGACGCCCCGTCATTTACCAGAGCGGGTATCTTAAACAGCGGACGTCGATGACGCTGGCGGCCCCTACAGCTATGCGGCTTTCATTGGCTGATTAAAAGGGATAACCACAAAATATCATTATCTGAAATAGTTTTAGTGTCAAAATGCAAATAGCCTATTGCGGCTCAATAGCAGATGTGAAAACATTCAGTTGAGACTGAATTGTGTCCTGAACAGAGGCAAAAAGCCCAACTACCGTATCTGCCGCATTTTCAGATAGCTCTTTGCTCTTAAGCCCGTCCGTCAAAGCTATCTCCAATGGAGAACAAGACATAGGGAGAATGGATTTAATAACTGTTTTCCAGTTGCAAACCAATGCATCAAAATCAGAATTATCCCTAAATGCAAACGCCCAGTTATCTCTAACTTTCTTTCCTATTACACCTTCCATACATTTTGAAACCGTGTAGAGGAATAGCATTTTAGCACCACGCTTGGCCAAATATTTATGTTGCTTTTCTTCGATAGCAGTGCGATTTTCCCCCTTTTGCTGCAGCTCCAATTTATATGAATCAATCGCACGAGCTAAAGAATATGTAAATATGATGTGTTTTGCTGTTAAATTTTCGGGGAAAATACTACTATACAGTTGATCGCTACTCCACAGGTCATTTTTGGAGTTATAAGCTGTGACGCAATCTCCATGAAATGCTAACAACGCCTGCGCAACGATATAAGGATCCAGAATCTCTTTGCTACGAGAAGGTCTAATATTGCCTCTGCGCCCACCGCTATAGTAGAGTTTCGTATAAGGTTCAAATTCTGTTCTCAGCCTATTTTGCGTCTTATCATTACTCCTTAAATCAGACGGCAAAATTTCATTTTGTTTATTGTTGTTATTGATAATCTCGTCGATAATTTCTGCATCATTACAAACAATAAAACGAATTGGAACCCAAGCATCTTTAAGTGTGTCAACGCTACTTATTGCGCCAGTGGTCTGTGCCCCATTGATGATTGTAATACCAGAAATGGATAAGTGCTGTTCTTTTCCATCTTCATCTTCCGTAACAGAGTAGCTATTAACTAATGCTGTTACTCCATTGTTATAGGCCCAAAAATTACATGGTTGTTGAGCAATAGTCTCCATTATGCCAAGATTTATTTTATTTTTCTTTTTCCCAGACCCCAAATAGGTTCTGGGATTTCCTGAGAACAAATCATTCTTGTATGTTATGTATTGTTCTTTCAGCCATTTTGCAGAAACTGCTGTAATATACGCCTTCCACTTAGTTCCAATTATCTCAAAGCCTACTTTCGGAGTTTCCACTTCAAATGTACCAGTTACATTAATTTGCTTGCTTGATGCATTGTACCATTTCTCTATTGTTTCGTTACCAACCTCAAAAGCAAAAACCTCTGTTTCGCTGCCAGAGAAAAGACTTTTTAACAAAATTCTGGCACTTGTTTGCATGGCAGAGAGTTCTTCTGCAATTTGAGGATTATTTTGCTCATTTAGATTGTGAACATACCAAAAATAAATGGTACCTATAGAATTGTTCTCAATGGACGATTGGAGTAATCTTACCTGCTCTCTGATTTGCTCAGGGACATCATCTGGATTTTGGGCAAATGCCCACGCAGCCGCAGTATTAAGATCACAAGCTTTATTCCCTGGCGCAAGATCCGTATCTTTCGGGGTTTGCTTCATGTATCCCTGAGCAATCACAGCAACACCTGCGTCCTGATCCACATAAATCAAATCGCATTTTTTGTCATTACCTCCATCAGTTAAGGCATCGCTTGCAATGGATATTATATCTGAAATATCAAATCGGAGTTGTAAGGCATAAAGCATCAAAGCATTATTTCCATACCGAGATACTAAATCCGTTCTTGCTTGAAAATCTGCTATATAGTTCACACTTTCACCCTCTATCTTAGTTTTTGTATTGTGACGATACCACTTGGGAAATTGCCGCTTTCCATGCAGGTGCTTCACACTCATAGCGATATTTTTCACACTCAGATATAAGATTAACAACTGCTTGGGGAGTAGCACAGCCAAACGCAAAGAGCGCCCTAAAAAAGGAGCTAAACTGTGCTAAAGTAAAAGGCACAATATGAAGATCAAGTTTTTGGTCCGCTTTCGTGTACCATACACCAATACGGAAAGTCTCAGCAGTATTAGAATCAATCCGATTGGCAATAAACAACCCATACACAGGCTTGTTATACTGTTGCATCAAATCAGCAACATGGCGACGGACAGGCTCACCTTCCATAGCCTCCTGCCGGGAACTCTCGGAAAGTGTAACTTCGATGACTACTACATAATCGTCAAACTCTGCAACTAAGTCTGGGCCATTTCCTGGCGCTGTGCTGACAGGCATAAAATCCTGGTCAATCTTGAAACGGCGAACCTCATAAGGTTTATTTGCCAGCGTATCAATAGCCAAGAACGCTCTCCAAAGGCTCCATTCTAAATAGGCAGGCGCTTCGGTTTTGGGAATGCGAATTTCTTCGTCCTCACTGATGCGCATACGTTCTTTGCGAGAGGCAATCAAATCCATGTAAGCGGCAATCTCCTGCCATTGATTAGCCTGCTGTGCCGCATAGGCTTCCTCTTTCTTTTCGGCAATCAATTCTTCGATTTCATAGCGTACTTGATTGATATGCGCCGGAGTGTCGAGGTCCTTACCCACGGTAGAGTAGGCAATGCCATATTGCTGCATCTGTATCAGTAAGTCTGACAGAACTTGATTAGCAATGGCGGCGTTGTCAGTTGGAAGAGGCGTTCCATTGCATAGAGAGCAGTATAATTCCAATAAAGGCTTGCGCGACAAAAGTTCCTTTGTCAATTCAACAGCTAAAGTTCGCTTTTCCGGAATTAAGGCAATGCCCTTGCCCTTTGACTGTACCATACCTGTAGCTTTCAGATAACGCATATTCATGTCAGCATAATCCCGAAATGTGCTTGCAACTTTACCGATTTTTTCAGCGGCATGATCGTACTCGTTGCGGTCAAATACCCGTTTCCAATTGCTTGAGTTTCTTTTGCTCCGTAAATCAAGAATGCGATCAACGGTATCTGACAGCCCATCTACAGGAGTTGTTGTTTGGACAATCAGTGCCATCTCAATAAAATTTATAAATGCTTCTTCACCTCTGTTCTCCAACTCTAAAAGAATTGCCAATGTCCAGCACAAAGGGGAAAACATCTGTTCATCATCAGTAAGGAAAAGTGGTGTTACCATGGAACGCAAATAACATTCTTGCATAGCAGCAACTGTTTCTGCCCGAACCAGATTCCATCCCGCTGGTGTAATCATATCGAGTTGCCCCAGATCAGTCTGGACAAAGCCCATACCACGTTTTATCTCTGGATAGATAAAGCCAAGTTTTCCCATTGCAGAACGCCATTTTCGACCAACGCTATGTGTGGCGTCTTCTCCGAGAGAAACCACTCCACATTGTCCTAATAGGCGGCGAAAAGCAATATCTCCATCGCCTCGGCGGATATTACCTTGAATGGAGGACGCTGAGTATGCAGTAAGGCCATCTTTAATCCTCATTGCACTTCTCACCGATGTATTGCCAAGTTGCCAAAACTCCACGATTTACGCCTCCCTAATAGCCAACAAATAGATATTCCTGCACAGAATTCCTGTGTGTTCTTGCTTTGCTTTGATTTCCGAACGAATACTTATAGTTCACAGGAATGACTTCAACGTGTTTCTTATATTTCGACATAATCGCAACCATTTCATCCTGTGCAGGAAGACTGTTAGATGAATAGGAAACAATCAAGATGCTGCCAGCAAACTTTTTGAACAGCCGATCAAACGCATCTGCTGCTCCGTTGCGTGTAGAAAAGGGGGTCGGGTATGACTTGAACTTTTTTGTCAACGTATGCTGTTGAATCTCGATGCCCTGCCAATCTCTCGCTAAACCTTCAACAAAATGGTATCTGCGGACATACTCGTTATCAGAGAGCGGTGAATAATAGGGGGGATCTATATATACAAGATCAGCCTGTTCAACACGGAGTTCCATGGCATCACCGCGTTTCGCTCGATTTTGTTTTCCATTATCAAACACAGCTTTATTAATCGCATCAACCGCTTCTAAGAACTGCTGAGCAAGTGATTTCTGCAAATCCTTTCGGCCATCGTTGTATCGTTCACCTGTATAAGTAAAAATGCCGCGAGGTCTCTTTTTGGTGCAGGCTCGGATAAGCGCAGCCATAGCAATCGCACGTTTGTATTGATCTTGAATTGTGGCAATATTGGTACGCAGTATATCAATCAAATCATTTTCTTCATCTTTGTAGTAAAGCCCTTGAAATGTTTCGGCAACGAAATGGTCGGATTCTTTGCGCTCTATTAGCAATTCTTTTGCCTCCTCTATAGGCAAGATAACAGAATTGTTCTCAATCATGGCCTTTGCAAAGGTGGCAGACATAGCCATATAGTCGTTACTAATCACACTTTTGCCCTGGGCCTTAAACATATATCCAACAATTCCGGAACCGGCAAATAGATCTATTACAGTATCAACTTTGAACTGTGAAGCAACCGACCAAATTTCCGAGAGCAACTTGCTTTTAGAGCCCATAAAACGTGTGGGAGGATACGCTGCTACTTGTTTTGGCAACGGCTGCGGCATAAGTTTAATCAATGTTTTCTGCTTCGGGGGAATTGTGACGATTACATCTTCGCCTTTCCTGCTACTTCCACGGCAGGAAATGTAGCGTTTTGTAGCTACAACGTCAATTGTAAATTGCGAATATAATTCATGTACCATCGGATGATTGGAATTTGTCAAAATAATGTGGCATCCGCGCTCATGCAACCGCGCGATGATTTTTGCCAGTTCAATATGATCTTCTTCATAAAATTGTTCTTTAGTATAGCGTTTGAAATCGGAATATTCCGAAACAGGTAAATATGGGGGGTCAAGAAAAATGAAGTCGCCTTCTTTTGTGTAATGTTCCAATACTAAGATGTAGTCGCCACACAGAATCTCCGCTTTTTTCAGCGCATCGGAAGCTACGTACAGCGCATCCTGGTCGCAAATCTTTGGATTTTTGTATTTCCCATAGGGGACATTAAACTCCCCCTTTTTATTTACACGGTATAAGCCATTAAAGCATGTCCGATTCAAAAAGATGGTTCTTGCTGCAGCTTCCGCTTTGGGGAGGGCCTCCCACGTTTGGCTACGAACATTATAAAACATCTCTTTTGTATTTTCATATTGCTTTAGGCATTGTATAACCTCATCCGGGAAATCAGCAACTTGACGGTACATATTGATAAGCTCTGGATTACTGTCAGATATGATTGCATTCTCAGGTTGTAATGCAAAGAATAGTGCCCCGCCACCGAAAAACGGCTCAATATAACGACCATAAGAGGATGGTACCTTGGGCAGAAGATCATTTAACATTTGTGTTTTTCCGCCAGCCCATTTCAAAATTGGCTTTGCAGGGACAATAGCTTGCTTCTTTATGGCCTGTTCTGCCAAGATATTCACCCCCTATTTTGCAATTCTTGTAAAACCATATCAAGCGTGTTGCCGCATATATCGACACTGCCAGTATATCACATGAGTATCTTTTCCGCAATATGGCGTTAATCTTTAGAAAAATAAAAAGTGAAACCCATACGGCAGGCAAATTGCCCGCCGTATGGGCAAACACTATTTATCTACGTATATATGATTTCTGCATTTATAATTTCTGTTGCTCGATCTCGGATATTGTTCATACGACCTACCCATTCCATCTGACTGTCGGTTTTAAGCTGTTCGGTGATACCCTCCTGTTCTGCCATCTGCTTTACAAGCTGAAAAAACATATCTTCCACCTGCTGGTCGATGTCAGCCAGCAGGATATCCAGCTTCCCACTAAGTAGCAAGGCATTGTAAAGGGCTTTCCTGTGCTCTCGTAGATACTGCCGCCTGCGCTGTCCCCAAATACCAGCGGGAACTCTTTCCGGTACAGTGAGATTTGGGAGAAAATAATCTCCCTCTTGACGATAGGTTACACCCATTTGTTCAAATGTAGACTTTTCCATTATAATTACCTCCAAAATGTTGAATATCCCTGCAATTCAATCACATTTGGCTGTCTACAAATAGTAAGAGAGAGATAACTTCCTTGCGTTACCTCTCCCTTATGTGCGGCCTCTCTTTTTTTACCCCCCCATCAAAACCACAAATCCAAATCCACATCCCCCTGAATCCCCGCCACGCTGCCGCTCTGCGAATACTGCCACAGATCGAAGTGGTAGTAAAAATCCGGTGCGGCGCCATACTCCGCCAGCCACAGCTCATAGTCCGTCAGCTGCCGCAGATCGTAGTGGAGATACCCCTGGGTCTGATTGAAATAGACCGCCGGCCGGTAGCCCGCGTCCTCAACCCGCTTGCAGAAGGCGGCGGCGCAGCGGGTCAGTGTCTCCCCATCCAGACCGTCGGTGCGGGCCTCACTGCCATGGATCGGCTCCCAGTCAAAGGCGATGGGGAGGGCGAGGGCCTGCCCGTCCAGCACGCTCAGCACGTAGTCCGCCTCCTCCTCCGCCTCCTCGGGGGTGATGGCCTGGGAGAAGAAGTAGACCCCCACCTCCAACCCGGCCTCCAGCGCCCCCTGAAGGTTTTGCGCAAAGGTCTGGTCCAAAAACAGCCCGCCCTCGCTGTAGCCCCGATAGCCCAGACGGAGCATGGCGAAGTCAACGCCGTCCCCGGCCACCGCCGTCCAGTCGATGTCGCCCTGATACTTGGACACATCAATTCCCGCCTTGGCCTGCCGCCCCTCCGCCTCATAGGCGACCCGGCCCCGCTCATCCCTGAAAAACCCCTCCCGCTGGTAGGGGTTGAGGGGCATCCCCTCCAGCGGTGTCAGCAGCATGTCACCAAAGGGGAACGTCACCGGCTCCTCCGATGGAACATCGGGGGGCGCCTCCGGCTCCCCGGGCTCCCGCAGGACAAGGAACAGCGCCGCGCCGGCCATCACCAGTGATAGGACGGAGATCACCAGCGCCAGAACGCTCAGGCCGCCCCCCCGAACCGGCCCCGGCGTCCCTGCCGTTGTCCGCTCCTTCAGCTCCACCCCGGTCTGCCCATCATACATGGTACCTTCCTCCCCATTCGACAATTTTCCCTATCATACCACAAAACCGCCCGCGTTGCAAAAAAAATAGAGCCCCTGCAAGCCCTTTACAAAACATAAAAACTCCGCTATAATGCCAACCATCTCCGATCTCAAAAAGGGGGCGTATTTTCCATGGACAAGATCGCCTTTATCACCGGCTCCTCCCGGGGAATCGGCCGGGCAGTGGCCTGCCGGCTGGCCCGGGAGGGATACGCCGTGGCCATCCACTATCTACAGGCGGAGGACTGTGCCCGCTCCCTTCTGGAGCAGCTCCGGCGCGAGGGGTGCCAGGCCGCCGTGGTGCAGGCCGACGTGGCGGACCGGGAGGCTGTCACTGCTGCCATCCGTCAGGCGGAGGCGGCGCTGGGGGGGCCGATTTCCCTGCTGGTCAACAACGCCGGCATTGCCGAACAGCATCTGTTTCAGGACGTGACCCCCGCCTTCTGGCGGCGGATTTTCGCCGTCAACGTGGATGGGGCCTACCACACCATTCAGGCGGTGCTCCCCGCCATGCTCCACGAGAAGCAGGGGTGCATCATCAACACCTCCTCCATCTGGGGACAGCGGGGGGCCTCCTGTGAGGCGGCCTACTCCGCCACCAAGGCCGCCCTCATCGGCCTCACCCGGTCCTTAGCCATGGAGCTGGCCCCCTCTGGCATCCGGGTCAATTGCGTGGCCCCCGGCGTGATCCGCACAGACATGGTGGAGGTGCTGGGGGCGGACACTCTGCGCTCCTTGGTGGAGGAGACCCCGGTGGGGCGTTTAGGTACCCCGGAGGACATCGCCAACGCCGTGGCCTTCTTGGCCGACGACCGCGCCTCCTTCCTCACCGGGCAGGTGCTCACCGCCGACGGCGGCTTCATCGTGTAGCCATGGAGCTGCGTCGATACACCCCCGGCGACTGCCCGGCAATGGCGGCGCTGTTTCAGGAGACCGTCCGCACCGTAAACGCCGCCGACTACGCCCCGGAGCAGCTAACTGCCTGGGCCGGCGGAGAGGTGGACCTCCCCGCCTGGGACCGCTCCTTTCGCGCCCACCTGACCCTCCTGGCGGAGGAGGCGGGGGAGCTGATAGGCTTCGCCGACATGGACGCCTCCGGCTATCTGGACCGGCTCTACGTCCGCCGTGACCACCTCCGCCAGGGCGTGGCCACGGCCCTCTGCGACGCCCTGGAGGCCGCCGTGGACGCGCCGCGCTTTGTCACCCACGCCTCCATCACCGCCCGCCCCTTCTTCGCGCACCGGGGCTACCGGCTCCTCCGGGAGCAGCAGGTACAGCGCCGCGGCGTCACGCTGACCAACTTCGTCATGGAGAAGCGCCGGCAGAGCGGAAAATCGAATTAAAGTGGAAAACTCAATGAAAAAAGGGTGCTGTCCCCCAAGGGGACAGCACCCTTTTTATATCCGCTCAATAGTTCTCCTCGTGCACCTCAAAGTACGCCTGCGGGTGGGCACAGACGGGGCACACCTCGGGGGCCTTCTCGCCCACCACGATGTGGCCGCAGTTGCGGCACTCCCAGACCTTCACCTCGCTCTTGGCAAAGACCGCCTGCGTCTCCACATTTTTCAGCAGGGCGCGGTAGCGCTCCTCATGGTGCTTCTCGATCTCCCCCACGGCGCGGAACCTGGCCGCCAGCTCAGGGAAGCCCTCCTCCTCGGCGGTCCGGGCAAAGCCCTCGTACATATCCGTCCACTCATAGTTCTCGCCGTCGGCGGCGGCGGCTAAATTCTCCGCGGTGGAGCCGATGCCGGCAAGCTCCTTGAACCACAGCTTGGCGTGCTCCTTCTCATTGTCGGCGGTCTTGAGGAACAGCGCGGCGATCTGCTCAAAGCCCTCCTTCTTGGCCTTGGAGGCGAAATAGGTGTACTTGTTCCGGGCCTGGGACTCCCCGGCAAAGGCGGCCAGCAGGTTCTTCTCTGTCTGTGTACCGGCGTATTTGGACATGATGTATTCTCCTTTCAGTCTGCCGCCGGCACTCCGGCGGCTGCGGGGGGAAGTCCCCCCTCCTTCCACAAATCTTACCACATTTCCCCCCGCGAGGCAATCCCCGCCGGAAAAAGTTTTCCCGGGGCCGCCCTCACCGCCGGACCACCACCACGTGGACCGTATCCCCCGGCCCCTTCCCCAGCGCGGCGCGGATGGCCTTCAAAAGGCATAGGACGTAGCGGATCTGCCCCTGCTCATCCCGCAGCCCCATATTGACAATACTGCCCTCATAGCCGATGCCGTCAAAGGCGGCCCGGACCTTCACCCGCCCGGCGCCGAACTCCTCCCGGATGTCATAGGGGAAGACGACATAGGCCCCGCCGGACTCCGGGTCGCCGTGGATCACGGCGTCAAATTCATACCGCTCCTTTATGGCGCCTCCCCGTCCCCCTTCATCCGATCCATCCACTTCTTCCGCTCCACCCAGCGTCCCAGCGCGAAGGCGATGACCCCCACGCCGATGCCGGTCTGCACGCAGAAGAGCAGGCTCTCAATCTCCCCGGGGAGCTCACCGCCCAGCGCCGTCTCAAGAACCGGGGTGAACCAGGGCTCATACGCCTCGCCGGTGACCTCCGCCACCATCTCGCTGCCCGCGTCGTCGGAGCCGCCGAAGGCCGCCCCCGGCCGGAGAACCAGGGGCGCTATCACAATCAAAAGCACAATCCCCAGCAGTACCAACACAAGACCCTTACTGCTTCTCTGTTTCATATCTCATTCCCTCCCAAATAGCCGACGGCGCGCAGCTCCCGGGAGGCGTAGGTCTCCAGAGCGATGACAATCACCACCGTAAGGATGCCCTCCACCACCGCCAGGGGGAGCTGCGTGGGGGCGAACACGCCCAAAAACTTCACCAGCGCGGTGCCCACGCCCCCCTCCGGCGCCGGATGGGCCACGGCCAGCTGTACACTGGTGACGCAGTAGGTAAAGAGGTCCCCCAAAAACGCCGCCAGAAAGACGCTGACCCTCCGATTGACCTTAGCCGCTTGGAGGCCCTTGTAGAGCACATAGGCCGCCAGCGGCCCGGCGACAGCCATGGAGAAGCAGTTGGCCCCCAGCGTAGTGAGGCCGCCATGGGCCAGCAGAAGGGCCTGAAACACCAGGACAATCAGCCCCAGCACACTGGTGGCCGCCGGCCCGAAGAGGATGGCGCCGAGGCCCGTCCCCGTCATATGGGAGCAGCTGGCTGTAACCGAGGGGATCTTCAGCGAGGAGATCACGAACACAAACGCCCCGCACAGGGCCAGCAGCAGCAGATTCTGGTTCTGCTCCCCCACCTTCGCCTTGATCCGCCCCGCGCCGATGACCAAAAACGGCAGGCACACGACGCCCCAGACCGCGCACAGGGCCGGCGGCAGGTAGCCCTCCATGATGTGCATGGCGCTGACCCCCGGCGCGGCGGCTGTTGCCACCAGCAGCACCGTCAGCAGCGTCAATATGGTTCTCTGTCTCTTTGACACAGTGTATTCCTCCTTCATATAGCCTGTAAATTTATCGACCCAAATCTATATAAAGCGTCCCGCCCCGGGAGCGGTCCGCCACTTCCCGTCCTTACCCGCCGCAGCTGTCCAGCAGCGCCTCCACGCTCCGGGGATAGTCCCCGCCGCCGGCGATCCCCCGCTGGCGCAGGCTCTCATAGAGCTCCAGCAGCATGGGGCGGCGGAGCCCCGCCCTGAAAAGCACCTCCCGGTCCTGAAACACCGGCAGCGTCCCGCCGTCGGCGATGATCCTCCCCTCGTGGAAGACCACCACCCGCTCCGCCCAGCGGTAGGCGAAGTCCACATCGTGGGTGGACAGGAGGATGGTCTTCCCTTGGAGGGCCAGCCGGTCCAGCACCTCCTCCAGCAGAGCCGCGTTCCGGGGGTCCAGGGAGGCGGTGGGCTCGTCAAAGATGATGATCTCCGGGTGCATGGCGATGATGTCCGCGATGCTCACCCGCTTTTTCTCCCCGCCGCTGAGGTAGTGGGGCGGGCGGTCCCGATAGGCGGAGAGGTTCAGACAGGCCAGGGCCTCCTCCGTCCGGGCGAGGACCTCCTCCCTGGGGAGCTTCAGATTCATGGGGCCGAAGGCCACCTCCTGCCCCACGGTGGAGGCGATGATCTGGTCGTCGGCGTTCTGGAACACGATGCCCACCTGCCGGCGCAGCGCATGGACGTCTCTGTCCGTCACCTCGCTCCCCCGGCAGAGCACCGCGCCGCTGTCCGGGCGGAGCACGCCGTTGAGGTGGAGGAAGAAGGTGGACTTCCCGGCGCCGTTGGACCCCATCACCGCGATCCGCTCCCCGGCGGCGATGTCCATGCTGACGCCGTTGAGGGCCCTGTGGTCCCCGTCATAGGCGTAGCAGAGGTCCCGCGCCTGTAAGATGTTCTCCCGCTCCAAGGTGTTCACCTCCCCATCCAGCCGATAGCCGCCAGCGCCGACAGAAAAAGTACCGCCCACAGGATCTGCGCCGGCCGGACCGGCTTCTCCTCCGTCCAAAAGACCAGCTCCCCGTCGTAGCACCGGGAGAGCAGCGCCTGATAGTAGGCGTTCCCCCGCCGCAGGGACACCACCAGCAGATTGGCGGCCGTCCGGGCGAAGGTGGTCAGGGAGGTCCGGTAGTCACAGTAGCCCAGCCGGGAGGCCGCGGCACAGCGCATCCGGCATTGGGCGTCCATCAGAATAAAGATATAGCGGTAGATCATATGCATCAGCTCCACCAGCAGCTTGGGGACGCGGAGGGCGCGGAGGACATGGATCACCTCCCCGGCGGGGGTGGAGAGGGTCAGCATGTACATGGCGCTCACCGCCCCCAGGGCCTTCAGCACAAGGCGCAGGGCCGCCCGGAGGCTCTCCCTGGTGGCGTAGAGGTAGAAAAAGCCTAAATGCACCCGATAGTCCCCCGCCATCTGGCGGGAGACGCTGAAAGCGACGGCGGCGCTGCCCATCACAAGGAAGAGGAGGGGGACCGCCAGAAGCGACAGGTACCGTCGGAGGGGCAGCTTCCCCAGCCCCACGGTGACAAAGGCCGTGGACAGCAGCACCGCGGCGGAGAGGAGGGGGCTGTCAAAGGCGATGCAGAGGAGGATACAGGCGGCGGAGAGGGCGGCCTTGTAGCCGCTGTTCCAGCCGCGGATAGCCGAGGCGTAGGCGCAGTAATCTATGGAGAGCACCGCGCCGCCATGCCGGTGGCCGCCGGAGCGGCGAGTCTGTTGAGTCATAGCGTGCTCCTGTAGCTCTGAGCAAGAAAATGAGGGATAAGCGGAGAAAACAAAGAAGAAACAGAGGGAAAAACGAGGGAAATAAAGGGAAAGGCGGAGGGAAAAAATGAAAAGGGCCCTATTCTGACAAGCAGAATAAGGCCATGCCCTTGGTGTTCTTTTCCCGCTGCCCAGAAAACATCCAGTCCCTCAGGGCAGGTCTCCTGACTTATGCCTCATCCTTGGAACGCCTTCCCGTTTGCACAGTGGCATCTTGTTCCTCGTCCGCATTTACAGTAGTGGCTGCTGTGGAGGCTTCGCACCTCACTTCCCTATTGTGACAGCGGAGCTGTCACCCTGAGAGCAATGCAATTGTAACGGGTCCGCGCCCAGCGTCCCCTGTAATTTTCTATTATAGCAGTCTTCCCCCGCCCTGTCAAGAAATTTCTCCCGCCCCAAATCCCCCCCGCCCCCGGCGCTTCGCGCCTTAGCCTCCCTTGCCAAAGGGAGGGGGACCGCCGCACGGCGGTGGAGGGATTCCCCGCAGGCACCCCCAATACACCGCCCTCCCGTCCCCCCGAAACACCCCAATCAACCGCCCCCATCCCCCCCAAAAAATCTCAAAACCGATAAAATGCATTCCCCCGAACGGGCAGCCCCGCCGCTCCCGCCGCCTGATAGAGCAGCTCCGTGGCCACGGTGACAATGCTCTCAATATGGATAAAATCCGTAGCACTCCGGTCAAAGAGGAGGTTCGCCTGTGCCGGAAACTCCCCATCCCCCTCCCAGAATAAGAGCTTGACCGGCAGACACGCAAAGGCGGGCAGCAGGTAGGCGGAGCTGGTCAGCCGCGTCCCCCGCAGGGCCTCCGCCGCTTGGGCCAGCCGGTCCTCCTGGCCGGAGAAGGTGGCGGCCAGCGGGGCGAGGACACCCCTCTGAAAGGCCGCGGCAAAGGGCGCGCCGTCCCGCAGCTCCCGGAAGGGGACCCACTCCCCGGTGAGCCGGGCCGACGGCGAGGCGTAATGAAACAGGGTGTAGATATTCAGCCGAGGCATAATCTCCACAGGCCCGCTGTCGGACACAGCGGAGATCCCGCCCTCCCGCCGGTCCACGCCGAAGCGCCTGCCGTAGTGCCACAGGCGGAGACAGTCCTCCCCCATCTCCACCTCTGGCAGCCGCCGGCAGATATCCCCTTGGTCCATGGCAAGAAACCGTTGCCGCCAGTCCTCGCACTGCTTTTCATAGTTGTTCATCCGCTGTGCCCTCCTCATTCTTGACTTTGCCGCCGTCATGTGTTATTTTATTTCAGACAGCGATGATATTGTATCATGTATTTTTATCAATTGCAACTATCATTTCAGCGGAAGCGGGGAGCGGCATGAAATATTCCACACGCCTCAGCGACGCGGTACACATCGCGGCCTTTATCCACCTCAATCCCACCCAGGACCTGTCCAGCGGAGCCATTGCCCACAGCATCCAAACCAACCCCTCCTATGTGCGCCAGCTCATGTCGGCGCTGAAGCGGGCCGGACTGCTTCACGGCACGAGGGGGCAGGCCGCCCCCTCCCTGTCCCGGGCCCCGTCGGCCATCACGCTGCTGGACATCTACCGGGCGGTGGAGGGGGACAAGCCCCTGCTCCACCTGGACACCCACACCAACCCGGAGTGCGGCGTGGGCGTCAACATCCAACTGGCGCTGAGCCGCTGCTACGCGGAGGTACAGCGGAGCGCGGAGGCCCGCATGGCGGAGATCACCCTGTCGGACATCCTGAGAATTTACGAGGAATACGTGCGGGGAAACGGAGTCACGAAATGAGACAACGTATTTTGAACCGGCCAAGCGGGCGAACGTGCAACCAAACGTGCAACACAGAGGGAAAAATTTGCGAAAAAGAGGGGGAAATTCGATGAGAAACGGGAAAATTTTCAGTTTTTTTCTTGCCGTTTTACTGTTGACGGGACTTTTAACCACCGGCTGCGTTCAGAAAAACACCTACGCGCCGCCCCCGGAACAGCCGCCGGAGACGGTCGACGAAGCCAGTCCGGAGACCGGCACAGCCGCCGCCTTAGGCAGCTTAAAGGACTTCTCCGCCGTCACGCTGGAGGGCGAGGCTTTCACCGTGGACGACATCGCTGCCAAGGACGTGACAGTGATCAATTTCTGGGCGCTGAGCTGTCCCCCCTGCATCCGTGAACTGCCTGATATTGCTGACTTTTCCAAGGCTCTGCCGGACAACGTGCAGTTGGTCACCGTCTGCCTGGACGGGGCCTGGGACGAGGAGGCCACCAGGACGGTTCTCAGCGGCGCCGGCTTTGATGGCGTGACCCTGCTCTCCGGCGACGGCGACTTCTTGGCGCTGTGCAGCAGCCTCATGTACACCCCCACCACGGTATTTGTGGACAGCGAGGGCACCCTATTGGGTGATGCCATCATCGGCGCCCAGGAGGACCTGTCCGGAACCTTCCTCCGCGGGATCAACACCGCGCTGGCGGAGAGCGGAAAGGCGGAGATCAGCCTTGCGGAGTAAGCGGATGATAGGGCTGCTTCGCGGCGGCCTCCTGTTGTCGGCGGCGGCGCTGATCGCCGCGGGACTGGCGCGGCAGGAGCACTTGGAGGTCCTGCAAAAGGCGGTAAGGATATGTTTAGAATGTATCGGAATCGGGTGAAAAACGGGGGAAAAGGGGGATATTTCCCAGTTCAACGGGTGATTCAGGTGATCTCCGCCCTGCTGGTGAACGGCTATCTGATCGGCTTCCGGCGGGGGCGGATTTTTACCGGGGGAACGAAGGCTCTCTGCGTCCCGGTGCTCAACTGCTACTCCTGTCCGGGGGCGCTGGGGGCCTGCCCCATCGGCGCGCTTCAGACGGCGGTGGGCGGGGTGCGGCGGCACTTCCCCTTCTATGTGCTGGGGCTTTTGATGCTCTTCGGCGTGGTCCTGGGGCGGGTGGTCTGCGGCCTGCTGTGCCCCTTCGGGCTGGTGCAGGATCTGCTGGGCAAAATCCCCCTCCCCAAGTTGTGCGTCCCCAAAAGGATCGACCGCCCGGCACGGCGGATCAAGTATGTGGTGTTGCTGGTGCTGGTGGTGGGACTGCCCGCCCTCTCCGCGGCGGGGGCGCCCTACTTCTGTAAATATCTCTGCCCTGCCGGGACGCTGGGGGGCGGCGTCCCCCTGCTGCTGGGGGACCCGATGCTCCGCTCGCTGGCCGGCGGGCTGTTCCGGTGGAAGGTGCTGGTGCTGGCGGTGATTTTGGTGGCGTCAGTGCTGATTCCCCGGTTTTTCTGCCGGTATCTATGCCCTTTGGGGGCGTTTTATTCACTGTTTAACCGCTTCGCCTTTTTCCAGATGCGCTTGGATGAGAGCCGGTGCGTCGGCTGCGGACAGTGCGAGAGGGCCTGCCCCATGGCGGTGGAGGTGACAAAGGACATCAACAGTCCGGAGTGCATCCGCTGCGGCCGGTGCCAAGCCGTCTGCCCCACGGGGGCCGTCTCCTGCGGACTGGCCGGCGTTCCGAAGAGCGGCCCCTCGGGAGAGACGGAGGCAAAATAGGGAGAAAGAACCACCGGGAGGTCTATACCTTCCGGTGGTTCTTTCACGGTTCGGCGGGCTATTCCCCGATGTTTGGCCCGTCCAAGGCCCGGAATACCCCCTTGGAGTACACCGCCATCAGAGCCGCGGCGGCGGCCGCTCCCAAGAGTACCAGGTGGGCGGGACAGAGCTCAAACAGTGCCCCGTAGACCGCCTGTCCCAAGGGGGCGGCGCAGTTGGACACCGCCATGATGAAGGCCATCACCTTCCCCAGAAGCTCCGATGGCGTGCGGCTTTGGACGGCGGCGCTGAGAACCACCACCAGCAGCGTGGAGAGGACCATGACGGCAAAGCTCATGGCCGTCACCCCCCACCACCCCAAGACGGTGGGGAGGCCCGGCAGCAGGGAGAGCCCCATCCCCGCCGCCGTCAGGCTGGCCGCCAGCAGGGTCAGATGTCCCCGGCGGAGGGACAGGCGTCGCCCCAAAAGGGCCGTCACGACACCGCCAAAGAGGCCTCCCAGGCCCAGTGCCCCTTGGGTGATCCCGAGGCGGCTGTCACTCATTCCCAGCACCTGGACCACCGCCACGGGGATGCCCACCACCAGGGCGGCGGACAGCACAAGGTTGAAGAGGGCCAGAACCACCATCACCTGGAGGAACACCGGCCTCTCCTGTCGGACGAAGCGCCAGCTCTCCCCTAAATCCTGCCAGACTGTGGCGAGGACGCCCCCTGTCAGGGCGCGGGGACAGTGGGGGATACGGATAAACAGCTCCATCACAGCGGAGAGCAGGAAGCAGGCAATACTGACCCACAGGATGGGCCACAGGCCGAAGGCTCCAAAGAGCACGCCGCCCAGAACCGGTCCTAAGAGGCCCGACAGGGTGCCCACCATGTTGATGACGGCGTTGGCGCTGGTGAGCTGCTCCGGGGCGGCCAAGAGGGGGATACTGGCCTGCACCGCCGGCTGGTAGGCCCCGGCGATGCCGTAGAGCAACATGAGGCAGACCACCATCAGCGGCACCAAGGGCAAAGTGTCCAAGAGGAGGGTGAACAGCAGGACCAGACCCGCCGTGGAGAAGTCCAGCACCACCATGATGTCCCGCTTGTTGACACGGTCCGCCACCGCGCCGCCTACCGGGGCGCAGAGCACTGCGGGAATAAACGCCGCCGCCCCCACCGCCCCGAAGAGGGCGGGAGATCCGGTCTGCCGCAGCAGATACAGCGGCAGAGCGAAGCGCAGGATGGCGCTGCCGAAGAGAGAGATGATCTGCCCGATGACCACCAAGGTGAAATCCCGGCGGAACAGGGGGGCTTGAGGATGTTCCATAGAAATATCTCCTTTTTATAAACCGACCGTCGGTTTTTTATATTCCCAAAAAGAAGCTGCCCGCGCGCGGCAGCCTCTTTTCAGTTGCTGGTAGTGCCCTCCGATATAGAGGGATGGGACATCTCGGCGTAGTGCACCAAGGTGTCAATAATCTCCTGGTCGATGAGCCCGGTGACGCCGAAGCTCTCAAAGAGGCGGTTGTACACGGCGCACCGGGCGCGGACCTCCGCCGGGGTGGTAGGCCGGACGATGGGGTTGATCCATAGGTCCGAGAGCAGCATCATGGCCTCCGCCAGCTCCCGGGGGTGGTCTGTCCGGATGGAACCGTCGGCCATGCCCTGACGGAGGATGGGCTCTATAAAGTCGGGGGCCACCTCCATAAAGATGCTCCGCATCTCTGTGGCGAGAAACTTGTCGTTGTCCAGCAGGTAGGGCATCATGCAGAACATCTTGGCCTGCCGCTCAGGCTGGAGGGAGACCTTGAAGATGGTCCGCAGTTTCACGATGCCGCTCAGGCGGGGGTCGTCCCGAACCGCCGAGAGGACCTCCCCGTTGCGCTGGCCGATGCGGTCGCAGACGGAGTAGAAGATGGCCTCCTTGGAGGTGAAGTGGTGGTAGATGGCCCCCTTGGAGAGGCCTGTGGCCGCGATGATGTCCTGAAGGGAGGTGTGGTCGTAGCCCTTCTCGATAAAAAGGCTCTCCGCTGTGTCCACAATTTTTCGGACGGTCTCCTCCGGGTACTTGTTGCGCCCCATGGCCGTCCCTCCTCCCCTATACATACCGTTGGTCTGTTTGGAGTATACCACCCGCGCCGCCGTCTGTCAAGGGGGGGACTCAGTCCACGGGGATGCTCTCCCCCAGCAGGGTGAGGGAGGCGATGTCCTCCACGTCCACCGGCTCCTCGAATTTCCAGGTGTTGACGGTGTCCCAGACCGGTGTCTCGCTGGCGCCGGCTGTGTTGCCATAACGGCCTATGTCCGGCTGGGCAGAGACGGTGGTGCCGTCCTTTTTAACGGCCACCAAAGGGGTGTCGGCAAAGCCGCCTTGGTCGCTGCTGTATATGACCACCGACAGAGGGGAGACGCGCACCTGCGTCACCTGCCGGCCCGCCAGCTCACCGGTCCAGCTCAGGGGGCGGGAGGCGTGGTGCTCCAGCCGGAAGGAGGCTGTCCAGCTGCCCTGTATGGCCGTCCCCGGACGGGTGTAGCCCCCGTAGACACGGACCTGGCCCTCTGAGAGGCGGGGCAGGTCCTCGGATTTGATCAGGGGAAAGAGGATGTCCACGCCGTCAGGCAGCAGGAGGACGTGGGAGGTGTACCACCGGTCATCGCTGTCCCCCTTGGGCAGGTAGACATCGCCTGTGAAGAAGGACTCCGGCTGGACACCCTCCGACAGGCCCAAGCGGAGGTGGAGGCAGCCGTCACCGGCAAAGCCTATGGAGGATACCCACATGTCCTCTGTGCCCGGCAGGGCCATGGGGTTTTGCTCCGGGGCCAGCACCAGCCGCTCTTGGGGGAGGATGGCGTCGGTGTACCCCAAGCCGATAATGTCGCTGGGGGTGAGGAGGACCTGACTGCCCGCCTCCGCCGGCAGGCTCTCCAGCGTTTCGGCGGGGATGGCAGTGCCTATGATGCTGCTGTGGAGGCTCCACCCTTGGGTGGTCAGCCCCGTGAGGGTCAGGCGGGCACTCTGGCCTATCTGGCCGCTGGCTCCGTACCATACGCCGTGGTGGATGCTGGCGGAGAGGAGGGCGGTTTTGGTCTCCGGGTCGTAGGAGAGGAGGGTGAAGTGGTTGGTGGCGGCGGAGGCTGCTTGGTCCTGAGGGGTGCCGTCGGGCGATGGGAGGCCCCGCTCCCCAAGGGACAGGCGGCCCTCCAGCCGCAGACACCCGTCCAGCCGGTCCTCCGTCGTGTCCCGCACGGAGAGGTAGACGCGGGTCTCCAAGTCGTCAGAGAGGGCGCTGAGGACTTGGACCTCGATGCCCTGATCGGTGCAGGCGGTGGCTTGGATGGTCTGGGCGTAGGGGGCAAAGCGGCCTAAATGGCTGGTGAGGGCTTCCCACACCGCGGGGGCCGTCGCGGCGGCTGCGGTGACGGTCAGCAGGGCGCAGGCTGCTATGAGCGCTGCCGCCCATGGGCTCAAACGTCTTATCTGTCTCATGTTGCTTCCTCCTTCTGTCATCTCGTAGAGGTGCTCCAGCGCCTCCTTTCGGGGGAGGCGGCACTCCATCTCACGTCTGTACTGGTCCTGTATCATGGTTCTCCTCCTCCAATTTTTTTCGCAGAAGTGCCCGGGCCCGGAACAGGCGGGATTTTATGGTCCCCTGACTGGTCTGTGTGATTGCCGCGATCTCCGCCACGGATAGGTCCTCGTAGTAGTAGAGGTGGATGGGGACGCGGTAGCGGGCGGGGAGGGCAAGCACCGCCTCGGTTACACGGCCGGTCTCCGGCGGCTGCGGGGCGGGCAGGTGGTCCTCCAAGGGGGCCTCCCGCCGCCGGAAGAGCCGGCGGAACAGGTCGCTGGCGCAGTTGGCGGCTACGCGCAGCAGCCACGCCTTGGCGTGAGCCTCGCTGTCAAAGACCGGGCGGGTCCTCATCAGGCGGAGGAAGGTCTCCTGCATGATGTCCTCCGCGTCCGCCGGGGAGCCGGTGCGGGCGTAGGCCAAACGGTATACCGCCGCCGCGTATTTTCGGGCCAAGACGGCAGGGTCGTTCCACGGTTCCTGCATAGGCTCCCTCCCTTCTGTTCTGTATGAAATACGCTTGGGCGGCAGGTTTGGTTGCGTCGGGATGAAAAAAACTCTCTCCGGAATCGGGAAATTCCGGGGAGAGTTTGCTGGAAAAGGGGTACCCCTGCGGGGATCAGGACAGGGCCTCCTCAAATACCTTCAGAAGCTGCTCCTGATGAAAGGGTTTGTCCACAAAGCCCTTGGCGCCGATGGCCTTGGCCCGCTCGAAGGTGTCGTCATAGGCCAAGGAGGAGACCATCACGATTCTGGCGTCCGGGTTGCTTTTCAGGATAATCTCCGCCGCGTCCAGGCCGTCCATTCCCTGCATGATGATGTCCATGGTCACAAGGTCGGGCTGTACCGCGGCGTACTGCGCGATGGCATCCTCGCCGCTGCGGCAGTAGGCCGCGATCTCGTACTCGGTGCCCTTCAAAACATCCTCCAGCTGGACGCGCACCAGCCGGGAGTCGTCTACTACCATAATTCGCTTGCTCATTGGATTTCTCCCCCTTGCTCAATCTCGTCTGAGGCCGCCTGGGCCTCCGGGGCGCAGGGCACGTGGTGGATCAGCTGCGCGCCCTTGCTGTGCTCATCGGCGTAGGTGAGGATAAACTGCACCTCCTGCCCCTCCGGCTCATAGCGCCCGTGGTAGAATACGGGCTGGCCAAAGCGGGCCGGGATCTGGGTCGCCCGGTACAGCGCCCCGGTCACCTTGCCGCAGAGTACATTCAGGTATTCCTTGCTGAACTCCTCCAGGTCCTCCGGCGTCACTGTGTCCTCGTGGAAGGAGTTTCGGGCCATGCGGGCGAGCAGGCTGGTGTCCGCGCAGAGGGTGAGGCTGGTGCCGAAGCCCTTGTCAAAGGTGATATGCACCGTACACAGATCCTCCCCCGGGGGCTGCTCCCCCTGGTGCAGGCGCACGCCGGCGGTCCGCTCTGTCACGTCCTGCAGGGCCTGGTCCAGAATCTGCGCCAGCTCCTCTTTCGTCATTACCTTATTCATCTCTCACTGCTCCTCCGTTCCCTCCGGCTGCGCCGGGCTCTCCGCGCTGGTCTCCAGAGCCCTCTGGATTCGCTCGCGCAGGTCCTCCGGCGTGAAAGGCTTGAGGATATAGTCGCAGATCCCCAGCTTGATGCCCTCCATCACGGACCGCTTGTCCTCCAGCCCGGTGAGCATGATCACGGGGATATCGGCCCGGTCCTCCATGGCGCGGATCTCCCGCAGGGTCTCAAAGCCGTCCTTGGGTGTCATGCGGATGTCCAGGAGGATCAGATCCGGCTTCTCCTTCTCCAAAAAACGCAGGGCCCGCAGGCCGGAGTTCACCGTGATCACCATATAGTACTTCCCGAGGGCGTCTGTTATCCTCTGCAAAATAATCGCCGCGTCATCCACAGCTAAAATGCGCTTTTTGTAGTTCTTCCGAATCATTGACTCCCCGTCTCCTTTTCCAGTTTGCTCAACAGCTGCCTGAACAGCGCCTCCGCATTGTCGTCCTCAAAGAGCTTCAGCTGCCCCTGAATCTCCCGGAGGCTGTCCGCCTCCTCCTGAGGCAGCTGATGGCGCAGAAGGGCCGCCACCAGCTCCGCGCACTCCTGTGAGCGGAAGTTCTCCAGCTCCTCCAAGGCCGCGCCCACCTGCTCTCTCAGCTCCTCCATCGGCAGGGCGGGGAGCCGGGCCCCCTGGGGCTCCGCCTGACGGTGCTGGGCCAAAAACCGGCTGATCTCCTCCAACAGGGCCTCATAGGCCTCCAACAGGGCGGGGAACCGCTCCTGAATCAGCGCCGTGTCGCCCCGGTTGGCGGCCTCCTCCTGCTCCCGGGCCATCCGGGAGACCTCCACCGCGCCGATGTTGGCCGAGGCGCTTTTGAGGGCGTGGACCTCCACACAGTACCCGGCGATGTCGGCGCCGGCCAGCTCCCGGAGGAGAGGGCCCTTCCGCTGGCCGTCCATGCAGTAGAGCTCCAGCAGGTCGGCAAAGCCCCGCTCGTCGCCGGCGTAGTACCGGCCGGCGGCCTCAATGTCGATTCCGGGAATCCGGAAGGCACTCAGGTCCGCCGGGGGGTCGCTCTCCGCACCCTCCTCTCCGCCGGCCTGCCGGCGCTCCTCCGGTATCCAGCGGGACAGCAGCTGGCCCAGCTCCTTCCGGTCCAAGGGCTTGGCGATGAAATCCTGAAAACCGCAGTCCAAAAACTTCTCCCGCATTCCCTCCATGGCGTTGGCGGTGAGGGCGATCATCACGGGGGCGGCGCCGTTCTCCCCGCAGTCCCGGCGGATGATCTCCGCCGCCTCGATGCCGTCCATCATGGGCATCATATGGTCCATGAAGATGATGTCGTACCGGTTTTTCCGCACCAGCTCGATGGCCTCCGGCCCGCTCTCCGCCTCGGTCAGATCGAAGGCGTAGCTCTTCAAAAAGCCCCGGGCCACCTTGCGGTTGATCACGTTGTCGTCCACCACCAGCACCCGCATATCGGGGGCGGTGAACAGCTCCGCCCGCTCCAGCTCCGCCTGCGGGGTCTCCGGCACCTCTTCAATGGAGCGCCGGTCCACGATCCTCTGGGGGATGGTGATGGTGACGGCGGTCCCTTCACCGTAGACGCTCTCCACCTGGATGCTGCCGCCCATCAGCTCCACCAAGTGCTTGACGATGGCGAGGCCCAGGCCGGTGCCCTCCACGCTCCGATTCCGCTTGGCGTCCACCTGGCGGAAGTCCTCGAAGATTTTCTCCAGGTCCTCCGGCCGGATGCCGCAGCCGGTGTCCTCCACGCGGAAGGTGAGGCACTCCTCGTCCTCCTTTGCGCCGCCTTGGCCGGTAACGTAGACCCGGACGTAGCCCTCCTTGGTGAATTTGATGGCGTTGTTGAGAATGTTGATGAGGATCTGCTTGATCCGCCCCTCGTCGCCGTTGTAGCGGCAGGGGAGGGCGCCGTCGCACTCATACTTGAGGATCAGCCCCCGCTTGGAGGCGGCCATATCCATCATGCCCACCACCTCGTCCACCACGGTCTTCAGGTGGTAGTCGGTGTACACCAGCTCCATCTTGCCCGCCTCCACCTTGGACAGGTCCAGGATGTCGTTGATGATGGCCAGCAGGTTCTTGGCCGCGGACTGCACGTCCTTGGCGTGGGTGTAGATCTGGGGGTCCGCACACTCCTCCATGATGATGTCGTTTAGACCGATGATGGCGTTCATGGGGGTACGGATCTCGTGGGACATGTTGGCCAGAAACTCGCTTTTGGCCACGTTGGCCTTCTCCGCCTGCTGCCGCACCCGCTTGATCTCGTTGATGTAGGCCTTGATATCCGTCATGTCCAGAACTAAAATGACGCAGCCCTGCTCCCGGCCGGCCTCATCCACAATATGCTTGCTGTGGCACTCGTAGTGCTGTCCGTTGATGGAGAAACTCCAGGGGATGTTCTCGTTGAGCATCTCCTCCCGGAAATCCTCCACCGCGCGGATGTTCTCCCCCGGCTTGTGGGCGGGGAGGCTGGTAAAGATGTTGGCCGCCGCCCGGTTGTAGCTGATGAGCCTGTCGTGGTCGTCCAGGGCGATGACACCGTCACCCAAGCTCTCCAGCACCTTCTCCGCCGCCAGATGGCGGAAATCGTAGTTGCGGCGGCTCCACACCACGATGACCACCATCGCCATGGCGATGGCCAGAGTCACCGGGGTGAGATCGAACACCGCCGTGAGCTTAAATACATAGGCCACCAGCATCACAACAGGCAGAGAGGAGATGCCCAAAATGGTCCAGTACTGCCGGCTGACCTGCTGGTCCGCGCGGAGGCGCGCCGCCCGGAGCAGGGTGTGGATGGAGAGGGCGTAGGGGATGACGATGCGGGTGATCATGAAGATGGTGTACAGGGGGCCGTAGGTGATACTGATGTAGTGGAAGCCGTCCACGGTGGACAGCCACTGGAAGTCCTGATAGAAGAGGCCGTTCCAGTTGAAAAACACTGTGGGCAGCACCAGAAAGTTGAAGAAGCCCAGAACCCGCAGCAGCTTTTTGGGCGGGCGGGCGTAGCAGTAGGTGTAGGTAAACCAGCAGTAGCACAGGGGGACGAAGGCCGAACCCACATTCTCCACCGTTAGCGCCGCCACAGCCGCCTCCATCGTGGGCGCGGTCAGCTCCAGCAGGTAGCCGATATTCTGCACCAGCGAGCCGCACATGATAAAGATCAACAGCTTCTGCTCCCGGGCCCCATTCCCGTTCAGCAGCAGGAGCAGCGCCACAAAGGTCAGGCATATGCCGAAGCACTCCAGCAGGATGACATTGTTTACCATTTTTCGCTCACCTGTTCGTGTTTGTTATTTTGCGTCTGGAGAAGGGGGATGACAGCTTTTTATAATCACAACAATAGTAGTACATTTTCGCTATGATGTCAAGGAATACAGCCTCTGATTTCTCGATTTGTTCAGGGCTTGGGGGGAATCCGGATTTTTTGTGGGGGGGCGGGCAACAGGGAAAACGGGCACGAGGAGCGGCAAGCTGTGCCCTCTCATGCCCGTTGGTTGAATCTTTTTTGGCAGCTACCCCACTTGGCGGAAGCCGTCTACCATAAATGCCAGCTTCAGGCACCGCACTAAAATCTGTCCGTATTGCAGCCGCTCCACGGCTTCTCCGGCAATCAGGGGGATTCTGGCGGTCTCCTGCCCCTGGGAGCGTACAATCAGCTCCCCGATCTCTTGGCCGGCCTCCACCGGGGCCTGCAGCGTCTCCGCCAAGTGGACCTCCTGTTGCAGATCCGCCGTCTGGGATTTCTCCAGCAGCAGCGCATCCCCCGCGCCCAAGACGGGCTGGACGTAGTCCGCGGTGCCCAGGGTCACCGGTACCGCCGGGAGTACCTGCTCCGGCGTGATGCGGATTAAGGTGTAGAGGGAGAAGCCGTAGCTGAGGAGGACCTTGGCGCTCTCGAACCGCTGGGGGCCGGTGGGGGAACCCATGACTACGGCGATCAGCTCCATGCCCTCCCGCTCCGCTGTGGCGGAGATGCAGTAGCCCGCGGCGTCGGTGCTGCCGGTTTTGAGGCCGGTAGTGCCCTCGTAGAAGCGGACCAGCTTGTTAGTGTTATTCAGCGTGAAGGCACCGTCCCGGAGACTGTCCATCCAGATGGTGGTGAAGCGCCGGATATCCGGGTGGTGCAGGATCAGCTCCCGGCTCATCAGGGCGATGTCATAGGCGCTGGTCACATGGCCTTGGGCGGGGAGGCCGGTGCAGTTGAGAAAGGTGGTGTCCTCCATTCCCAGCTCCGCCGCCCGCTGGTTCATGCGGGCCACAAAGCTCTCCGCGCTGCCGGCGATGTGCTCGGCCAGGGCCACCGCCGCGTCGTTGCCGGAGGCCACGCACACGGCCTTGAGAAGGTCCTCCACACTCATCTGCTCGTTCTCCTTCAGGTACACCTGGGACCCGCCCATGGAGGCGGCATAGGTGCTCACGCTTACCATGTCCTCGTAGCGCAGGGTGCCGCTGTCAATGGCCTCCATCACCAGAAGGAGGGTCATCACCTTGGTGACGCTGGCCGGCTCCAAGGGGGCGTGCTCGTTCTCGGCGTAGAGCACCTCTCCGGTCTCCTTCTCCATGAGGAGGCAGCTCTTGGCGTCCACACTCAGCGGCTGGGCCTGGACCGGCAGACTGAGCAGGCACGCCGCGCACAGTGCCGCAAGGACTCGTTTCATGGTCATCTCTCCTTTTCTTCCCTGATCCTGCCCCTTTGGGAGGGGGCGTCAGCGGCCCTGAGGCCGTGTGCCGCCGCCGGTTGGGGCTGTTCTTACCCCACTCTATGTCCCGCAGGAAAAAATCATGCCGCAGTTGGCACATTTCGAGTTGCAATTTGAAAAAGGTTGTGTTATAATAAACTGCGTTCGCGGGGTTAGTACATCGGTAGTATGTCAGCTTCCCAAGCTGAAGAGGCGGGTTCGATTCCCGTACCCCGCTCCAAGAGAAAAGAGAGGATCGCCTTTGGCGATCCTCTCTTTTCTCTGGAATTGGCTGATTCAACGAAAAAGGCGCTGCCTCCCACGAGCTACCGTCTGGTGGTGATGGTGAGACGGTAGTCCTCCATGCCGGGCAGGGAGGACAGCAGGGATCGGAGCACCGTCTGGGCATTTTTGTCGGCGCTGGTCAGCAATCCTAAGTCGATGGCCCGCTGCTCCATTACGGTCTTTTGCCCGCTGATGAAGTCGGCGTAGTTCTCTACGGTGATTCGGTTGAAAATTCCGTCCTTCTCGTTAAAAACGCGGATGTTGTCCTCGAAAATCTCATGGGAGGTGATCTCCGCCGGGGGCAGGGTCACGGTGATCGTGTGGGCGTTGTCGTTTATGTTCACCTGCACGTTGGACAGGGCTACGCCGGCCTTGATCCGCCCGTCGTAGGAGAGCAGGAAGCTCTTGGCGGTGAAGGGGACATCCACCTCCCACTTGAACACGGTGACTTGGTTCTGGTTCTCGTACTGGTCGGCGTTGGTGTAGATGTACTCGATGGCCACCAGCTCCCCCAGATCACTGAACTGCTCCCGGATGGTGTCGCCGGTGATTATCGGCTTCCCCTCGTGGATCAGGCCGCTGTCCTCCGGCTCCTTTTGCAGCTGGGCAATGGTCGCCCGCTGGGCCTCCAAGCGGGCCTCCTGATCCCGCACCTGCTTCCGGGTGTCCAGAAGGCTCTTGCCTAAAATGGTGCACAGCACCAGCAGTAAAAAAACAGCCAAGTAGGGCAGCAGCTTTTCCCGCGTCCAGCGGGTCAGGGCGGCGTGCTTCTCCTCCCCGATGGGCATATGAGTTCCCCCTTCCCTTTTGGAATGTTTTGTGTTACAATACAATCTGCTTTTTTGTTTTGTACACTTTTACTTTCTTCTGTCGATTATAGCAGAATTCTCCCCCCTGCGCAAGAGGGGGCGAGAGGGAGGAGGAGCCTGCCATGAAAACCGGCCTGATTCTGGAGGGAGGCGCCATGCGGGGCATCTACACCGCCGGTGTGCTGGATGTGCTCATGGAGCATGCCATTGCCGCCGACGGCGTGATCGGTGTCTCCGCCGGGGCTGTCCACGGCTGCAACTATGTCTCCGGCCAGCGCGGACGGAGTATCCGCTACTACAAAAAATATGCCCAAGACCCCCGCTTTATCAGTGTCCGCTCCCTGCTGCGGACCGGGAATATGGTGGACACCGACTTCTGCTACCGGGAGCTGCCCTTGGAGCTGGACCCCTTTGACAACGAGGCCTTTATGGCCTCCGCCATCCCCTTCTACGTGGTCTGTACCGACGTGGAGACCGGGCGGGCGGAGGTGGTCCTCTGTGACGATCTTCTCCGTAAGATCGACTATCTGCGGGCCTCTGCCTCCATGCCGCTGGCCTCCCGGACTGTGCACATCGGGTCCCGGCGCTATCTGGATGGCGGTGTGGCGGACAGCGTGCCCATCCGGGCCTTTGAGGAGATGGGGTATGAGCGCAATATCGTGGTGCTCACCCGGCCTGCCGACTATGTGAAGTTCTCCGAGAACAACCCCCTCTTCCGCCTGCGCTACGCCAAATATCCGAATTTCCGGAGGGCGCTGGCGCGGCGGCACATCGTCTACAACGAGACCATGGGGTATATTGACCGCCGGGCCCGGGAGGGGGCGGCCTTCGTCATACGGCCCCGGGCCGCCCTGCCCATCGGGCGCACGGACACCGATCCGGAGCGGATCGAGGCCGTCTACCGCATCGGTCGGGAGGACGCGGAGCGGCGGATGGAGGCGCTGAAGGATTGGATCAAAAATGGCTGACGGAATTTCCGTCAGCCATTTTTTTAGGAATTACCAGCCCCACGAGACGTTGGCGGCGAAACGCTGCAGCAGTACGCAGGCTTGGCCGCAGGTCAGGCTGGCCGTGGGCGAGAGGGTGGTGGAGGTGGTGCCGGTCATCAGATTGGCGCCGCGGGCCCAGGACATGGCCGTCTGGGCCATGGGACGGATCTCCTTATAGTCGCTGTAGCCGGTGAGCCGGGCGCGCTGGGAGGTGTTGTAGTTCTTATAGCGGGCGTAGCAGTACAGGATCATGGCCGTCTGCTCCCGGGTCAGGGGCTTGTCGGTGCCGTAGTAGCCGCCCTCGTAGTAGTCGGGGACGATACCGTTTTTGGTGGCCCAGGTCTGGTGCCCCTCTGTGCCGCCGCCCTCCCGGTTGTAGAGGATGGACAGGAGCATATCACGGGTGAGCGGGGTCCGGTCGGGCATCAGCTCCCCCGCCGCGGTGTAGATATGCCCATTCTGGCAGTACCAGCCGGTCATGGGAGTGACCGGCTCCGCGGGGACGTAGTACCCGCCGCCGCCGCTGTCCCGGCGCTGGTAGGACAGGAAGATCTCCACGTCGCTGTCGGGCATGGTGAAGGTGTACTCGTCGGTGTACCGCTCCCGGCAGCGGATGGTCTCTCCGGTGTCCGCGTTGACGACCTCCAGTTCGTCCAGCTCGTAGTTGGACCGGGGGCTAAGCTCAATGGTGATCCGTGTCCCCTCCCGGGCCCGGTTGTGGCTCACGTCAAAGGTGCCGCCGGTGACACGATCGGGGTAGTCGATGTGGTAGTAGTCACCGCTGGGGTCAGAGGTGTCGGTGTCCTTCTCCCAATGGGCGTAGATGGTGGTGTCGGCGGAGAAGACATAGTCTTTACTTACCTCCTCGCCGCCGGTTTTCTCGGTGTACCAGCCGTCGAAGCTGTAGCCGCTGCGGGTGGGGTCCTTGGGGAGGGGATTAAGTTTGCCGTCATCCCCGGTTTTTACGGTTTTGTCCTTGGCGAGGATGCCGCCGTTGGCGTCAAGGGTGATGGTGAAGGGCCCCTTGAGGGTGTCAGGGTTCTCTGTCCACTGGGCCTTGAGCGTAATAGAGGCGTAGAAAGGGGTGTCGTCCGTGACCTTGCCCATTTCATCCGTGTACCAGCCATCGAAGCTGTAGCCCTCGCGGGAGACCGTCGGCAGGGACTGGGTGAGCTTGTGGTCTTTGTCGGTAGAGATGGGCGCTGGGTTGGCAGGGGCGCCGGTGTAGTTCAGGTCAAAGGAGATGGTATAGATCTGGTCGTCCGCGCTGCCGTCCGCCTTTTTCCACTGGGCGTAGATGGTGGTATTGCTGTCAAAAACAAGGTCAGCAGTGACATCTACCCCGGTGCTGGTGGTCCATTTATCGAAGGTATAGTCGGGACGGGTGGGGTCGGCGGGCAGCGCTGTCAGCTTGCCGTCATCGTTAGTGGTCAGCTTGCCGGACTGGCCCTCCGGGAGTGTGCCGCCGTTGGTGTTGAGGGTGATGGTGTAATTCTTTTTCACCGGCGTCCACTTGGCATAGAGGGTGATGCTGCCGTCTACGGTGTCGGTGGCAAAATTCCATTCATTGGTGCAGGCCTGATTTCGGAACCAGCCGGCAAAGGTGTAGCCGCTGCGGGTGGGGTCGTCGGGTTCTGTCACCTTGCCGTCCTTTTCGACGCTCTGGGACGACACCGTACTGCCGCCTTGGCTGTCGAAGGTGACGGTGTACTTGGTGGGTGTCGGCGGCGTGGTGCCGTTGGCGGTCCACTTGGCGTAGAGGGTGATATTGCTGGTTACGGTGTCGCTGGTAAAATTCCATTGATTGGTGCAGGCCGCCTCCTTATACCAGCCGCCGAAGGTATAGTCGGCGCGGGTGGGGTCGGTGGGCTTTGTCACCTTGCCGTCCTTTTCGACGCTCTGGGACGCTACCGTACTGCCGTCTTGGCTGTCGAAGGTAACGGTGTAGGTAGCAGCTGTTTTGAGACCTATTGTATACACGGTGGTGTTATCGGCTTGGGTGGTCCAGAGTAAGTCAAGCTCCTCTGGGTGGTACGCGGTTGGACGCAATGCCTCCACGTTCTCCGCCGCTTTTGTCAGAGTAACTTTTACGTTAACACCATCGTAATAGCCGTCTTGCCGGTCCATTGCAATAGCGTCCCCGGCCTCTATCGCTTGGTCGGCAGCTCCCACTTTGCCCTCTGTACCCTCAGTGCTATTGACAACAAAGTTATCCGCGGTCATGTTCTCCCCGATAGTCAAGCTGCCGCCGCGCATCAGGATGCCCACACCGCCGGGGGCGTGGATTTCGCCGCCGGTTACGTTCAGGACACCCTTCTGAGGGTGATAAATGCCGCAGGGGATATAGCCAGAGGTTATAGAGGTTGTAATCTTACTAACTAAGGTGCCGCCGGATATGGTGATTTCCGTTCCGGCATACTTGGACAGTCCATTGCCCGCCACTGCGGCGTTGTCTTTGCCCAAGAGTATGCCGCCGTTAATGTTTGCTTTAGCGTTTTGCCCCCGGACCAGCACAGCGAATTCCTGCGCCTCTACATAGCCGCCGTCGATTGTAACTGTAGAGTTGGCCTCCGCGCAGATGGCGATGTTGGTGGCACTACACACTGTACCACTTTTCAAGACAAAAACGCCGCCGTCCTGTACATGAATGGCATCACGCTTTTTATCATCGCTGGCTCTAATACTGCCAAATTGGTAAGTTACTGTGTTCTCGTCCCCAACTACAAGCTCATCTTCCCTCGCTGTGCTGTCCATTACTGTCCAATGCCCCTTTACCACAACAGAAGAAACAAATGAGGTAATATGCTTCCCATTTAAGTCCAAAACGCCAGTATAATCTTCCGGAATTTCCAGAGATGTTGTGGAAAAAACTGCATTTTCAACCAGTTTAATATTGGCAGTCTTAGCCGTAATCAGTTTTTGAAGTTCGCTCGCACTATTTGCTTCTTGGAAATTCGCAGTATCCCCTGTTGATGTGTCTCCCTCCGCTGCCCACACGTTTAGGGGCAGCAGTGTCAGGACCAAGCACAGGACTGCTATGGCGGCGGTCAGTCTCTTTTTCATCATGATTCCCTCCCGAAATATATCTTCTCTATTCTACTCCTGTATGCGCTCCTCAGAACTGCTCCCCGTCCTCGCTGAACCGGCTGGGGAAGGGGGAGATCACACGTTTGCCCGCCTCGTAGTACCCCAGATCCGCCAGCTGCATGTAGGGCGTCAGATACACCCAAGCCACGCCGGCGGTGACCACCGTCAGAAAAATCCAGCCGATGAAGCTCAGATCCAGCCAGAAGAGCTGGGCCTTCATGCCGTTGGTCTGGATGCCGCTGAGGGCGATGGCCTGGGAGGCGGAGAGCTCCGGATTCTCCAAGAGATTATACAGCGCGAAGCGGTAGCGGTAGGCCGCCACGATGCCGGGAATCCAAAAGAGCATGGACCAGAGGAAGATCTTCAGACCCATCAGCACCGTCAGCCAGATCACCCGGCCCGCCATGCCGAAGCCGTCGAAGAGTACGGAGAAGGGGGTCTCCTCCCCCCGGACAATGCCCATGCAGAACAGCGTGTACCCCGCCGAGAGTATCGTGCTCATCAGCCCCACCAGCACCGTGACGAACATGGACAGGCTGTCCCCGTCGGTGATGTAGTAAAACAGGGCGTCGATGCCGTTGAGCAGCAGCAAAATGGCGATATACACGGTGCTGAGGCCCAGCACGGACCGCCGTCCGCCCCGGATGAAGTCCCGCGCCGCCGATTTGACGCCGGGCCGGTTGATGATTCCCATCGTTTTGGACACCTCCTGATTCTGTGGTGATACAGGATGTATTGTAGCATAGTTTTGTGGGGAGGGCAAGGGGGAGAGTGGAGAGGGGAGCATGAAGAGTAAAGCGCGGAGACGGCGGGGGCAGATTGTTAAAAAGGTGTCAGAATTGACAATTTTTTTGGGATTTCCTTGTCAAAAATGCTGGACAGATAGGGAAAACAGGTGTATATTGATAGGCGAATCCATTTCAGGGGCGGGGCCCCTTGGCATAGAGAGGTGAAGATATGGCACAGTCTTTTTTCGGCGGGATTCATCCCCACGACAAGAAGGCGGCGACGAACAAAAAGCCCATTGAAAAGCTGCCGCCGCCGGAGCAGGTGGTGATCCCCATGTCCCTGCACATCGGCGCGCCCTGCCGGCCCTGTGTGGCGGTGGGGGATCAGGTGCGCGTGGGACAGGTGATCGGTGAGGCCACCGCCTTCGTCTGCGCGCCCATCCACGCCAGTATCTCCGGGACGGTGACGGCGGTGGAGCCCCGGCCCCACTTCAACGGCACCAACGTGCTCAGTGTGGTGATCAAAAACGACTTTGAGGAGACGCTGGACCCGTCGGTGCGGCCGGCGGAGGACCCGGACAGTCTGACACCGGAGGAGCTGACGGAGATCGTGAAGAACGCCGGGGTGGTGGGCCTTGGCGGCGCCACCTTCCCCACACACGTGAAGATCAGCTCCGGTCTTGGGAAGGTGGACACGGTGATTATCAACGCCGCCGAGTGTGAGCCCTACCTCACCAGCGACCACCGGATTCTCTTGGAGTACCCGGAGGAGGTCATCGGCGGGGCCAAGCTGCTGGCCAAGATCTTCAAGGTGGATAAGGTCCACGTGGGCATCGAGACGAACAAGATGAACGCGGCGGAGCTCCTGAAGCGGAAGATCGAGGAGGAGCACGCGCCGGTGGTGGTGGACGTGCTCCATGCCCGGTACCCGCAGGGGGCGGAGAAGCAGCTGTGTCAGGCCCTCACCGGCCGTCAGGTGCCCCCGGGACAGCTCCCGGCGGCCATCGGCTGCGCGGTGTTCTCCACGGCCACCACCGCCGCCATCTACCGGGCGGTGTACAAGGGGCTGCCGGTGATCAGCCGCGTGGTGACTGTCACCGGCTCCGGCGTGATGGAGCCCAAGAATTTAGAGTGTCCTGTGGGCACGCCGCTGAGTGATCTTCTGAACTGCTGCGGCGGCGTCAGCGAGCGGACCTATAAGCTCATTATGGGCGGTCCCATGATGGGCCACGCCCAGTACAGCGCCGAGGTCCCCGTGGGCAAGGGCACCAATGGCTTGGTGGCCTTCGCCAAGGACGAGGAGAGGACGGTGAAGGAGCCTGCCTGCATCCGCTGCGGCAAGTGCACCAGCGTGTGTCCCATGCGCCTCCAGCCGCTGTTCCTCTATAAATACGAGCGCAAGGACATGGTGGAGGCTCTGGAGGCCGCCAACATCTTGGACTGCATTGAGTGCGGCGCCTGCGCCTACATCTGTCCGGGGCGGCTGCATTTGGTCCACTCTATGCGCATGGGCAAGCAGAAGGTGAACGCCGCCAAGGCCGCCGCCAAGCGGGCCGCCGAGGAGGCTGCCGCCAAGGCGGAGGCTGCCAGGGCCGCGAAAGAGAATAAGGAGGGGTAAGGCGATGACAGACTACAAGGAACTCAAGCTCAAGGCCTCCACCTCCCCCCACGTGCGCACCAAGGAGGACGCCCAGGCCATTATGCTGACGGTGATCACCGCCCTGCTGCCGGCGCTGGCCTTCGCGGTGTACAATTTCGGCCTCCGCTCGCTGACGGTGACACTGTGCTCTATGGTCGGGTGTGTGGTGTTTGAGGCTCTCTACCGCCTGATTGCCCGCAAGCACCAGACGGTGGGGGACTGCTCCGCCGCTGTGACGGGGATGCTGCTGGCCTTCGTGTGCCCGGTGACGATCCCCTACTGGACGATCCTGATTGCCGACTTCTTCGCCATTGTGGTGGTCAAGCAGCTCTACGGCGGCATCGGCAAGAACTTCCTGAATCCGGCTCTGGCCGGGCGGGCTTTCCTGTTCTCCTGGGCCAGCATTATGAGCCACTGGGCCGCTCCGGGGACCAAGGCGGCAGTGTGGGGAGCGGTGGACGTGGTCACCTACCCCACGCCGATGTCCTATCTCCACGCCAATGATCTGACGGGGCTCCAGGCGGTGTACGATCTGCCCGCCATGTTTACCGGCCGGATCGGCGGGTGCATCGGGGAGGTGTCCTCGCTGATGATCCTGGCGGGGTTCGTGTTCCTGCTGGCGCGGAAGGTGATCCTGCCCAATATTCCCCTGACCTATGTGGGCACCGTGGCCCTTTTGACCTTCCTCTTCCCCCGGGGGAACGACCCGGTGGAGTGGATGCTCTACAACATCTTCGGCGGCGGTCTGCTCCTCGGGGCGGTGTTTATGGCCACCGATTACGTCACCTCCCCTGTCAGCCGGAAGGGGCAGCTGATCTACGGTGTGGGCTGCGGCCTTATCACCGTGTTTATCCGCTACTTCGGCGGCTATAACGAGGGGGTCTGCTACTCCATTCTGCTGATGAACCTGGTGGTGTGGCTGATCGACAAGAACGTGCGGCCCCGCCGGTTCGGCGTGGCCAAGACCGCGATCTTCAAGAGGAAGGAGGCGGCAGGCAAATGAGCAGGAGAGACAAGCGGCCCGAGGATAAAAAGCCGGCGGAGACCGCTCCGGTGCAGAGCACGGCGCCGGCAGCGGCCGATACCGCCGCTTCGGAGATGCCGCCCGCCCCCCGCCGGGACAGGCGGGAGAGAAAGGAGGGGGGCGGACTGGGCGCCCTCCTGGCCGGCCCGGAGCGGCCCTATATTCTCCGGCTGACGGTGACGCTCTTTGGGATCTCGGCGGCGGCGGCGCTGCTGCTGGGGATCGTGTACTACATCACAAAGCCTGTTATTGACTGGCGCACCGAGGAGAAGACCAAGGCGGCTATGGCCATGGTGCTGGAGGCGGAGGCGTATCCCAAGGTGGAGGGGCTGACCCTGCCCGACGGGGTTACCGCTCTCCACGCGGCCACAGACGGCGGGGAGACCGTGGGCTACGTCTGCGAGGTGTCCTCCAACGGCTTTGGCGGCGCCATGAGTTTGGTGGTGGGCGTGGGTCTCGATGGGCGGGTCACCGGCGTGTCGGTGATCAAGCACAGCGAGACCAAGAATATCGGCACCAAGGTGGTGATGAGCAGCAAGGTGCTCTCCCGGTTCATCGGGCTGGAGAGTCCCGTGACCCTCAACGGCGGGACCAACCGCTTTGACGGTGTCACCGGCGCCACATTCAGTTCCAAGGGCGTTACCGCCGCGGTAAACGCGGCCCTCACCGCTGTGGATGCGGTACTGTCGTAAGGGAGGGGGATGCAGAATGAACGTGGGCAAACAGATCAAAGAGGGCCTCTGGTCCCAGAACCCGGTGCTGGTGCAGCTGTTAGGTATGTGCTCCACCTTGGCCATCACCACCTCCTTCTCCAACGGTTTGGGCATGGGGGTGTCCGTGACCATTATATTGACGCTCTCCAATGTGATTATCTCCCTGCTGCGGAAGATCATCCCGGACAAGATCCGTATCGCCGCTTACATCGTGGTGATCGCCACCTTTGTGACGATGGTGGATCTGCTCCTTCAGGCCTATCTGCCGGATATTGCCGAGTCCTTGGGTGTGTTTATCCCGCTGATTGTGGTCAACTGCATCATCCTGGCCCGGGCGGAGGCCTTCGCCTCCAAGAACCGGGTGCTGCCCGCGGCCATTGACGGGCTTTGTCAGGGGTTCGGGTATACGCTGGTGCTGCTGGTGATGAGCGTGATCCGGGAGTTCCTGGGCAACGGAACCTTCGGCGCGGGCCTCCTCAACGGCGGCGAGGGCTACAAGGTTTTCAGCAGCGATTACAGCGCGCTGATGATGGTGATGCCCGTGGGCGGCTTTCTTACCTTGGGTGTGCTGATCGCGCTGATGCAGTGGGTGCAGGGCCGCTCGGCGGGGAAGGGAGGTAAGTGAGAATGGATTGGACAAAGCTGCTCTCCATCGCCTTGGGGGCCATCCTGATCAACAACTTTATCTTCGCCCAGTTTTTGGGCATCTGCCCCTTTATGGGCGTGTCCAAGAAGATGGATACCGCTCTGGGCATGGGCTTTGCCGTGACGTTTGTCATGGGGCTGGCCTCCGCCATCTGCTACTTTATCAATCTGCTGCTGGTGCGGCTGGGGCTGGAGTTTATGCAGACGGTGGCCTTCATTCTGGTGATCGCCGCCTTGGTGCAGTTTGTGGAGATGTTTTTGCAGAAGATGATGCCTGCCCTCTATGAGGCTTTAGGCGTGTACCTGCCGCTGATCACCACCAACTGCGCGGTGCTGGGCGTGGCCCTTTTGAATGTGCAGAACAAGTACAGCTTCATTGAGTCCGTGGTCTACGGTGTTACCGGCGGTCTGGGCTTCCTGCTGGCCATTGTGCTCTTTGCCAGCATCCGGGAGCGGCTGGACATGGTGGCGGAGCCGCCCAAGTGCTTCAAGGGGTTCCCTATCGCGCTGATCACCGCGGGACTGATGGCCCTGGCCTTCGGCGGCTTCAGCGGCCTGCAGGTCTTTTAAGGGGGTGCGGATATGCTGGTCATACTCTATGCGGTTTTGATCTTAGGGGCCTTGGGCGCCCTCTTCGGCTTGGTGCTGGCGGTGGCCTCCAAGATCTTTGAGGTAAAGAAGGACCCCCGGATCGGGGAGGTCCTCAGCACCCTGCCCGGGGCCAACTGCGGCGGCTGCGGCTTTGCCGGCTGTGCCGCCTGCGCGGAGGCCATTGTGGCCGGCCGGGCGCCGGTGAACGCCTGCCCGGTGTGCTCCGGGGCCCAGACCACCCACATCGCGGCCATTATGGGCGTGGATGTCACTGCCGCCGAGCGGCGGGTGGCCTTCGTCCGCTGCGCCGGCGGTACCCGGGCCAACCGGAAGTTCCACTACATCGGTCTCCCTGACTGTGCCGCGGCGCTGAAGGTGGGAGGTACCGGGCCCTTGAGCTGTGCCTATGGTTGCTTAGGCTTTGGCAGCTGCATGAAGGTGTGTACCTTCGGGGCCATCCACATCAACCAATACGGCGTGGCGCAGGTGAACCCGGACAAGTGCACCGACTGCCGCCGCTGTATGGCGGTCTGTCCCCAGAAGGTTATTGTGGAGGTGCCCTACAACGCGGACATCATGGTCAACTGCAGTTCCAAGGAGCGTGGGGCTGTGGCCCGGAGCAACTGTGCCTTCTCCTGCATCACCTGCCGCCTGTGCGAGAAGAACTGTGCCAGCGGCGCGGTGACGATTGAGGACAACATCGCGGTGATCGACTACACCAAGTGCACCTCCTGCGGTACCTGCGCGGCCAAGTGCCCCCGGAAGGTCATTCGGGACATCCACGCCGACGGCAAGGTCATGCCGGTGGTTGTGGGCTGACGCCCCTGCTGGAGGGGTGCTTGGTCAGTCGGTTGAATGAAAGAGCCTCCCAAAAGCGGCGGAACCGCGGGGGTCTGTGGAATTTTGATTGAACAGGCGGCGTTTACAGCGCCGCCTGTCCTTTGTTCTATGGCCACCCTAAGGGTTTCTTATGAAGATTTTGTAAACCCTCGTCCTTCCCCTTGACCGATTTGGGGAATTGGCGTATGATAATCGCAGAAAAACATCTGCGTTTCACCGACAGGAGGGGTGCTCTGTGGCACAAGCAAAAAAAGGATCCGTTGTCCCGTTCTACGCCGTGGCGGCGATCTGGGTGGGCTATGCCGCCCTCTTTGATCTCTATGCGCCGCTCCACTTTGTCACGGCGGCGGTGATCTCTGGCGCCGCGTTCCTGCTGCTGCGGGCGGTCTGCGGCGGTGAGAGTGCCGCGCCGGTCAAGGAGGAGGCCAAGCCCAAGGCGGAGGAGAAGAAGGGCACCGGCAATCCGGAGCTGGACAAGATGATCGCCGACGGGGACAAGGCCGTCAGCGAGATGCGCCGGCTCAACGACGCCATCAAGGACCCCAAGATCTCCGCCCAGATCGACCGGCTGGAGGCGGTGTCCCTGCGTATCTTCGACGCGGTGAAGGAGGACCCGAAGAAGCTGCCCCAGATCCGGCGGTTTATGGACTACTATCTGCCCACCACCCTGAAGCTCCTCAACGCCTATGACCGGATGGGCAGCGCCGGGGTCAGCGGGGAGAACATCGGCGGCACCATGAAGCGGGTGGAGGAGATGATGGACACCATCGTCACCGCCTTCGAGAAGCAGTTGGACGGCCTCTACGGCGCCGACGCCTTGGACCTGTCTGCGGACATGACCGTGCTGGAGACCATGATGGCCCGTGAGGGTCTGGCCGGCGAGCAGATGAAGGCGGAGACCACCAAAAACGACGACGGCACCGACATCAGGCTGGAGCTGTGAAGAAGCGAAAGAGAGCCCTCCCCCGGGCCGTTATCTCGGTACTCTGCGTCCTGTACGCCGCTGTCTGGCTCTATGCGGGTATCCTTGGGGAGACCACCATCTTTGGCCGCACCGCTCTCTGGGCCCGGTGCGCCGACGTGCTGTTCGGCTTGGTCCTGCTCTCCGGGGCCGTCATCTGGGCCGTCCGGGCGGCCAAGGCGGGACGAACGTCAGAGTGAGCATGAGGGCGCGACAACCCGGTGCGCCGTCCCCGTTGACCGGATTTGTTCGATAGACCGTTTGTAGGAGCGGCCTGCCGGGGAGCGCGAGAAGGAGGAGAACTGACATGACACGGAAGGAAAGATGGAATACGGCGTTCCGCTTCCTCTGCGCCCTGATCTGGGGCGGGGTGGGCTGTGCCTGGTTCCTCCGGGCCTATTGGGGCAGCATCGGTACCCCTTGGTTCAATGTGGTGCTGGGACTGGCCTGCCTCGCCACCGGAGGGCTGTATGTCTACCGGGGTGCCCGGGATATTTTGAACGCGAAACGTAATAAATAGAAGCGATAATACAATTAGTATTTGACCAATGAGGGAGGAAACAAATCATGACAGAAAACAGTATGCCCGAGCTGACCCTGACCCCCAGCGCCGCCGCCGAGGAGGTGCCCCAGTTGGTTTTAGGAGGCGAGCCCCCTGCCGCCGCTGAGCCGGTCAAGCAGGAGGCGGAGCCGGTGAAGCTGGACGACTCCATGCTCACCGAGGCGGAGAAAAAGATGGTGGACGACTTCTCCAAGAAGATCGACGTCACCAACAGCCAGATGGTCTTGGAGTACGGCTCCGCGGCCCAGAAGAGCGTGGCCTCCTTTTCGGAGAACGCCCTGTCCTCCGTGCGCAACAAGGATCTGGGCGAGGTGGGCGAGACCCTCACAAGTCTTGTGGTGGAGATCAAGGACTTTGGCGAGGAGGAGAAGAAGGGCCTCTTTGGCATGTTCAAGAAGGCGGGGAACAAGCTGGAGGTCATGAAGGCCCAGTATGGCAAGGTGGAACAGAGCGTGGACAAGATCGCCCGGGAGCTGGAGCAGCATCAGATCACGCTGATGAAGGACATCGCCATGTTCGACCAGATGTATGAGCTGAACCTGAAGTACTACAAGGAGCTCACCATGTACATTCTGGCGGGCAAGAAGCGCTTGGCGGAGATCCGCAGCACGGAGCTGGAGGAGCTGCGCAAAAAGGCGGAGAGCAGCGGCAAGGCGGAGGACGCCCAGGCCTACAACGACCTCTCCCAGATGTGCGACCGGTTTGAGAAGAAGCTCCACGACCTGGAGCTGACCCGGATGGTGTCCATCCAGATGGGTCCTCAGACCAGAATGCTGCAAAATAACGACACCTTAATGGTGGAGAAGATCCAGAGCTCCCTTGTGAACACGATCCCCCTGTGGAAGAGCCAGATGGTGCTGGCCTTGGGCCTGGAGAACAGCCGCAAGGCCACAGAGGCCCAGAGCGCGGTGACGCAGGCGACCAACGATCTTTTGAAGAAGAACGCGGACATGCTGAAGATGGGCACCATCGCCACCGCACGGGAGGCGGAGCGGAGCATCATCGACATTGAGACTTTGCAGCACACCAATGAGCAGCTGATTTCCACCTTGGATGAGGTGCTGCAGATCCAGCGGGATGGCGCGCAGAAGCGGAGAGAGGCGGAGCAGCAGCTCGGGAAGATCGAGGGCGAGCTGAAGGCAAAGCTGATGGAGCTGAGAGGATAGATTGCCGCGCAGGGGCACCGCTCCCCATGGCACAGACTGTCAGGCGGCAGAACAGAAGGAGGCACCACTGTTGAAATTTTTCAAAAACCGTTTTGTGGCAATCGTAATAATGGTGGCTGCCATTATTCTCTCCTCCCTCTATGGGCGCAGCAAGGGTCCCGCCCTGCGAATTCCCGAGGGAGGACCCGCTATCGACACCTCCCTGAGTACGGCGGCCTATGAGAACTATATTGTGGACAACGCCAAGGTTCTCTCCGCCAGAACGGAGAAAAATCTCAGCATCTACAACGCCAACTGGAACCAGTGGGCGGAGAGCATCCTCGCCGTGGTCACGGTAAAGAGTCCTCCCTCCTCCATGGAGGACGCCGCTTGGGACTGGGCGGCGGAGCTGGAGCTGATGGACAACGACGCTGTTTTGCTGCTGTGCAGCGACACAAGGGACGCCTTTTTTCTCACCAGCGGCAACTTCCACGACGCGGTGGGCGGTCGGGAGACCACCTACCTCTCCGCCTATGTCTATGAGGGCATCCAAAAGGGAAACTATGACACGGCGGTGGAGAGCCTCTTCGGCCACCTCAACCTCCTCTTCGCAGACGTGGCCTACACCGGCGGCGGCAGTCTCCATATGGTCTCCGCGGTGATGGCGCTGGTGGTGCTGATCGTGATGCTGGTGGTGCTGTTCTCTCTGCTGGACAGTGTCCGCTACAGCACTTGGCGGCGGCGCTATATCGGGATACCCTGTCCCCCGGTCTACCGGCCTATTCTGTGGTGGCACGGCCCCCGCAGCGGCTGGTACCGCCGGCGGCACAGCCAGCCACCCCCTCCGCCTCCCCGCGCTCCGGGACCCCGTCCGCCTATGGGCGGCGGCTTCGGCGGCGCGCCCAGACCCGGAGGGTTCGGGGGAAGCTCCCGGCCCAGCGGCGGGAGCTTTGGGAGCTCCGGCCGTGTCGGAGGAGGAGGTTTCTCCCGGGGCGGGGGCTTTGGCAGCAGCGGCCGCGTAGGCGGAGGCGGCTTCTCCCGGGGCGGAGGCTTCGGCAGCAGCGGCCGCAGCGGCGGAGGCGGCTTCTCCCGGGGCGGAGGCTTCGGCCGGCGATAGGCAATGGTTTGAGAGACGGAGACCCCTGTGGGTGCTCCGTCTCTTTTTATGCGGCGGGGGGGCGTAGAGGGGACGGGAAAGCGAAGAGGGGAGCCCAATGGCTCCCCTGATTTTAGGAGGTGTGTTTTGCCAGTTCCTCCTCCTCCAGTACGCGGTAGGCCACTTTTCCCACCAAGGTTTTCGGCAGCTCCTGCCGAAACTCGATGTCGTATGGCAGCGCGTACTTGGCAATATTCTTTCTGGCGTAGGCCATGAGCGTTTCCCTGTTCTCCTCCGAGGGGAGTTCTCCCGGCTTGAGCATGATGAATGCCTTCACCTTCTGCATCTTCAAAGGGTCCGGTACCCCGATGACACAGCTCATCTGTACCAGCGGGTGGGCGTCAAATATGTTTTCCAGCTGGGAGGGATACACGTTGTATCCGCTGGTGACAATCATCCGTTTGATCCTCTGCTTGAAGTAGATAAACCCGTCCTCGTCCATGGTGCCCAAGTCCCCGGTGTGGACCCAGGTCAGGCCGTCGGCGTGCTTTCGCAGGGTTCTGGCCGTCTCCTCCGGGTGGTCCAAATAGCCCAGCATCACCGTGGGGCCGGCGAGGCAGATCTCCCCCGCCTCGCCAAAGGGCAGCTCCTCCTCCGTGTCAGGCTTCACGATCTTGTAGTAGGTATCCGGGAAGGGGATGCCGATGCTCCCCTCCTTGGCCATGTGCAGCGGGGTGAGACAGGAGGCGGTGACGCACTCGGTGAGGCCGTAGCCCTCCCGGACCTGTATGGCCGCGTGGTGGTCGTAGAGGAACTGGTCCAGGCGCTTCTTCAGCTCAATGGACAGACTGTCGCCGCCGGAGTAGACCCCCTTGAGACAGCTCAGGTCCTTCCCACGCATCTTTTCCAGACGGAGCAGGGCCTCATACAGGGTGGGGACACCGGCGATCAGGCTGCAGCGGTATTTGACCAGCAGTTTGGCGTAGCTGTCCGGGGTAAAGCGGGGCACCAAGATACAGCAGCCGCCGTACATCAGCATGGTGTGGATGCACACCCCTAAGCCGAAGCCGTGGAATACAGGCATGGCCGCCAGCATCCGGTCCCCGGGGCGGAAGAAGGGGTTGGTAGCCAGAATCTGGGCCCCCAAGGCGTTGAAGTTCCGGTTGGAGAGCAAAATACCCTTGGTCACGCCGGTGGTGCCGCCGCTGTAGAGGATCACCGCCGGGTCGTCGGTCTGGACGGCGGCCTTGTACTTCCAGTGGTAGCTGGCCCCCCGGCGGAGGAACTCGTTCCAGCGGAGGATGGGGGCGTCCTTGGGGATCTTCTGGAGCTTGCGCCCCTCGGTAAGCATATAGCCGGTGCGGATGGGCTGGCTCAGGGCGTCCTTGATGGAGGCGATGATGATGTTGTCTAAATCCACATTCTGCCGGATGGCCTCAAACTTGTGGTAGAACTGGTCCAAGGTGATGGCGGAGATGGAGTGGGACTCCTTCAGGTAGAACTCAATCTCCCGCTCGCTGGACAGGGGATGGACCATGTTGGCGACAGCACCCACCAGATTCAGCGCGTAGAGCATCACCACAGTCTGGGGGCAGTTGGGCATGGCGATGGTCACCCGGTCCCCAGCGCGGATGCCCATGGACTTCAGCGCCCGGGCGCAGAGATTTACCTCCTGCACCAGTGTGCGGTAGCTGGTCTTGCGGCCCATGAAGAGGAAGGCGGTGTGGTTGGGGTACTGCTGGGCGCACTGCTCCAGGGCCTCATACATGGAGCAGTTCAGATATGTGAGGTGGGCGGGGGTGTCGCCCATGTGCTTCAGCCAAGGGGCCTTGACGGCGGGTGTGGATGGGGTGTTCTGATCAGCAGACAAAGTCGATCTCCTCCTTCAGAGGCCGATCCAGCAGGGCGGGATGGGCCAGCATATACTGTACAATTTTTAGTGAGCGGGCAAAGTAAAACCCGTCGGCAATCCGCTCGTCGATGGTGACGCCCAGATCTACCATGTCCCGGATCCGCTTTGCCCCGTCCTCACCGATGACCTCCGCCTTGTGGATGGTACCGATGGCGGCAATGATGGAGTTGGTGCCGTAGTTGTTCAGGTGGTGGTAGATACTGGGGCACTTGATGCTGCCCAGGTTTGTGAGGAGCACGGTGGCGTAGTTGGTGTCATCCTCTGTGAGGGCTTTGGGCATCTTTCCAAAGAAATCTAAGGTGCGAAAGCACCACATGATAAACATCATAATGGGCCGGGGCATGTGCTTGAGGAAATTCAGGGTGTTGTCCAGACCATAGCTTGTCCCCTCCCGGACCTTGTGAACCGTGCCCGCTACCCGCTTTGTGGCGGCGGCGAGGGTCCAGTTCTCCGGGGCCTCGGCTACGATCAGCGTCTCCTCGCTGTGGTCCTCAAAGCGCCGCTTGGCCACAAAGCCCAGTGTGATCCTGTGCCGCTGATAGTAGCGCCGGCCGGAGATGTAGCGGTTCAGATTGGGCCGCAGGTAGATGGTTTTGGCGATGGCCATAAGAAAGCAGTGGAACAGCGTTGTGCGGTACTCGCCGCCGCCTTGGTTTTTCTGGTCGATGTAGGCCAAGGTGTCGGTGACATCCAAGCGGATGTTGATATAGACCTCCGCGTCGGTGCGCTTTGGCATCAGGTGGGGAAAGATGGCGTGGAGCCCGTCCACCTCCCGGATCCAGCGGGCGTCTCGACGATCACCCCAGCGTTTGTTTGTTTTTTCCATAGAAAGGGGCCTCCGGCTTCATTTGATAGGGAGGAATCGTCTTGGATAAGGGATAGTATATCACAGGTTGGGGAAATTTTCTACTGTGGATTTTGTGAAGGGCGCGGGGAGGGTGCGCTGCCGGAGACTCCTTCCCCCCGTGAGGGGACGGGGGCAAAGGCTCCCGCCGGTGAGCTGCCTCGTCAATAGAAAGCCCCTGTGCCGGCGGCGCGGGGTACTTTTCTCCCAGCCCGCGGCAAATATTTTACCCTTCTTGCGCAAAATCCGCCTGACACTTTCGCCCCCATCGCCTTGACAAACAGGGGGCGATCCCCTATAATTTATCATGGTATGGGAGTGCTTTGTGATAGAGACAACCCTCCCGATGCCCCCGGCGTTTGTGTACGGGTTCGCCGGCAGTGCCGCTTCGGCACGGCTGGCCGGCGGCCCCCAATACGGGACGTGGTTTGAGGCGCGGCCCGAAAAAAGGAAAGGAAGATTTGCCATGATCTACTCTACTGAAGTGCAGCACATGTGCCCCGTCGCCAAGGGCGCGTACCATGGTCCCGCCCCCATCCCCGAGGAGGGGAAGTGGGTGCAGGCCAAGGAGATCAAGGATATCAGCGGCTTTACCCACGGCGTGGGCTGGTGTGCCCCTCAGCAGGGCGCCTGCAAGCTGACGCTGAACGTGAAGAACGGCATCATTGAGGAGGCCTTGGTGGAGACCCTGGGCTGCTCCGGCATGACCCACTCCGCCGCCATGGCCAGCGAGATCCTCATCGGCAAGACCATCTTGGAGGCGCTGAACACCGATTTAGTGTGTGACGCCATCAACACCGCTATGCGTGAGCTGTTTCTCCAGATTGTCTACGGCCGTACCCAGTCCGCTTTCTCCGAGGACGGTCTGGCTGTGGGCGCCAGCTTGGAGGACTTGGGGAAGGGCCTCCGGAGCCAGGTGGGCACCATGTTCGCCACCAAGGAGAAGGGTCCCCGCTATTTAGAGATGGCCGAGGGCTACTGCACCCGCATCGCGTTGAACAAGGACGACGAGATCGTGGGCTATGAGTTCGTGAATCTGGGCAAGATGATGGACTTCATCAAGAAGGGCGACGATGCCAACACCGCTCTGGAGAAGGCCAAGGGCCATTACGGCCAGTTTGACGGCGCGGCCAAGTATATTGACCCCCGCCACGAGTAATTGAGAGGAGGACAAGAGGAATTATGGCTCTGTTTGAAAGCTACGAGAGAAGAATCGGTAAGATCAACGGCGTCCTCGCTCAGTACGGCATCAAGGACGTGGAGGAGTGCCGCAAGATCTGCCAGGATAAAGGCTTTGACCCCTATGAGATCGTCAAGGGCATCCAGCCCATCTGCTTTGAGAACGCCTGCTGGGCCTACTGTGTAGGCGCGGCTATCGCTATCAAGAAGAATGTCAAGACCGCCGCCGAGGCCGCCAAGGCCATCGGCGAGGGCCTGCAGGCCTTCTGCATTGACGGCAGCGTGGCCGAGGACCGCAAGGTGGGTTTGGGGCATGGCAACTTGGGCGCTATGCTCCTCAGCGATGAGAGCAAGTGCTTTGCCTTCTTGGCCGGCCACGAGTCCTTCGCCGCCGCTGAGGGCGCCATCGGCATCGTCAAGAACGCCAACAAGGCCCGGAAGGAGCCACTGCGGGTAATCCTCAACGGTCTGGGCAAGGACGCGGCCCAGATTATCAGCCGCATCAACGGCTTCACCTATGTGCAGACCCAGTTTGACTACGGTACCGGCAAGGTCAGCGTGGTGAAAGAGATCAAGTACAGCGAGGGCGAGCGGGCCAACGTCCGCTGCTACGGCGCCGACGATGTCCGCGAGGGCGTGGCCATCATGCACCTGGAGGGCGTGGATGTGTCCATCACCGGCAACTCCACCAACCCCACCCGTTTCCAGCACCCGGTGGCCGGCACCTATAAGAAGGAGTGCTATGAGCAGGGCAAGAAGTACTTCTCTGTGGCCTCTGGCGGCGGCACCGGCCGTACCCTGCACCCGGACAACATGGCCGCCGGTCCCGCCAGCTACGGCATGACCGACACCATGGGCCGGATGCACTCCGACGCCCAGTTTGCCGGCTCCAGCTCCGTCCCCGCCCACGTGGAGATGATGGGCTTCCTCGGCATGGGCAACAACCCCATGGTGGGCGCCACTGTGGCTGTGGCCGTGGCCGTGGCTGAGGCGATCAAGTAAGCGATATTTTGCGGGGCTTGCACGGGAAGGATTAGTGCTTTCCGGCAGTATGCGATAAAAAAACAGGGATCACATCATCTGGCGAGTCCAGCTGGAATGTGATCCCTGTTTTTTGCCTATAGAAGGACAAAACCGCGCAAAAAGGCGGGAAATCTTCCCCTTATGCCCATGGGGATCTCTTTGAAGGCCGCTATTTGATAGGCCACAGGATGTCGTTAGCAACCGGTGTGTAGAACAGCCGCTCCACAGATTCCCGCTGCTGGGTCTGTCCCAATATCCACATCAGCTTGGCAATGACCGCCTCTGTAGTCATGTCGTAGGCCTCCAGTACACCGAGGTCGTTTTTCAGGGTGTGGCCGACATGGTAGACCCCTACGTCACTGCCCTCGTTCTCCACTTGGGTGGTCAGGACCACCACCTTTCCCCGGGCCATGGCGCCGCTAATACAGTCATAGAAGCCGTTAAACTCCGGCAGGCCGCCGACACCGAAGCTCTCGATTACCAGTGCGTCACTCTGTGCCAGCAGGAAGTCGGCAAACTCCCTGCCAATACCGGGAACCAGTTTCAAAAGCGCCACGCGGGTGTTGAGCGTGTGGAAGAATACGGGCGCGGCGGCACACGACTGACGGATATACCGTAGCGGCACACCGTCCCGCAGCACGCCAAGGTAGGGGTAATTGATACTGGAGAAGGCCTGGAAGCTCTTGGAGCGGGTCTTTTTGGCGCGGGTGCCGAGAATCACCTTGCTGTTGAAAACGATGGATACGCCGGGGAAGTCCTCCGATGCACAGCGGAAGGCGTCAGACAGGTTGGTTTTGGAGTCAGTGGAGTCAAAGCTGATGGGCTTCTGGGCACCGGTGAGCACAATTGGCTTGGGGCTCCCTTGGATCAAATAGCTGAGGGCCGCCGCCGTATAGGCCATGGTGTCCGTGCCGTGGGTCAGAACGAAGCCATCGTAGCAATCATAGTGCTCCTGAATGCACCGGGCCATTTGCAGCCAATGGCTGGGAGCAATATTGGTGCTGTCCATGCTCAAAAGCTGGAGGCAGTCCGCTTGGCAGATGTCCGAGATGGCGGGGACAAAGGAGAGAAGCTGGTCGGTTTGAAGGCCTGGGGCCAGACCGCTGTCCGTCATCTCCGAGGCGATGGTGCCACCGGTGCCAATCAGCAGGATCTGTTTGCGGGGCATAGCCGTATCCCCTCCTTTTCATCAGATTCACCGGCAGAGCTGCGCCTGTTGCGCAGCCCTGTTCGAGGGGACGTCAGCCCCGGCAAAGTTTAATGAAGTCCTCCTTGGAGGCGTTTTCAAGGCCCAGGCTCTTCAGCGTGCGGCCCTCGGCAATCTCTGGAACCATGGTCCGGGCGATGGTGATGATGGCGTCCATATTGGGTGTGGGGACGCCGGCCAGCCGGCCCAAGGACTGGAGCGCCACCAGAGAGTACGGGATGTCCTCCAGAAGGTACCGGGTGCGCAGGGTCTTTTGGCCCATGATCCCATCGTAGCCCTTACAGTTTGTCAGCACCTCGTAGGTATTGCTGCCGCTTGTCTCGTACATGTTGAGATACTCGTCCACCAGAGAGCGGACATTGGGCTCATCGTAGGCCTTGGCGATAGCCATACGCTCCCGGTCCAGCGCGTCCACAAACGTGCCTTGAGAGGGGGTAAAGTCGAGATAATACTCAAAATCCACACCAGATTCAATCCGCCCGGTGTTGAGAATAGAGGGGGAGGGGTGGACCATGGCGTTGAGGTTGTCCAAGGCCACACGGATCACATCGTCGCCAAAGTTCCACTGGGGGAAGAGCTTGTTGAATACGGCGGCAGCCTTCTCGTTGTCGCTGGCAGGCAGGGCAGCGGCGGAGAAGCTGATCTTTTGGCCGGAGATCACCACATGGCCCGGTTCCTTGGCCCGACAGGCGAAAAGCAGCGTAGCGGAACAGGCCAAGGTGATCTTAGCCTTACAGCCGCACTGATTGAGCACATGGCGGAACTCCACCACGCCTAAGCAGGCGTTGGGATTGATCATCACATACTGCCCGTCCTCCAGATAGGGGGACATCTTCTCAGCGATGGAGGCGGTGTAGATGGAGGGGAGAATGACCAGCACAATTTCCGCGCCCCTGAGTACAGCGCCCATATCCGTGCTGGCAAGGGCCAGCTTTCCGAAGCCGGTGACATCGGATTTGCCCTCAATGGTAATACCGCCCTTTTCGTTAAGCTGGTCAATCGTGTCCTGCACCACGTCGAAGATCCGGACCTCGTGCCCTTGGATGGCCAGATAGCCGGCAAATGCCTGACCGCCGTTGCCGGCCCCGATAATTGCAATGCTGCTCATATTGTGTAACCTCCATACGATAAACTTTTTTCCAGACGTGCCATCCCGCCTGCGGGCCTCGCGGCGGAATGAGATGGGTAGCGATAAAGGGGCTTATCCCCGGCAGAGCTTGATGATGTCCTCCACGGTGGCATCTTCGGAAATGCCCAAATTCTTGGCGGTGCGGCCCTCGTCCAGCTTGTCGCCGAGGAGAATGTAGGCAAGGCTGACCACCGCGTCAATGGCCGGCGTGTCCACCTTGGCGACTTTGGCCAGCGCTTGGATGGCGCGCAGGGCATAGGGCACATCCTCCATCAGATAGCGGACGGCAAGGCTCTTGGGCCCTTTAATCCCCTTGTAGCAGTCGGCGTGCGTAATCATCTCATAGAGGTCGCCCTGATAGCCATACATCATGCGGAAGGTCTCCTCCGCATCCACAGCGTTGGTCACGCCGTAGATTTTGCACAGCTCCATGCGCTCACGGTCAATGGCCTCAATCAGCTTGGTCTGACTGGGGACGAAGTCGATATAGTACTCAAAGTCGATCCCCTTCTCAATCATGGCGGTGTAGAGAAGCGTGGGGCCGGGGTGGAAAGCGAAGTTCAGGTTCTCAAAGGACACCGACAGGATGTCTTGGACAAAGTTGAACTCGGGAATATACGCTTTCACCAGTGCCTCCACCTTGCTGTTGCCGCTGCTGGGGTAGGCGGCGATGCTTACCGCCTGTTTCTGCCCGTTAATGAACACATGGCCCGGGGCGCTGAGCCGGCAGGCAAAAAGCAGCGTGGAGGAGGCGGCGAGGGTGATCTCCGCTTTGCAGCCGCAGTCGTCAAGGGCCTTGCGGAACTCCATGGGCCCGAGAGGGGCGATGGGGTTGAGGATAATGGTCTGGCCGTCCTGCAGGCAGGGGGCCATTTTCTCGGCGATGCTCCGGTGGTAAATGGAGGGCAGGATCACCCAAATGACCTCGGCCTCCGCCACCACCTTGGCAATGTCGGTGCTGGCAAAGGCGATTTTGCCGAAGCCCGTCTTTTTCCCGTTGCCGCTGAGGGTGACGCCGCCCAAGCTGTTGAGGCTGTCCACCGTGTTTTGGAATGTGTCATAGAGCGCAATATCAATGCCCATCATAGAGAGGTAAGCGGCAAAGGCTTGGCCGCCGTTGCCCGCGCCGATGATGGCCCAACGTTTTCCTTGACCCATATCAGATAAACTCCTTTCTCAGCCTCTGCAGAGCTTGAGGAATTCGGCCTTGCTCATGCCCTCAATGCCCAAATTCTTGGCGGTACGGCCCTCGTCCAGCTTGTCGCCGAGGATTGCCCGGGCCATGGTGATCACCGCGTGGCAGGTGGGAGCGGGGACACCGGCAATGTCCGCCATGGCGCAGATGGGCTCAAGGGAGTAGGGGATATCTTCCAGCAAATACCGGACCTCCAAGCTCTTGGGTCCCATCACGCCGTGGTAGCCCTCGCAGTTGGTCAGTACCTCGTATATGGTGGAGCCCTTCGTCTCATACTGGGCTAAATACTCCTCCACGATGGTGGGCAGATTCACGCCGAAGGCCTTGGCAATGGCACAGCGCTCCCTGTCCAGCGCCTCCACCAGAGCCGCCTGGCCGGGGGTGAACTCCAAGTAGTATTCAAAGGAAGTGCCGCTCTCGATACGGCCGGTATTGAGGAGCGTGGGGCCGGGGTGGACAAAGGCATTGAGATTGTCCAAGCTGACCTCGATAATGTCGGCGTCAAAGGTATAGGCGGGGAAGATGTCGCCAATGCGCTCCTTCAGTTCACCATTCCGGCTGGAGGGCAGGGCGGTGCAGGTCAGCGTGTCCTTCTGCCCGGCCACCTGTACTGTGCCGGCCTCCACGGCGCGGCAGGCGAAGAGCAATGTGGAGGCGGCGCCCAACAGGATATCCGCCTGACAGCCGCAATCCTGCAGGGCTTTGCGAAATTCCACCGCGCCCAAGCTGGCGTTGGGGTTGAGCAGCACAATTTGGCCGTCCTTCAGGTGGGGTGCCATGGTCTGAGCAATCTTCTTATGGTAGATGGAGGGCAGGACCACCATGATGAGCTCACAGCCCTCTATGACCTTGGCTATATCGGTGCTGGCAAAGGCGATTTTGCCGAGGCCCAGTTCGCTGGCGCTGCCCCGCAGCTCTACGCCGCCCTTTTTGTTGATCGCGTCACAGGTGGCCTCTACCACGTCAAAGAGGCGGGTGGTGTGGCCACGGAGGGACAGCCAAGCGGCGAATGCTTGGCCGCCGTTGCCGCCGCCGATGATGGCAATGGGTTTATCTGTCATAATCTTAATCCTTTCCTTGTCATGATAAATACGGACGAGAGGGGTGGCGGAAATGCTCTGCATTCCCGCCATTCCAAGGGGCTCCTACTTGCTTAGCTCCACAGCGCCCTTGCCCTTGGTCAGCGCGCAGACCACCAGCATGGCCACCAAGGAGAAGCCCACACCGATAGCGGCATAGCTGATGGTGGCCTTGAGCACCATCCCCACGATGCAGCCGATGAGGCCGGCCACCATGCCGGCCACAACGCCGGCGGTGGTGATAAACTTCTTGTTGCGGAAGGCGTAGCTGACGAAGATGGGGCAGGCCAGCGTAGCCGCAGAGAAGGCATAGGTGGCGGTGAGCCAAGTCAGCGTATCGGTAAACACCAGACACATCAAAATGGCCACTACCATCAGGATGACGGAGAGGATACGGGATAGGCGCAGCATCTTGTTCTCGTCCATGTCGGGCGCTACGATGGGCACGATATCACGGGTGATGTTCATAACCGAGGTCTGCACGCCGGAGCTGGTGGTGGACATCATAGTGGCAAAGACCAGCGCGGCAAAGAGGGCCATCAGCACGGTGGGCAGCTGCCCCATGAACCAAGCGGTGGCGCCGCTGCCCACATCGGGGTTGATGGAGCGGATGGCGAGACCCATATACACAGCCCACACAAAGCTCAGTGCGCTTGCAAAAGCGGAGAGCAGCAGGGATTTGTTGACCTTCTTCTCGTCATCAATGGCGCAGACGCGCTGGAAGTAGATCTGGTTGGTGACACCGCCGGGGAGGACTGCGAAAATCCACAGTGTGGCGGCGCTGATTCCAATTTTGTTGGAGAGGGAGCCGCTGAAGCTGAGCAGGTCTGGGTCTGCCGCGTTCAGCGTGGAGACGATACTGCCCACACCGCCGGCCATGTCGGTGACCTTAAATATGCAGATCAGGCACATGACACACATAAAGCAGGCGAAGATAAAGTCCGTCCAAGCCACGGTTTTCAGACCGGAGGGCATGACAAACAGCAGCGCGACCACCGCAAAGATGAGGCAGAGCACGTTGTAGTCGATGCCGGTGAGGTTTGAGTAGATGTTGCCAAAGGCAGTAATCTGGGAGGTCACCCAGCCAAAGGGCACCACAATGGTCATCACAGCGGCAAAAACGGTGACAACTTTATTGTTGTTGGTAAAGGTGCGCAGGATCTCGGGGATGGTGGTATAGTTGTTGTGGCGCAGCCATTTGGCCAGATAGATGATGCACACAAAGGGCAGCGCGGCCAGCACGCCATAGAGGAAGTGGCCGATACCGTTGTTATAGGCATTGCCCACATGGGCTACCAGCACACCGCCGCCCATGGCACTGGCGAACTGGGTGCCGACGATGACGTAGATGGGCAGACTGCGGTCCGCGATAGCCCAATCTGATTCCGTTGTCTTCTTGTTTCGGTTGTTGATGATGTACGTTGGGATGAAGGTTGCCGCAATGACAACAAACGTTGCAGCAACAATGGCGACAGTTGTACTCATTTGATTCTCCTCCTAAATTTTTGATATATTTTGAACTCTGCCATAAGGCAGGAGTTCTCGCCGTACACCGCGGTATAGATACCGGTTCACTTGTAGAACAATCAAACGTAAAAGCATTGATTTTCATATTCCGATGTACTATAATGCCAGTTGTTCCCAGGCAATATTCAAATTTACAGAGATTACAGGGAGGTGTTTCATATGCCAAGGGCAAACTTACAGAATCAAAACCGGACAAAAGGCATTGCTTTGATCCTGCTGTCCACACTGTCATTTGGCTTTATGCAGATCTTTGTAGCCATGACCAATCAGAGCATCAGTGTCATGGAGCAGACGTTTTTCCGCAACCTGATCGGATTGGTCGTGGTGGGAGCTATCAACATCCGCAGCCGCATCTCCCTTTTTGGACAGCGGAGGTATCAGCCTCAGCTGATGGCCCGCTCCGGAGCCGGATTCTGCGCGATTGTGCTGCTTTTCTACGCCGCACGCAACGCCTCCCAAGCGGATGTGACAATCTTAAATCGTATGGGTATGTTTACCATATCCGCAGTCTCGGCCATTTTCTTAGGGGAGAAGCTGACAAAGATCCATATTCCAGCCATGGTCATAGCATTTGCCGGGGCCTTCATTGCCGCCAATCCCTCATTTGACTCCTCATTTCTGCCGCTGCTGGCGGCCTTTGGTACGGCCCTGTGCGACACGGTGGCCTACCCTATGCTCTCCTACTTCTCCGGCCGGGTCAACCCGCTGACGGTGGTGATGCACTTTTGCACCTTCAGCACCATACTGTCCATCCCGTTGATGCTCCCTACCTTTGTAATCCCAGCCGGGTGGGATTTGTTTTGCCTGCTGATGATCGGCGTTTTTGCCGCTGTGGGGCAAATCACCATGACCTTTGCCTATCGGATGACACCTGCCGGGGAGTTGAGCGTCTATAATCAAATGGCGATTCTGTTCAACGCGGTGCTGGCCTATATCTTCCTGCGGGAGATCCCCTCCGTGCGCACCGTCGTCGGTGGGACGATGGTCATTATTGCGTCCCTTGCGCTGTTTTTCTTTAAGCAGCATACACTTCGCCAGGCGGAGCAGGGGGAGAGCGAAGCATAGCAGATGTATATTCATACGCGAATATTCGCGGCATCAAGCTTGTCTAATTGTAGTACAATTAGACAAGTATTTCAATAGGGAGATTAAGGGTCACAAAAATTTTGAACAAAACAGCTAAAATAAACCGCATATTTCTGCTAATTTGTACAGCCAATTCGCTGTTATTATAAACTGCTAATGATGATGCTGTGATGCAGACACGAAAGGAGCCCGCCGCGGCACAGTGCGGTGAGCTCCTTTTTGTGTACAATATTCATCATTTTCGATTAAGTTGCTGGCGGTTTTGCCCGGCAGCCGCGCTACAGCAAAAGGCCGGAGGGATCGTAGGAGGAGCGGATTACGCTGATGCGGGTGGCCAGGTGGTCATACATAATGGCCTTGGCCCGCTGGGGGTCCTTCTGCTCGATGGCGGCAAAGATATTCTCGTGGTCCATACGGCTGGTGCTGTTCTCGTCTTTGGCGTAGGTCCCAAAGTCAAAGTAGCCGGTGGTGCGGAGCTGATCCAAGAGTGTGTTAAGCAAGTTGAAGAGGATGGAGTTGCGGGAAAACTTTGCCATCATCAAATGAAAAGAAAAGTCATCTTTGCTTGGATTGGCGTGCCACACGCAATTCGATAGGATCTTCAGCTCCTCCGGCGTAATACGCAGACAGGCATAGTAGACCAGCTCCGGTTCAATAATCAGGCGGGTTTCCATGGTCTGCTCCACAGAAATATTACTGCGCAGGTTATTAAAAAAATGCATGCGGTGAATACTGGAGTCGGCAAAGGGCGCGACAAAAGTACCTATCCCCGCGTTCGCGTCCAGAACACCGAAATTATCAAGGATTTTCATGGCCTCCCGCATAACATTCCGGCTGACACCGAAGGACGCGGCCAGCTCGATTTCATTGGGCAGCTTGTCTCCGGGCTTCCATGTCCCATCCTCAATCAGGCCGATTATGGCATCAATCAGTTTCGTACTGAGATTGTCCTTTTTTATTTTTTGTATCATTCGATGACTCACCTTCCAGAAGAGAAGTATTAAATTCAGTATATCCGTTTTGACGGGAATTTGCAAGATTTATCCGGGGATTATCCGGAATAAATGTTTTGTGTTCCCCATATAAGGCATCAATATCCAGCGTAATATATGAGGATTCCGGTTAAAAATCGTCCTGCCCATGGCCGCAAAGCCTGCAAGGTGCGGAGGATTGGGATAGGCCGGGAGAAGTGGTTATCCCCAAAACGTAGCGGGACATTCTGAATCATGCTCGCAATTTGGAGAAGTTTATGGTATGATGGCGAAAAGCCTCTATTATTAGGATGGGCTTGATGGGTCTAAACGGTATTTTCATGAGGAGGTATGCCATGCAGTACACCAGTCATTATCGGTCCCCCATGGGTGATATCCTCTTGGCGGCAGATGAGGTCGGTTTGACCGGGCTGTGGTTTGAGGGACAGAAATACTTTGCCCTCCAATTGGACAAGGCGCATGAGGAGAGAGAAATTCCTCTGTTTGCAGAGGTGAAACGCTGGCTTGATACCTATTTTTCAGGAAAAGCGCCTGGCACCGCTGTACCGCTCCACTTTACCGGCACGGACTTCCAAAATGAGGTGTGGGGGATCCTGACTTCTATCCCATATGGGCAGACGACCACCTATGGTCAGATTGCCCGGCGCCTTGCTGCCCAGAGGGGGACGGCGCACATATCCGCCCAAGCGGTGGGCGGCGCGGTGGGGCATAACGGCATTTCTATCATTGTGCCCTGTCACCGGGTTGTCGGCGCGAAGGGCGCTCTCACCGGCTATGCGGGCGGCATCGAGAAAAAGCGGGCGCTGCTCACCTTGGAGGGCGTGGATGTGACCGCGCTGACATGTCCTTGAAGGGGGCGCCGCAGGAGGATTTGGCCTATGAAATCCTGTCTGCAGTGGGGGAAATCCCCAAGGGCTGTGTCGCCACCTATGGGCAGATTGCCCGGCTGATCGGGCGGGAGAAAAATTCCCGGCTGGTGGGGCAGGTGCTGCGCATGGCGGCGTGCTACGGCGAGTATCCCTGCCACAGGGTCGTCAACCACGCGGGAAGGCTGGTACCCGGCTGGACGGAGCAGGCCGACCTGCTCAGGGCCGAGGGAGTTCCCCTGCGGAATGCGTCCCATGTGGATCTGCGCCGGTGTCAGTGGGACTGCTGAGGACAGATGCCGCTTCGATATAAAAAAACACCTCGGAATCTACGGATTCCGAGGTGCTTTTGCATCTATAGAGGGAACAGCGATAGCCGCAGAGATGCCGCCGTGTACTACAAAATCACCTCAAAGGGTGCGCTGACTGGCCTCCAGTGAACCTCTGAGAGGAATTGGAACAGCCCCGTGACATCCTTTTTCTGAAACAGCGCGAGGATATCCCGGTGTTCCTGATTGGTTGCATGAAGAATTTCGTTGAATTTCTCATCTGGATCGTCAATGTATGTCCGCTTGAGGAGCTTGCTCTTAGTTCGGCCTATGGTGTCGATCAGGACGCTGTTGCCGCATTTTTCGATGTACAGCTGGTGAAAAATGATCTGATGTTTGTCGTACATCGAATAATTCCCGGAGGTAATCGCCAAGTCCATCGCGTCAATATAAAAGGCCATGTCCATCAGGTCGCTCTCTGTGAGATGGGGGCAGGCGAGCCTGGCGGCAAAGCCGTCCAGCACACCAATGACTGCGTACAGCTCCATGACATCCCGCTCGTTGACGGTTTTCAGCACAAAGCCCTTCCGCGCGGTGTTCTCCAAGACGCCCTCCGCCGACAGCTGGATCAGCGCCTCCCGCACCGGTGTGCGGCTGATGTGGAGCTCCTCGCAGATCACCGCCTCGTTAATCCGCTGGTTGGGCCGCAGACTGCCGCTTTGAATTTGGGCCTCGATGTAGTCGTATACGTGGTCTTTCAGCGTCTTAAATCGTTCCATATATTGTTTATTACCTCTTTGGGAAGAGCATATGGCAGATAGGTTTTTGGTTTACTATACCACACATGCGACGATGAAATCAATAGGATGGAAAAAAATGCAGCTCCCTATGGGGGATATTTTGTCAATCCTTACAAAATCATTGGTAATATAATACATTATATTGTATACATACGGCAGGGTTCTATACACTGGAACATGCAAAAGAGCGGGAAAAAGGTTTGAGGGCCGGATCGGCAGAGGGGCCCGCAGGGGGGTGGCGGCGGTATTCTCCGCCTTGGAGGTGCGGCCGAACTCCGCGTTTAATGTATTGCGTTCTGGTGAGAAGTTTGGTAGAATAAACAGTACATATTACCCCGGGGGCGCATCCCCGTTACTCACAACAGAAAGGAAGCAAGACATATGGCAACGGATCAGAACGACAGCTTGCAGCATAACGATGACAGTACCACAATGGTGTACTTCAACCCGCAGTTGATGCAGAGCCTTGCGGATATGTCGGCCGGGAAGGAGCAGAATTTCCGGGAGCTGCTCTCCGCCGCGGAGGAGGGGGATTTGGACGCCGCCCACCAGCTGGCTCAGAACTACTGCCACGGGCGGGACGGAGCCCCCAAGGACGAGGAGAAGGCCTTCTACTGGTTTAAGAAGGCTGCCGAGGGCGACCACATCTCCGCCCAGTACAGCTTGGGCCTCTGCTACATCAAGGGTGTGGGCACGGAGAAGGACGAGGAGAAGGCGGTAGAACTCTTTACCGGCGCCGCCGAGCAGGGATATCCCCCCGCCATCTGTGAGCTGGGCCTCTGCTATGAGCTGGGCCACGGCGTGGAGATGGACAAGGGCCGGGCCACCGAGCTTTACCGGGAGGCCGCCGATCAGGACTACGCCCCCGCCCAGTGCAACTTGGGCTTCTTCTACTACCGGGGCATCTATGTGGAGGAAAACGACGAGGAGGCCGCCAAGTGGTTTGCCAAGGCGGCTATGCAGGGCTACCCCCGGGCGGAGGTGCTGATGGGGGAGTGCTTTGAGAACGGCTACGGCGTGGAGAAGGACGTGGAGAAGGCCATCGAGCTCTATCGGGCCGCCCACGAGCAGGACTATGACGAGGGCACCTGTGCCTTGGGTGTCTGCTACGACCGGGGTACCGGTGTGGAGGAGAACCACGAGAAGGCGGCTTCCCTCTTCGCCCAAGCGGCGGAGCAGGAGTACCCCCGGGCCCGCTATCTCTTGGGTCAGTGCTACGAGTTTGGCCACGGGGTGGAGAAGGACGAGGAGAAGGCGGTGGAGCTCTACCGCTTAGGTACCGAGGAGGATGACTATCCCCCCTGTGTCTGCGCCTTGGGTCTCTGCTATGAGATGGGGACGGTGGTGGAGATGGACAAGGCCAAGGCCGTGGAGCTCTACCGTCGGGCCGCCGAGCGGGGCTACGTGCCCGCCCAGTGCAACCTGGGCTTCTGCTACTACCGGGCCATCGGTGTGGAGGAGGACAACAGTGAGGCCTTCCAGTGGTTCTCCAAGGCCGCTGACGAGGGCTACCCCCGCGCGCTGAACCTCTTGGGCGAGTGCTACGACTTTGGCTACGGTGTGGAGCAGGACATCGCCAAGGCGGTGGAGCTCTACCGCCAGTCCAGCGAGAAGGGGTATGCCCCCGGCACCTGCGCGGTGGGCCTCTGCTATGAGCTGGGCCGGGGCGTGGAGATGGATAAGCCCAAGGCGGTGGAGCTCTACACCCAGGCCGCCGAGGACGGGGACGTCCGGGCCCAGTGCAACTTGGGCTTTTGTTACTACCAGGGCGTCGGCGTGGAGGTGGATGACGCCAAGGCCGCGGAGTGGTTCGGCAAAGCCGCCGAGCGGGACTACCCCCGCGCCATGTACTTCTTGGGACAGTGCCACGAGTTTGGCTACGGTGTGGAGCAGAGCTTTGAGAAGGCCGTAGAGCTCTATGGCCGGGCCCGTGAGGAGGGCTATGCCCCCGCCACCTGCGCCCTCGGCCTCTGCTATGAGCTGGGACACGGGGTAGAGGAGAGCAAGGAGCGGGCTGTGGAGCTCTACCGGGAGGCCGCCGAGGCCGGAGAAGCCCGGGCCCAGTGCAACCTGGGCTACTGTTACTATCAAGGCATCGGTGTGGAGATGAATGATGCTGAGGCGGTGAAGTGGTTCCAGAAGGCCGCCGAACAGGACTTCCCCCGTGCCATGCAGCTCTTGGGCGAGTGCTATGAGAATGGCTACAGTGTGGAGGAGGACATCAACAAGGCGGTGGAGCTCTATCAAAAGGCCCACGAGGCCGGCCACGCCCCCGCCACCTGTGCTTTAGGGCTCTGCTATGAGATGGGTACCGGCGTGGTGCAGGATCGGGCACGGGCTGTGGAGCTCTATCGGGCGGCGGCGGAGCAGGGCTACCCCCGGGCCCAGTGCAACTTGGGCTACTGCTACTACCAAGGCATCGGTGTGGAGGAGGACAACGACGAGGCCTTCCGGTGGTTCTCCAAGGCCGCTGAGGAGGGCTATATCCGGGCCATCCACATGATGGGCGAGTGCTACGAGAACGGCTACGGTGTGGCGCAGAGCCAGGCGCGGGCCGTGGACTGCTACCGTCAGGCCCACGAGATGGGCTATCCGCCCTCCACATGCGCCTTGGGCGTGTGCTATGAGTTTGGCGATGGGGTGGAGATGAGCAAGGAGCAGGCGGTGATGCTCTACCGCCAAGCGGCGGAGCGGGGCAACGCCACCGCCCAGTGCAATCTGGGCTACTGCTACTACCGGGGCATCGGCGTGGAGGAGGACAACGATGAGGCCTTCCAGTGGTTCTCCAAGGCCGCTGAGCGGGGCAGCTCCCGGGCTATCCACCTGATGGGGGAGTGCTATGACAACGGCTACGGTGTGGAGCAGGACGAGGAGAAGGCGGCGGAGTGCTATCAGCGGGCCGCCCAGCGCAACTATGTCCCCGCGCTCTGCTCCTTGGGGCTCTGCTATGAGTTGGGCACCGGCGTTCCCGAGGACAAGGGGAAGGCCGCGGACCTCTACCGTCAGGCGGCGGAGCGGGGCCACGCCAGAGCCCAGTGCAACTTAGGTTTCTTCTACTACCACGGGATCGCCGTGGAGGAGAATGACGAGGAGGCTGCCAAGTGGTTCCAGAAGGCGGCGGATCAGAACTACCCCCGTGCGCTGTTCTTCTTGGGCGAGTGCTACGAGAACGGCTACGGTGTGGAGCAGGATGTCAAGAAGGCTGTGGAGCTCTATGTCAGAGCCCACGAGGCCGGCCACAGCGACGGCACCTGTTCTTTGGCCCACTGCTACGAGGACGGCATCGGCGTCGCGCAGGATGAGAAGCGGGCGGCGGAACTTTACGCCCAAGCGGCGGAGCGGGGCAATGCCCGCGCCATGTACTGCATGGGCGGCTGCTATGAGCACGGTGTGGGTGTGAAGAAGGACTTGGATCGGGCCTTGGAGCTGTACACCCGGTCGGCGGACAAGGGCTACCGGAAGGCGAAGGAGGCCTTGGACCGTCTGAAGGGCGGCGACGGCGGCGGCAAGCCGAAGCGCAGAAGATGGCTGAAGTGAATGAGAAATTAGGAGTTACGAATTAGGAATACTCGGGTTCCGGAGTGCTCCGTACAAGAGAGGGTCCCACGGCTATGCCGTGGGACCCTTTGCTGTGGTTATAGGAGATGGTAGTGGAGGACGATGTCCTCGTAGTGGCCGTCCTTCATTAGAAAGCCGCCGGGGATGGTGCCTAAGCGGGTGAAGCCTAACTTCTCGTAGAGGCGGAGGGCCGGTGTATTGCTGGCCACTACGGCGTTAAACTGGAGGATACGAAAGCCCAGCTCCCGGCCCTTTTGGAGGCAATGGCGCACCAGTGCCTCACCTACATGCTGACCCCGGGCGTTGGTGTGGACGGCGTAACTGGCGTTGCAGATATGGCCGCAGCGGCCCACGTTGTTGGGGTGGAGGATATACAGCCCCAGTACCGCTCCGTCCTCCCCGACGGCTGCGCCGGTGAAGGACTGTTCGGCAAAGAACTGCCGCCCGCTCTCCTCTGTCAGGGGTTCCAGCTGGGGAAAGGCCACGCCGTCATCCACCACTTGGTTCCAGATGGCCACAGCGGCGGATAGGTCCTGCGCCTCCAGCGCCATGATATTGATACCCATAAATATAATATCCTCCAACCCTTTTTGCACACGCAAAGCCGCTTATTTCTTGCTGTGCAGTGCCTTCATCCGCTTCTCGTGGTCCAAGATGCTCTTGCGGATACGCAGGCTCTTGGGTGTGACCTCCAGCAGTTCATCGTCGGCTAAAAACTCCAGGCACTGCTCTAAGCTCAACTGGCGGGGGGGAACCAAGCGGAGGGCGTCGTCGCTGCCGCTGGCCCGCATGTTGGTCAGCTGCTTCTTTTTGCACACATTTACGGTGATGTCGTCGCTCTTGGGGCTGACGCCCACCACCATTCCGCCATACACCGGCACACCGGCGCCTATAAATAGGCTGCCGCGCTCCTGGGCGTTATAGAGGCCGTAGGTCACCGAGTCGCCGGTCTCAAAGGACACCAGAGAGCCAGTGCTCCGGCGGCTCAGATCACCCTTGAAGGGGGCGTAGCTGTCAAACACGGAGGCCATGATGCCCTCGCCGCGGGTGTCGGTTAAAAACTCGTTGCGGTAGCCGAAGAGGCCCCGGGCGGGGACCAAAAACTCGATCTTCATCCGCTCACCCACAGGGGTCATCTCCACCAAGTCGCCCTTGCGGCTGCCGATCTTCTCGATCACAGCCCCCACGCTGTCGGCGGGGACGTCTACCACTAAACGCTCAATGGGTTCGCACTTCTTCCCGTCCATTTCTTGGTAGAGGACGCGGGGCGGGGAGACCTGGAACTCGTAGCCCTCCCGGCGCATGGTTTCAATAAGGATGGAGATGTGCATCTCCCCGCGGCCGGCCACATTGAAGGCGTCCATAGCGCCATCAATCTCGGTGATCCGGAGGGATACGTCCTTCAGCGTCTCCCGGAACAGACGGTCCCGCAGCTGGCGGGAGGTGACAAACTTGCCCTCCCGGCCGGCGAAGGGGGAGTCGTTGATGGAGAAGGTCATCTCCATGGTGGGGGCGGAGATCTTCACAAAGGGCAGAGGCTCCGGGTTGGCTAAGGCACAGATGGTATCGCCGATGGTAATGTCGCCGATGCCGCTCATACAGATGATGCTGCCGGCGGAGGCCTCCGTGACCGGCTTTCGGGCCAGTCCCTCGAACTCATAGATGGCGGTGGCCTTGGCCTTCTTGGGGGCAGCCCCCGTGTCGTGGTAGTTGCACACGGCGATCTCCTGGTTCTGCTTCACCGTGCCCCGCTCAATGCGGCCGATGGCGATGCGGCCCACAAACTCGTTGTAGTCGATGGAGCTGACCAGCATCTGGAAGGGGGACTCCTCATCGGCCTCGGGGCCGGGGATATAATCCAAGATGGTCTTAAAGAGGGGCTGCAGATCGGTGCCCAAGTCGTCGGGGGAGTAGGAGCAGATGCCTTGACGGGCGGAGCAGAAGAGCATGGGGCTGTCCAGCTGCTCATCGGTGGCGTCCAAGTCCAAGAGGAGCTCCAGTACCTCGTCAATGACCTCGTGGATGCGCTGATCCGGGCGGTCAATCTTGTTGACCACCACGATGACCCGGTGGCCCAGCTCCAGGGCGCGAGAGAGAACGAAACGGGTCTGGGGCATGGGACCCTCGGCGGCATCCACCAGCAATATGACGCCGTTGACCATCTTGAGGATGCGCTCCACCTCGCCGCCAAAGTCGGCATGGCCCGGGGTGTCTACAATGTTGATCTTGGTGTCGCCGTAGCGAATGGCGGTATTCTTGGCCAAGATGGTGATGCCCCGCTCCCGCTCCAAGTCGCCGGAGTCCATGACCCGGTCCACGACCTCCTGATTCTCCCGATAGACGCCTCCCTGCTTGAGCATTTCATCCACCAGAGTAGTCTTTCCGTGGTCCACGTGGGCGATAATGGCGACGTTGCGAAGATGGTTATTCTGCATAGTAAATCTATCTCCTTTTGCACAGGTACTTCTGCACAAGAATTTTCTGTCTGCAATACAACTTTGTTATTGTCTCATAAAATTTTCATATTTTCAACTTACAATGTTGACAATTTTTCTTTTTTTGAGTACAATAATACAGTTGTTAATGCTAATTCTCTGCCGATGCTGTGTTAGCATCCCGGCGGAGTCCATTATGCCCATGTAGCTCAGCAGGATAGAGCGACCGCCTCCTAAGTAGGGAACAGAGCGCCCCACTCCGGGGGCACAGGCGTACCGTTCCGAGTTCGATTTCAGTCCGGCAATTTCATAGGCCCGCGTAGCTCAGCAGGATAGAGCGACCGCCT
>JAAWSV010000011.1 GCA_022801715.1 Oscillospiraceae bacterium
TTGCAGACGGATTTAAGGAGCTGAAAAAAGCAAGTGAACCGCTTTATAAAACTCCGAAATCCATACAACAGACGATTGAGATCATGAAGGTGGCGGAGACGCCCAGCTGTATCAAATTCCGTAATGGAATAGCCAAACAGTTCTTCATTAGGCCCAAAATCACTGATCTTTGTATTGTTTCCATTTGCATCATACTCAAAGGTCCGATAGTAGGTCACATCCAAGCCCGCTCTCCGCTCAGTCTCCCGAACCAGCTGTCCAGCGGCGTTGTACTCCATATCGGTGGCGCTATACAGCTCACCCTGCGCATCGTAGCTCCGCCGCTGGATGATATTTCCTTCGCCGTCATACTCGCATTCGATCCGCTCGATAATGCCTGTATCATTCATCCAGACGTAGCTGACCAGCTCATTTCCCGCCTCGTCATAGACCAAATCCACATGCCCGGTCTGCTCCCCAGCGGCATTGTAGGAGGTAGCGGTGGTCTTTTGGCCCTGACGATTATATGTATAGTCGTGCCAATAGAGCAGCGCGCCGCCACTGTCATAGGATGTCATCCGCCGGACGTTGCCGGAGGAGTCGGTGATGTTGCCGGCCTCCATCTCGGCCAGCTTGTCCGCGATGGTCTGCTCACCGCCGGTCTTGTCCAAGCCCTGCCGCAGCACCTCCAGCGCCTTGTCGTACTCACCCCGCCGGATATACACGTCGGCTATGCCTAAATACGCCTCCGCCATCGTCTCGTCCAGCACCATGGCCTCCTCGTAATCCGCCAGTGCCGCCGTCAGGTTCTCCTCTGTCTCTCCGGAGAGGACATAGGCGTCGCCGCGGCCGATGTAGGCCGGCGCCTGTTTGGGGTCAATTTCGATAGCGGCGGTGAAGGCCAGAATGGCCTCCTCGTAGTTCCCCTCCTCCAAGTAACGCAGGCCCAAGTCGTACTGCTCCTGCCAAGTTGGGGTGTCCTCTGCGGTTTTTGCACAGGCGGTCATAAACAGAGCAAGGCATACCATACCGCACAATACCAGTCGGTTCAAATTCTTTTTCATCATTTCTCCTCATCCTCATACACACATGATAGCCGCAGACCGCAGAATAGACACGGACGCTCAGGCGCGCCGTGTCTCTCCGCTTTTTTACGGGATGGTCTCCTCCGTGTGGAGGAGCTGCGACATCTCCACCAAGGTGGTGGTCGGTTTCTCTTCTTTCCCCAGCAGCCGCTTCCAGGCTCTCCGCAGTCCGCTCTCCGTGGACAGCGCACTCTCGCTGGCCTTCAGGAGGACGGCGGTGATGTTGTCCGTCTCCCCCCGGATCTTACACTCCTCCGCCATGGCCTGCAGCTCCTCTGTCATCTGCTCCCTGCTGTTCAGGCGGAAGGGCGACAGGCGCTCCTCCAGCTCCTTGGCGGAGAGCTCGTGGACGTAGCCGTCGGTACACAAAAAATACAGGCCGTTGTTTTGCAGCGCGCCCTCCCGGAAGAAGGGGGTGACACTGTCCCCATTTCCAAGGCACTGGAGCAGCACATTGCGCTGGGGATGGTGGCGGGACTCGTCCTCGGTGATATGCCCCATGGCCATCTCCCGGGCCACAAGGGAGTGGTCCTCCGTGAGGCGGCGCAGGGCGCCTCCCCGCTCATAAACCCGGGAATCCCCCACATTGGCAGCAATATAGCGCCCCTCGCAGGCGAGGAACACCGCCGCCGTGGTACCCAGCTGCACGCGCTGGGCAGCGGAGTAGGCAAGGAGCCGGCGGTGGGTGGTCTCAAAAACCCGGCTCCACTCCTCCCGCACCCGTCCCTCCCGGAAGATGGCGGGAATGCGCTCTAACTGGTGGCCAAACCAATCACAGAAGGCCCGCACGCACACCGCGCTGGCCAGCTCTCCCCGCTGGAGCCCCCCCATACCATCACAGACCACCGCCATAACAATCTCCCCGCCGGTGGAGAGGAGGGCCCGGCGGAGGCAGAGGCTGTCCTCATTGGTGCGCTTGTGCGTGCCGGTATCCGAGTAGGCCGCTGTCAAAAAATCCATTCCCTACTCCTCCCGGACAAAGGTGAACCGCTCGTTGCCCAAGCGGATATGGTCCCCATCCTGCAGGGGCTGGGGGACCATGGGCACTATGGCGCAGTCGTTCACATAGGTTTTGTTGGTTGATTTCTGATCCGTAATGCAGCACTGTCCGTCAACAATGGACAGCTCCATATGGCGGCGGCTCACCGCGGCATTGCCGATAACACAGTAGGACACACTGCCCGCCTCGGTGCCCACAAGAAAGGGGGTGTGGGTCACAGGGATCTTCTCCCCAGTCTGCTCACGGACCAAGTAAAACCGCAGGACCGGCCGAGGCGGCTCCGGCTCGCACAGCAGCACCGTCCCTCCGCCGGCGGCCGTATCCAAGCGGCCGGTGGCCCCCTGCACCGGGGCAGGAGGCGGGGATATCACCGAGGCCGCAGGAGCAGCCGGGACCGGCTCTCCAGAGGGCACCGCCATCACCGGCGCGGCCGGGGCCGGCGGAGTCGCCAGAGCGGCCGGGGCAGCGGCGGGTACGGGGGAAACAGGCACCGGGCGGTAGACCCGCTCACTCCGCGGCGGGGCCGGGGCGGCGTATACCGGCTGGGGCAGCGGGACAGCGGCCAGCGGCGCCGACTGACCGTCCAGCTGGCCCCGTAGGAAGGCGTCAAACTCCTCCAGGGCAAAGGGAATGGGGCGATTCAGATAGGCCAAGCAGGCATCCAGAAAGCTCACCTGCTCATAGGTGCTCCGGCTGGCCTTTTGGATCATGCGCCTGAAGAAATCCGGCAGGGAGGCGCTGCGGCGGCTCTCCAACAGGGGGAGATAGATGAAATGTACGGTCCGCCGCTCCATCTGCATATAGATTTTGTCCAGATCAAACACCAGATTCTTGTAGCTCAAATACACCTGCTGCATCTCCCGGAAAATTTGAATGCACTGCAGCAGCAAATCCGCGAACTGCTCCCGGCTCATGACACAGGTGAGCTGAAACTCCAGCGTGGAGAACTCGGATATATTGTATTTCAGCACATTGTTCTTCTTCCCCTGCACCACGGCGGGGGCAATCAGGCGGGAAACCGCCCCGGCAAAGAGCATCTCCAGTTCCCGGGGGTCAAACCGCTCCCTCCAGCCCAGTTTGGCGGAAAAGAAGCGTACCGCGCCATCCCGATCCGCTGTCAGTTTCATAGGATCTCCTCCTCTCCATACTTAAACGCCGCTGAACGCGCTTGCCAAGTCCCGCATCCGCAGGCCTGCATACCGTCTGTAAGGGTCAGCCCTCAGATCCACGTTCCCTCCGCGGCCCCGCCGAAGCGGTAGGAGGCGGGCAGAAACTCCCAGTTGTCCTCCCCAATCTCCTCCACGTAGACCGCGCACTTGACATACACATTGGGATCGCTGCGCAGGGATACCGTAATGGTGGCAGTACCTGTGCTCACCGGGCTGACGATACCAGAGGCATCCACCGTGGCCACGCTTGGATTGTCCGAGGTCCACACCACATCCGGCACGGCGGTCCCCGCCGGCAAATCCAGCTCCAGCTGTACACTGTCCCCACGCAGTGTGACAGTGTAGGATTTCAGATCCAGCTGGGTATCGTCGCTGGCACCGATGTCCTCGTTCTTTCCGGCACTGCTTGTCTCGCTGTCGATCACATTTCCGTCCTTGTCTATCGTCACGGTCTCCTCCCAGAATACCCAGGAGTAGTTTAAGAGTTCAAAGTGAGCGGCCTTGTCCTTGCTGATCACCGTCCAGTTCCCGCTGAGACCTATGGCCTCGATCAGCGTACCGGAGCCGCCGCAGGTGATCTTGATGATGGGAAGATACAAATCCGCTTGGATATTCATAGACTCCTTGTAGGTGATTTGGGACTGGCCATCCTCCTCAGTCACCTCACAGTTTCCGCCAATATAGGCGCTGGCGGTGAGATTGCCGCCGACGCTGACATCCGCGTCCATGATCTTCACAACGCTCAGCGCGTCCAGCGTGGCCCGGAGCTTGGCACCAAAGTCCATCTCGATGGCGGCCTCTGTCTCAGCATGGGCGTTGCTGCTGGCCGTGCGGCGGAGACGGCCGTCCTGGTACTCCACCTTGGCGTTGGCGCCCAGCCCCGCGCGCACCTGGAGCTGGCCGGAGGCGTCCACATAGAGAAACAGCTCCACCGATACGGAGAGGCCCGTGGCCGCAATGGGGATGGGAACAATGGCAATGCGCAGCTCCTCATGGAGGTTCCCCTCCAGCTTCAGGGAGGCCTTGAGATCGGAGCTGACCTGCACGCTGGCATTCTCGATCCCGTAGGGGATTTTCAGGAATTTTTTATACTGCACATCGGTGCTCACCGTCAGGGAGTTGATGGAGATGTTGCCGGTGATTTTATAGCCGCCGGAGAACTTGTTCTCCACCGTCAGATTCTTTTTCCAAGAGTCCGTACTGCCGCCGAAATCCTCAATGCTGGGGGTCTTGTCGTAGACGAAGTTGGAGTTCTCAAGGGCTTGGGCGCCAGGGCCTCCGCCGAGGGCGCTGGAGTTCTTGCTGGACCAATTCTTCTCAAAATTTCCGCTGCCAAGGGAGAAGTCCTTGCTGAAGCTGTCGGACCAGGTTTTCAGCGGCTCCGCTTGGGGACCGGCGGAGAGGAAGGTCACGGTATAGCTCCCCGGCTGGCCGTCGGCCACGGGGGAGGCCCCGCCGACAAAGGCAGGATCCCATATGATCATGGAGGGGTCCGCCTCCACAGTCATATGGACATCCAGTTCATCAAAAAGGTCCTCCAGCGTGGGGGTCTCGGTGACGATGGTGAGAGTGCCGTCCGCCTCCTCCCGAATTTCCGCCACCTTATAGGCCACACCGGCGGGGTGCTCCGCGGTGGGGGCGGTGACGAAGGTCTCCCCTACGGACACCTCCACCGGGCCCTCTGCCGTTTCCACCACGGCAGTCCGGCCTTCGGTGACGCCGCCGGCGTACTCGCCGGGAATGATGAAATCCCTGCCCTGCAGGGTAAAGCCCTCCTCAGGCAAAGCCCCCATGTCCACCAGATCCTCGGCGGGCGCCACCACCGCCCGCTCCTCCCCAGAGGGAGTCAGGTAGGCGGTACGGGCGGCCTCCAGAGCAGCCTCACACTCCTCCAAGGTCATCTTGTGCTTCAGATCCTTGTCGGAGTCAATAATCTGCTTCTCCACGGCGTAGTCCACCGCCGGGGCGCTGTCGTAGTCCTCCCCGGTTCCAGCGGCGGGACAGCCGGCGGACAGGGCGGCGGTGCTGGCCACCTCCTCCTTGGTCACCGCCTGCTCCGGGTCTAAGCTCTCCCCGGTGAAGATGCAGAGCACCTGCCACTCCGCGGCGGACTGGACACTGGGAAACAGCGGGTTCTCCTTGTCCACATCGCTGTAATAGGGCAGCTGGGACTGGTACTGGTCGAAGCCGAAGGTCTCAGCCAGCATGGCGATCCACTCCCCGCGGCTCACAGTCTCCCCGTCCTTCCTGCCGCAGGCGCTCAGCGGCAGCAGCGACAGAAGCATCGCGCCCAGCAGCAGCAGGGAAATCAATCTCTTTTTCATGGTTATTCCTCCCATTTCTCTCTCCTAAGTCCTTTTTCCGGGACAATTACAGCTATCTAAAAGGCAAATTGCCTGAGTATCCATAGTCAGGCGTCTGGGGGGCGGCTCTGCGCCCCCCAGACGCGGGGAATCAAATGAACTGGTTTGCGGCGTTGGTATTCAGTGTACTTTCCGTCTGCTCGTACTGGGCCACGGTGTTGTCCAAGAATTTGGCGTAGCTCTCGATCACTTCTTTGTAGCTGTCGAACTTGGGCTGCATACCGGTGATTTTGCTGCGGATCGTATCAGAGGTATCGGAGGTCCACTCTGTCTCCAGCGCGTTGATGGCGGACTTAATCTGCTGGAGAAGATTGTTTAACGCCTCATTGTGGGTGCGAATCTGCTTGGTTTTGGCTTTTACTTCCTCAAATGTAATTTTAATATCAGGCATCGTTTCTCTCTCCTTTCCTCAGCTCCCTTGGGACAGCGTCTGGGCCTGCCTGGCCACGTTGTCCTGGGTATCCCGGTAGGCCTGGGCCGCCTTGCGCAGATAGGCCGCGTAATCCCGCATCAGCTTGGTCATGCGCTCGAAGTCGTCCCGGAACCCCTCGATCTGGTTGGTGAAGGCGGTGTTGTCCTCACCGGCCCAAGCGCTCTGCATCTCCTGCACGGTGGTAAACAGGGCCTTATACTCCCCCTCATAGTCGTCCGCCAGGTGGTCCACTTGGGAGGCAGTGCTGTCCAAACGGGTGCTGTCTACAATGATTTTTCCTTGTGCCATATAATCGCTCCTTTCTTGTTGTTCCCTTTGTTTCTATATCAGCATGAGCCTTGAGCCGTTGCGCAGTCCCAGCTCATAGGGGGTCATGTTAATATTGAGGATCTCCCCGGTGTCCCGCTGGCACAGCAGCGAGGTGGGCGCTGGGATAAACCGTCCCTCCGCCGCCTGGGACAGCGCCTTGGCCGCCAGAGGCGTCAGCTGGGACAGAGGCAGGTCCGCGGGTATCGTCAGATCATATTCCCGCAGCGCCGCAGGCAGGTATACTGTCACCGTGAGCTTGCCCATTTACTGCTCCCCCTCCTTTCGCCGTCCCTCAATCAGCTTCACCAGCACCGGCCTGCCCCGCCGCAGGAGGTAGCCAAAGTGGTTGGGAACCTCGGCATAGAGGCTGTTGCTCATCTTGCTCGGCTTCATCAGATACTGCTCGCTGATGCCGTCACCCACCCAGACGCCGTCGCTCCCGGTGATGTGGGTCTTGTACCAGCCGTCGGCACTGTGGGCGGACATGGCTTTGGCGCTGTCGCAGAGGAGGAAGCGGATTCCGTACTCCGGCCTGGCCTTCTCCATCAGTGTCCGCAGCTTGTCCTGCCCCTCGGCATCCAAGCTGTCCAGAATGGCGGACAGGCCGGTGATCACGTAGTACTCCCGCTCAAACTCCGGCAGGGGGGCATTCTCCTTCTGGGCCGTCTTATAGGAGTTGTTCCGCCAGACCATCTCGGTGAACAGGCTCTCAATCCGGCCGGGGAAGCCGCTTTGCAGGTATTGATAGGCAAAGTCCTCCGGCTCCCGGACAAGGGCGGCGCCGTCCAGTACGGTGACAGAGCCTGCGAGCCGGGACATCTGCTCGGCCATGCCCTCCGCCACCGGGGAGAGCTCCTCCAAGCTCTTGGTCAGCACCATGGTAATCACAGTACGCTCCATATCCACACACGCCGGCTGTAAGGAGGCCTTCTCCACGCCCACCGGAACCGATGCGGGGGAAATCTCCTCCCGGAAGAAGTCCGCAGTGACCCGCGCAGGCAGTACCGGCACAGGCGGGGCAAAGGAGGCCGCCTTGGCGGCCAAGTCCAAGGAGAAGGCGCGCAGCTCCTTGGGCCCGGCGGCTTCCCCGCAGCGGGCAGTCTGGAACTCGAACACACGCTGTGCCCGGAAGATCCCCCGCCCCTTTAAGGCGGAGGGGTAAACGCCGTCAGTACTGCCGAAGATGCCGATGTAGTCGGAGCGGTCGTTGAGCCGCAGACACAGAATATTGGAGAAGTTCTGGGCCACCCGGTAGCGCACCGCATTGGCGCTGCTCGCTGTTATCAGGAAATAGATCCCGTACTTGGCACAGTCCCGGGTAATCTGAATAAGCTGCTCGTCCAGCGCCTCAAACTGCTCGTAAAAGGCGGCGTAGTTGCGGAGAATCACAAGAATATGGGGCATCGCCTCCCCGCCGTCGCGGCAGCAGGCAGCAAAATCCCCCTCCGCGCTGGCCAAGAGAGTGCGCCGGCGCTGAAGCTCCTCCCCCAGCATCTTGAACAGGTTCTGGATTTTCTCCCGGTCGGCTGAGAGGAGCACATCCCCCACCTGCGGAGCATCCTCGAAGGATTTCAGCGTCTCCTCGCCCAAGTCGATTACGTACACGTTCAACGCCGCCGCGTCGTAGCTGCTCAGCAGCCCCCAGAGCAGCGTGTTCAGCATGGTGGTCTTGCCGCTGCCGGTCATCCCGTAGACCAAGGCGTTGCCCTGGGCGGTGAGGGGCAGTGTCAAGAGGCCCTGGGACTGGTTGAAGGGGGCGTCGTACTCGCCCACAATGGGGTTGAGGGCATAGGGGTCCGCCGTATAGTGGTATTTCTCGGCAAGCTCGCGCAGGTAGATGGCCTCCGGAATGGGCGGGAGCCACAGTTGGCGGGCGCAGGTCCCCTCCTCCCCGGCCAGCTTGGAGAGATAGTCCACAATGGTCACCACTTGGCTCTGTCCGCCGGCGGGCTGGGCCTCCGCGCTCTTGGCCTCGGCAATCACACGGCCCAGCGTGTCGATCACCGCCACACGGTTGTCCTGCTTGCTCTCGCAGCGGTCCCGGGGGACATAGGGCGCGCCGCACCACGCGGACTGGCCCATCTTGAACAGCTCGTTGAAGCCCACCTGCAGATAGAAGCGGCCGGTGTCCCTCAGCTCCGCCGCGTCAGGGCGCTTGAGCATCTCCACACTGTCCGCCTTCTCCTGTACCTTCAGGCAGATGCGGAAGCGGCTGTTGCTCCAGATCTGGTCGTCCACCACGCCGGAGGGCTTCTGGGTGGCCAGAATCAGGTGGACACCCAAGCTCCGGCCGATGCGGGCGGCGGATACCAGCTGGGCCATAAACTCCGGCTGCTGGGCCTTCAGCTCGGCAAACTCGTCGGAGATGATGAACAGATGGGGCACCGGCTCCTCCACCATCCCCGTCCGGTACATCTTCTGGTACTTATAGATGTCCACCGTCCCCTCCCCGGAGATCTGCCGGGCCCGGTTGAACACCGCCTGACGGCGGCGCAGCTCGCTTTGGATGGAGACCAAGGAGCGGTGGACCGCCGCGCCGTCCAAGTTGGTAATGGTACCGGCCAAGTGGGGCAGGCGGATCCCCGCCTCCGCATCCTCAAAGGCGCCGGCCAAACCGCCGCCCTTGTAGTCGATGAGGATGAAGGCCACCTCGTCCGGGTGGTAGTTCACCGCCATGGAGAGGATCATGGTGATAATGAACTCGCTCTTACCGGAGCCGGTCATACCGGCCACAAGGCCGTGGGGACCGTGGGCGCGCTCATGGAGATCCAGGTAGAAGATCTCCCCGTCCTGCTCCACCCCCAAGGGGACCTGCAGGGAGTTGACTGGGTTGTTCTCCTTCCAGCGGGTCAGGGCGTTGAGATGCTCCACCTTTCCCGCGTTGTAGAGCTCCAAGAAGGTAAGCACGCTGGGCACAGTGTAATTCCCCTTGCCGCTGTCGATGGACAGATTGGCCAGTATGCCGGCTAAGGCCGCCATATCCCGCCGCTGGGTCCCCTCCGCTTGGAAGCGGGTTGTCACCGTGCTCTTCCGGTCAAAGAGAGTGGCCTGATCCGCCTCCAGCCGCACCACTTGGGAGCACTCCTTGGGCAATTGCTCCACCGACGCCGCCAAGGCGATGCAGGAGAAGCCCACCGCAGACGGGTCCTCCAGCATCCTGCGGAAAAAGCCTGTTTTCTCCGCCAGCGCCATATCCGCCGCCACGACAACATAGTGGGGCAGGCTGTTTCTCCGCTTCCGCCAGTCCTCCGCCTCCACGCGCTCCGCGAGAACACGCTCCAAGGCCGAGGACAGGGCCTTGGCCTCCGTCTCACTGCCGGCGTAATAGCGCAGGTCCTCCCCGGCAGTGTGGGACAACAGGCGGGCGAAGGACCACTCCTCCCCGCCGCCAGCGAGAAATACCAGCTTCACCTCGTCATAGCTGTGGAGGGCGGCCAGCTGCAGCACAAGGCTTTGGACGAAGGTCTCCGCCCCCTCCCCGGCCACGCCAAGGACAGGCGCGTTCAGCAAGGAACAGGTCACCGGGGCATTGGACACCCGGCGGGGCTCCGCCGCAAGGCGCAGCACATCCTTCATCAGCGTGTCATCCTCCATGACAAAGCGGTCCGCGGGGAACTGGAGCTTGGCGGCCAGCGGAACCTCCCCGATACCCAGACGCACGGTCAGGAAATCCCCGTGCTGCCCGGTGCGCTCCCAGAGGCGGCCGCCGCGGCCCTCCACATATCCCGCGCACTCCTCCACAGAGGGGCAGTTCTCCAGCAGGACCTTCCGCTGCTCCTCCCCCATGGCAAAGATGCGGCCCCGGACCAAGTCCAAGTACTCCCGGTATCGGCTCTGGCGCTGGCTCTCCCGCCGGGCCCGCTGCTTCTTCTCGTGCCTTCTGGTCAGCGGCGGCCAAAGCAGTGTGCCGCAGAGCATGGAGAGGGACATCACAATCGCCGGCAGGGTGGTGGCGACGGTTGCCGTGCCGGCATTCAAATTGTATACCGCCACAAGGCCCATCACCACCGCCGTCATCGCCATGGTCAACGCCGGGCCAATCAGCAGCGCCGCCGGTGTCTCCGGCGGGTCGTTCCGCTGGGGCGGCGGGTCCACCCGCAGCTCCGGCTCCGAAGCGGTGCGGTAGAGTCTGGGCGGACGGGACACCCTCGTTCTGCCCGGATAGGGCTGGTAGTCCGCCCGCTGAGGCAGCACCTGCTGCATAGGCAGGGGCATTACACCGGGAGCGTTAAGGCGCACCCGGCCGTCAGGGCAGTTGAGGGCAAAAAAGCCGCTGCCCACTGTGATTTTCAGCCCCATCACATAGACCATGTCTCCGGGATTCAGCTGCCGGGTGGCAATCCGCTCCTCGTTGACGAAGGTCCCGTTGCTGCTCTGGGTGTCCGTGGCGCTCCACCGGCCGTTCTGGCAGACCAGGCAGGCGTGGTGGGCGGAGACATAGGGGTTGTCGAAGATCAACTGGTTGTCCCCGCCCCGGCCGATGTCTATACGGCAGGTGTCGGGTACCAAGTATTTGTCATACTGCTGCCGGTCCTCGGTGGCAGGCTCTATAAACAGCTGCACCTGCTGCCCGCCCTGGCGATAGCGGGCGCTCACCACCTGCAGGTCCCCCTCCAGATCCTGCGCCTCGCTCTCTGTCCCGTCCCCCTGCAGCAGGGCCAGCACAGGGCTTCCCCGGAGCTGCCAGCGGCCCTCCACCGCCTCCGCCACAGCAACCTCCCGGGGGCGGCCCGCCTCGTCTGCGTCAGTAATCCAATAGCGGCCGCTTGCCCTCTGGGGCAGGGAGAGGGAAAACATTTTTTCCTTTGTGATCAGTGTTACGATCATGCCGTCCTATCGCCACCTTTTCCCAGATTGATTTCTGTCGGCAGTATAGCACAGCAGATGCGCACCGCATAGCGTCCGGCCAAAACCCAAGGAAAATATGTCAAAATCTATTATTTTTCGACGCTGCCAAAGGCTTCGTCCTTGACGCGGCAGCTCCACAGGAATATAATGGTACCATTATTTGGCGCTTCCCCAAATCAGCTTTGGTGGTGAGAGCTATGATTCGATTCATGATCTGCGATACAGACCGCGCCTTTTTGGACCGGCTGGCCGCTGCCCTGCACCAGTCCTTTGACCCCTGCTCGGTGGAATATATGTACGGCCCGTCCACCTTGGAGGTCTCCCTCCGCTCCGACTCCGGCGGCGCGGACGTACTTCTGACCGAAATCGAACTGCGCGAGTGCAGCGCCATTGATATCATCGCCCGGTACAGAAAGGACAGCTCCCCCTTAGAAATCATCTATATGACCTCCAAAATGGAGTTCTGCACCGAGGTCTATGATACCCCCCACTGCGGCCTTCTGCTCAAGCCGGTGGAGCCCGGCGCGCTGCTGCGGAACGTGCGCCGGGCGCTGAAGCATCTGGAGCGGCGCAAGGCCTGCGGCGTAGTCCTTCAGCACAGCGGCAGCTACCATATTGTCAATGCCCCCGCCCTGCTGTATGTGGAGAGTCGGGGCCGGATCATGCGGACAGTCACCGACCAAGAGAATATTGAGAGCTATGGCAAGCTGTCCAGCCTGCTCTTTCAGCTGGACAAGCGGTTTTTGCAGTGCCACAAGAGCTATCTTGTCAACATGGAGCGGGTAAAGACCTTCCTTGGAGACCGATTTCTGATGGACAACGGCGCCGTGGTCCCCATCAGCCAGAGCCGGCGCAAGGCTGTCAAGCAGGAATTCCTCTCCTATATGGGCAGCGCAGCAAACCGAGCATGTGGCACAGCGCCATAGGCCACATTAAAGAGGTACTTCGATTGTTCAACCGAAGTACCTCTTTTCACTCACATTTGCTTTATATCGTTATTGCGCATTTGATATCGGTTTTGCGCAGCTTTTTCCGGTATCTTCAAAAAATAGAATCAAATTTTTTGTTGCATTTTGCTATCTATAAGGTATGATAGTTAGCAGCATCATGGGAAAGCAGTGACTCCGACGCAGAAGATTCCATATATCTCCAAATCGCCTCTCTCGTACCAGTACTATTAGGAACGGCGGAAAGTTTACAATTTTTCCACCCAAACAGGTCCGCTTAAACTTAATCAAAGGAGTACCGATATGAAAACGAACAAAAAAGTAAGTATCGTATTGGCGGGTATACCATAAAAGCCACAGAGAAAAAGTATACCCTGTGTACGGTCAAGCCGTCCTTTTCACAGCGACAGGGGAGCAGATGCTCTCCTACGCCAACCAAATCATTTCTTTGGAACAGGAAATGGAGCAGACCCTGTCCAGCGCCCGATCTGGCAGCGGAAGAATCTGTATTGCTCTGCCACATCTCTGGAGCAGTCTGCTGCTGCCCAGCATGATTGAGGACCTGCACGGCGAGTTCCCTGATATTGAGCTGATTATTGATGAGGTATCCTCCCACGATAAACTGGAGGGAATGCTGCTCAACTCCACAACATTACCAACAGGGAGCATCTGCAATTCCTCTGCTTAGACACACCCATGTGTTCGTTGGATCTGCATCTCTTCTGTCTGAACAGCGATGAGAACGCCCACCAGTTGTGGCGGGTTGTCCACTTTTTGACGGCACAGTCCTCTTTACTATTGGAACAGGGGCAACCACAGAAGCCCTATTAGACAGCCGCAGGCGGCGAATGGTAAACCATTCGCCGCCTGTTTGGATAGTCTATTGCATTTCTCTGTGTTGGCACCCAAACGGCCAAAAAGCAAAAGAAATTGTTAGAGAGTTCAAGCCGGTTCTGGACCTAAAAATTGAAAACTGGGCTGAATAAAGAGCGGGGCATGTGACGGAAACATTTATGCCCCACTCTTTTATCCAACATCTGGCATCCAAGATAAAGGTTTGCCCGTTGTATCCCCTATAGGTAACGTACTCCGAAAGCCTAATCATCTACTGTTGTCTCCAAACACAGTACAAACAGGAAAAAACCGGTTGAGAACTCTACGAGATTCTAAAGACTCAAGCCCATTCTGTACCGTCTCTACCGAGACCAAGCCAAGAGAAAGCGAAACAGACAGTGCAGTTTGTGTGAGAGCACGGAGCCTGCCCTCAGGTACAATTTCGTTTTAGGGATCAAATACAACTTAGAATTTGTCTTGGTGAAGCTGAACAAGCTGAATATGCTCCAGTGGCATATCAAGTGTTGGGTCTGTCAGCTCCGCCAAGACATCATATGGGTTACTCCCCGTTCTCCTCCTGCCACATGCTTGAAAAGCCCACAGCATTCGATGTCAGCGAGTGAGCCCAAGACATCTACAACGCCAATGAGAGGTAGGAGATTCTTGGCAAGGCGGCAATTACACACTCCTTTGAGGGGATCACTGGCAGGGAAGTCCACTACATTCAGCAGGTGTCGTTGCTCTTTACCCCAAGCATTTGAGAGGCGATTTCGTCAAAATCGCCTCTCTTTTATATTGTAATATCAAACCTATAATCGAGCCAAAGTTTGCATTCAATATAGATATTATCTCTATCTTTTGTTAACTATTGATTGTTCGTAATATCGCAGAGGTGGACATATACGCCGGTTTCCTTGGTGATTTTTACAATGTCCCGTATCCCGTAGTGTCTTACCGGCTTTTCGGCCTTTTGGTGGACTATCTTTGGTGGTAGTAGCACAGCTTGGCCATCTTTTAACACTATTCTCTTGTCCTTATTTATTATTTGCATTTATCTATGTCAGTAAAACATACCATACCTTTCACTTTTTGATATTGGGTAAAGTTTGGGAAAAATATCACCGGAGAAATACTTTGTCAGCATAGACAAAATGGGAATGATGCTCCAACACAACTGGATTGGGTGGTATATATGCTATCCACTTAGTTTATATGATGATTTGACTGCTGTAAGCATATCACAAGTCCTACAAAATAGCGAGAATTTTTTATTAGGCTCTTGACAAATTGAACATATAATATATAATATGCAATATATTAAACAAGCTGCCGCTGGCGGCCATATTATAAAAAAGAAGGAGCGTATCACCATGAAGAAGTTCAGCCATGTTATCGTCCGGAGACCCTGCAGAGCAATGGTGGACGGCATCACCTCCGCCCCTGAGCTGGGGAAGCCCGACTATGAGCTGGCCCTCAAAGAGCATGACGACTACATTGCGGCACTGAAGCAGTGTGACGTGGATGTGACGGTGCTGGAGGCCGACGAGCGGTATCCGGACTCCTGCTTCGTGGAGGACCCGGCCCTTATCACCCGTAAGTGCGCCATCATCACCAACCCCGGCGCCGCCTCCCGCAATGGTGAGAAGAACGAGATTATCGGCGCGGTGAAGAAGTTCTTCTCCGATGATCAGATCGAGTATATTCAGTCCCCCGGCACCTTGGAGGGGGGCGATGTGATGATGGTGGGGGACCATTTCTATGTGGGCCGCTCCGCCCGGACCAATGAGGAGGGCATCCGTCAGCTCACCAAGATTTTAGCCAAGTATGGCATGACCTGCTCCGAGGTGCCCCTGTATGAGGTGCTGCACCTGAAAACCGGCGTAAACTATCTGGAGGACAACAACATGCTGGTCTCCGGCGAGTTTGTCGAGAAGCCCGAGTTTGAGAAGTACAACAAGGTGGTCATCCCCGAGGAGGAGGCCTACGCCGCCAACTGCATCTGGGTCAACGACACGGTGATCGTCCCCGCCGGATATCCCACCGTGCTGAAGGCGGTGCAGGATTTGGGCTACAAGACCCTGCTTGTGGACACCTCCGAGTACCGCAAGCTGGACGGCGGTCTTAGCTGCCTGTCTCTGCGCTTCTAAGAGGCGTATCCGCCGCGAGTTTCAGAGGGGCCGTCGGCTCTTCCGGCGGCCCCTCTGCCTATTTAGGGAGGTAAACGTATGAAAAATCCGTACTTAGCCAAGCGCCACTGGGAGATCGAGATTCCCCCGCTGAGCCGGACAGACGAGATGGCCAAGCGCTATGACGATATCATCAACCTCAGCGTGGGCGACCCGGACTATCCGGCGGACAGGGCCTGCATTGATCTGATGTACCAAGACGCCTTGGCCGGTCACACCCGTTACACGGAGTTTTTAGGGGATCCGGAGCTGCGGCAGGAGACCATCAAGATGTACAAGGAGGACTTCGGCCTGACAGTGGGCATGGATGAGTTGCTTATCACGGCGGGGGGTACCCACGCGCTGTATGTGGTGATGCAGGCCCTGCTGGACGAGGGGGACGAGGTGATCGCCATCGCGCCCTACTATACCTACTATAAGGATCAGATTGAGGCTCCCCGGGGGAAACTGGTGGTGTACAACGCCCCCAGCGAGGACGGGTTTGACGTGGATCTGGCTGAGCTGGAGAAGTGCGTCACCGCCCGGACCAAGGCCATCATTGTCAACACCCCCTGCAACCCCAGCGGCAAGGTCTATAGCGAGGAGACTCTGAGGGGCATCTTGGCGCTGGCGGAGAAGTACGATTTCTTGGTGATCGCCGACGACATCTATGGCGCACTGAACTTCACCGGGAATACCCGGCCCCTCTGCTCCTTTGAGGAGCGGCCTAAGCGGGTTATCACAGTGTACAGCTACTCCAAGGATTTCTCCATGACCGGTCTGCGCTTGGGGCACATCATCGCCGACAGGGAGATCATTGAGGTGGCCTGCAACATCTGCGGCGCCGTGACCTTCACCATCAGCTCTTTCTCCCAGCGCTTGGGTATCTATGCCCTGCGCCGCCGGAAGGAGATCCAACAGGGGCTGCGGGAGGAGTATCAGAAGCGGATGATGTACGCCTATGAGCGCATGAGCCGGCTCAAGCACGTTAAGTGCCGCTATCCTGAGGGGACTTTCTACATCTTTGCCGACATCACGGAGACCGGGATCAGCTCCATGGAGATGTGGGACCGGATCTTGGATGAGGCGCATGTGCTGGTCCTGCCTGGCGACGGTTTCGGCGCCGCGGGGGAGGGGTATATCCGCATCTGCTGTACGGTTTCGGTAGAAGTGCTGAAAAAAGCCTTTGATCGTATTGAAAAAATGGACATCTTTTGTTAAAATAGTGAATAGGGTGCCGGTATATACCGGCGCAGCTTAGAGCACAGGAGGTGACGAGGCAAGAATCCGCTTCCCCTGAGAGCGGGAGAGACACGGGTCTCTGGCGGCCGCTCTCGCGCTGGACAGCGCCCGCCTGATAACCCTGCTGGCGGGCCGGACACAGGCGAAACTGAAAGGAGAGCGCAAGACTATGAGTATTTTGGATTGGATTATCGTACTGCTGTATTTGGCGGCTATGCTGGCCATCGGCTTCTTCGCCAGAGGGAAGATCGAGACCATGGACGACTTTATACTGGGCGGCAAGCGCTTCGGCCGGCTGGCCCTTATCGGCACCATTGTCTCTACCATGGTGGGCTCCGGCATGACCATGGGCGCGGTGGGCACCGCTTATGGCAGCGGCTCCACCAGCACCGTGCCTTGGATGTATTTTGGCTTTGCCACGGGCCTGATCGTTATGGGGCTGATCGCCCCCAAGGTCCGGGAGACCAACACCCGCAGCTTGGCGGAGATGATGAATCTGAAGTTCGGCAAGGCTGCGCGTATTTGTATGGCGATTCTGGTGACCTTCTATGCCGTCTCCATGGTAGCTATCAACATTGCCGGCCTGCGCACGGTGATTATCAACTGCTTCAACATCCCCATGGAGAGCGTGGCTCTGGTGACGGTAATAGCCGCTGTGGTGGCCATTGTCTATACCTCTGTGGGCGGCATGTACGCCGTGGTGTGGACTGACGTGGCCCAGTTTGCCATCATGTTCTTGGGGATTTTTATCTTCGCCCCCATCTTTGGTCTGGTGAAGGCCGGCGGTGTGGACGTGGTGGAGACCACCATGCAGGCGGCGGGAGCCTCCTTTACCAACCCCTTTGCCAACGGCGTCACCAGCGGCATGATCGGCATGATGCTGGCCTACTTCCTCTGCAGCCCCGGCGACCCCACCATGCCCCAGCGCGCCTTGGCCGCCAAGGACTCCGGCTCGGCAAAGTTTGCCTTCTTGGTCTCGGGCGGCATCGGCTACTATATGGGCTTGGCGCTGATTATTATCGGCTGCTGTGTCCGCGTGCTGCTGCCCAACATCGCTGACGGCAACTCTGTGCTGCCCCAGTTCATCCTCAACTACTACCCGCCGGTGGTCCGGGGCATTGTTATCGCCGGCCTCATTGCCGCGATCATGTCCTCTTTCGACTCCTTCCTGATCTTGGGCACCACCCACGTGATGTACGACATTGGGCGCACCATCAATCCCAAGCTACGCAACGAGACCATCCAAAAGGCTCTGCCCATCATCACCATCGCCATGGGCGTGGTGGGTATTGTGATTGCGCTGTTCATTACCAGCCTCTTCGATTTCCTCTATGTGGTGTTCTCCATCATGGGCTCAGCAATCTGCCCGGTGATGTTCGGAGGGCTGCTGTGGCGTAAGAAGCTCTCGTCCTTCGGCGCCACCGCCAGTATTCTGGCCGGCTCCATCGTTCCCACATACCTTTATGTGACCGTCGGCTACGATGTGTGGCTGGGCGATCCGATCTTCAGCGGTCTGGTGGCGGCTATTGTGGCGTTGATCCTCGGCTCCCTCATTGTCAAGGACAAGAAGAGTCCCGAGGACTTCGAGGCCGAGGCCAGAGCCATGGCGGACGAGTAGGCCTCTGGATAGAACGAAGCACTAAGAGGATAAAGAGGAAGCACGCGCCGGCCGGCGCGTGCTTCCTACAAAATCAGGCGGCGCCGCCGCCGGAAAGGCAAGGTCATCAGAGATGAAGATTTGTATTTTAGACGCCGGCCAGTTTGTGGAGAAGCCGGAGCTGCTGGACCCCCTCAAGCCCTTTGGTGAGATTACGATTTACAGCGGCATGCCCGATTCGGCGGAGGAGGTGGCCCACCGGGCCGGGGACGCAGAGGTGGTGGCCTTCGCTGTCACCCAGCTGACCCGGGAGATGGTGGACGCCATGCCCAAGCTGAAAGTGCTCCAGTTCATTGGCACGGGGATGTGGAACTTTGTGGATGTGGACTATGCCCAGAGCAAGGGGATAAAGGTGCTCAATATTGAGGCCTACGGCAGCAACGCGGTGGCGGAGTTCGCCGTGTGTCTCACCGCGGCGCTGGCGCGCAATGTAGTGCCGGCGGTGAACATCATCAAATCCGGCGGCTGGGATACCGACGGTCTGGGCGGTCGGGAGATTGCCGGCTCCACGGTAGGTGTCATCGGCACCGGGGCCATCGGCCGTCTGGTGGTGGAGAAGTTCATCGGCTTGGGGGCCCATGTTATCGCCAACGACATCTTTGAGAGCGACTATCTCAAGGAGAAGTACGGTATAGAGTATGTCTCCTTGGAGGAGATCTTCCGGCGTTCGGACATCATCTCCCTGCACATGAAGGTGACAAAGGAGAATGAGAAGCTCATCGACAGGAAGTACTTCTCCCTGATGAAAAAGAACGCCCTCTTTATCAATGTGGCCCGGGCGGAGCTGGTGAATATCGAGGATCTCTATGACGCGCTGTCCGGCGGTCACATCGGCGGGGCCGCGATTGATGTCTTTACCAGCGAGCCTCCGGGGGAACTGGAGCAGAAGCTGACGGCACTGCCCAATGTCATAGGCACCCCCCACATCGGCTTCTACACCGAGCAGTCCAACGACAACTCCATTCGGATGTCCGCAGCCTCCATTGTCAAGGCCTTGGAGGACTGATCCCGCCGACAGGAGAGAAAGAGGAAGGGAGAGAGAAGAAGTTATGAACTATGGCTGCCAATCCATGACTGGAAAGATCCAGTCCATTCTGTTAAAACGCCCGGAGCAGGCCTTTATCAGTCAGGAGAACTTAGACAAAACTTGGGAGGACTTCCGCTACTTCGGCTGTCCGGACTATCAGCAGGTGCTCAAGGAGTACGATGCCTTTGAGCAGATTATCCGGGACCACGTCCCCAATGTGTACTACCTGCCCCAAGATGCCCGGGGCGGCTTGGACTCCATCTATACCCATGATCCGCTGAAGATCACCCGGAAGGGTGCGGTGTACTTCCCCATGGGCAAGGCCCTGCGGAGCAAAGAGTCTCTGGCCACGGAGGAGTTCCTTCAGAACCACGGCGTCCCCACCTTGGGGCGCATCACGGCGCCGGGCCGCATGGAGGGCGGAGACGTGTTGTGGCTGGATGAGCGGACGGTGGCCATCGGCCGGGGTTACCGCACCAACGACGAGGGGATCCGCCAGTTCAAGGAAATCACCAAGGACGTGATTAACGAGTATATCATCGTCCCCATGCCCCATGGTGACGGCGAGGACTGCTGCCTGCATCTGATGAGCATCATCAGCTTAGTAGACAGGGATATTGCGGTGGTCTACTCCCGCTACATGCCGGTGATGTTCCGGGAGTATCTTCTCAGCCGGGGCATGACGCTGCTGGAGTGCAACGATGAGGAGTACGACTACTTGGGCACCAACCTGCTGGCCTTGGAACCGGGGGTGTGCATCCTCATCGAGGGCTGTCCGGAGATCGAGGCGAAGCTGCGCCGGGCCGGCGTTACCGTACACACCTATCCCGGCCGGGAGCTGTCCTATCGGGGCACCGGCGGTCCTACCTGCCTGACCTGCCCGGTGGAGCGTCTGTAGTCCCTCCCAATAGGAGAGCGGTGCAGTAAAAAAAGCGTATTAGGCAAGAAGAGCCGCCCTGCTGAACAAGCTGTTCAGCAGGGCGGCTTGGTTTGTTCCGGTGATACGGTCAATTGTGCATCCCTGCGGCGGCTTACTTTCCGCCAAAGAGGGGCATTTTCTCGATGCGGTTGAAGGCCTCCTCCAGCGCGTCGATGCCCACGGTGCAGGCAATGCGCACGTAACCCTCGCCGCACCGGCCGAAGGAGATACCAGGGATGGTCAGCACATGGGCCTCCCGGAGGATTATGTCGCTGGCCTCCTCGGAGCTGAGGCCCGTGTCCTTGATGTTGATGAACAGGTAGAATGTCCCCTTGGGCGGGTAGAGCACGTGCATGTTGGGAATCTTGTTGATCCGCTCCGCCGCGTAGAAGGTCCGGCGGCGGTACTCCTCCACCATGGCGGGCTGGACTGTCTTGCGGTTTTGCAGGGCGTAGATAGCCGCACGCTGGGAGATGGAGGGGGCGGTAAACACCACGTTCTCGTTGATCTGCTGGAAGGTTTTGACCAGATACGGCGGGGCGATGAGCTGCCCGATGCGCCAGCCGGTCATGGTGAAGTTCTTGGAGAAGCTGTTGATGGTGATGGTCCGCTCCCGCATGCCCGGCAGGGAGGCGATGGGGACAAAGGGGTGCTGGTAGCTGAAGGAGGTGTAGATATCGTCGGCGATGACGATGAGATCGTGCTTGATGGCGATCTCCGCGATCTTCTCCATGGTCTCCACCGTGAGGCAGCTGCCGGTGGGATTGCTGGGGGTGTTAATGACCAAGGCCTTGGTCCGCTCGGTAATCAGGCTCTCCAGACGCTCCACGCTGATCTGAAAGTCCTCCTCCTCGTAGGTGGGCAGCTCCACCGGAATGCCGCGGGCCAGCTCCACCTGTTGGGGGTAGGGGGTGAAGAAAGGGGCTTGGAGGATCACCTCGTCCCCGTCGTCCAAGATGGCCTCCAAGGCCAAGTACATGGCAAAGCACCCGCTGGCGGCCACAAAAACCTCCGGCACGGTGACTTCCATGTTGTACTCTTCTTGGTAGAAGCGGCATATCTCCCCCCGCAGCTCCGGATCTCCGGCAAAGTCGGTGTACTTGGTGTGGCCGGCCTTGGCGTCGGCATAGGATTTGTCGATAATCAGCTCGTGTGTGATGAGGTCCGGGTCGCCTAAGCTCAGATTGATAACGTCGTCATAGTTCTTGGCTAAGTCGTCCACCTTCCCCATGGGGGTGGTCTGGTCCTTCCAGTACCGCTTGGCAATAAATCTGTGTTTCATTGGCGTGTCCTCCTATCCAACGGGCGTTTTTGCTGTGTCTTCTGTTACTCTATAGTAAAGTATAATCTTACGTGATAGTCAAGTGGAAAATTTCATTTTTGAGGAAAATTTTTCGGAAAGGTAAACGCCTCCTACCCAATCCGAGAGAATCTTTGTCAGCAACTCAGATTAGATAAAAACGATTTCTCCCTGTATCCTTTTTGTTTTTAATGAAGGATAGGAAAACAACTGCCAACTGTCCAACTATCGGCCATGGCCGTTATAAAAATATCGCACACCAAAATCACAGCCTATCCTCTGCCCACACTTTGCACTGCAGTCCCAATAGCTCTCCGGCCTCCTCCGGTGTGCTGCCGGTCTCCCTGAGGTAGCGGTAAATGCAGGCGTCCTCTGCGCAGATGGGGCCTAATTCTGTTTCATAGCAGGCGTCGCCGTAAAAAATATTGCCGCCGCAGACTGCGCAGCGGCAGGAAGGAACTTGATCCGGGCGGCTGATTTGGCTGTATCTCATATCTTTACCCCCCTATACACATGCGCACTCTGCCGTGGCTTGTCCAGTTGCTTCATGTTATCCTCCTTAACTATAGGCTCTGCGGATGGCAGCTGTCTGTATGCTCCATCCTATGCGGCACAGGCACAAAATAGACAGAGAAAGAGGGGACAGGCCGACGGCCTGTCCCCTCTTTCTCTGTGTTCCAAACCCATTTCCGGGCTTCTATTACACCATTTTCCCGTCCCAGTGGGACGGCTTTTTACTTCAGCAGCTTGATCTTGCCAATCAGGGGGACTTCCTTCTCCTCCTCCTTGATGGCGTAGATCAGACCCATAATCCAGCAGACTAAGCACAGGAGGGCCACGACGATGTTCACGATGGGAATAAACGCGCCCACGCTGCCCACCAGCCAGATGGCCAAGGCCTGATTGATATGGAACTTCGCCCCCTCCTTGTCGCCGGCTACCAGCGCAACAATCAGCCCGATCCAAGTGATGTACGCAATAATTCCTGTCATTTTCTTATCCATATACTTCTCTCCTACCCTTGACATATTTTTCGACGCCCAGTAAGAGCATCCTTCCATAGTATAGCAACTGCGGTCTCCGCCGTCAACACCTTTTTCGACCAAAACAGCTTCTTAACACCCTACCGCCGGCGCCCCCGCGAGAACAGGGGGAAACAGGCCGGCCAGAGGCAGCCGGCCACTATCACCACCGCAAAATAGCGCAGGGCGTTTGATGCCAAATGCCCCCCAAACAGCATGTTTAACAGAGGCTTCAGCCCCTCCTTCACCGCCAGTACCACCGCAAAACCGATAATCAGCTTCAGCACCTGACCGCCTATGGGGGCAGCGGTGTCGAAACGGAGAAAGCGGTCGTCGATGAAGTGGGCCACATTCACCCCCAGCACCGCCCCCAAGAGGGAGTAGGCGTTCTTTACGCCCTCGGCGTAGTTGTCCGGGTCGATGTCCGCCGGGAAGGGGAAAAACTCCACAAAGAGCACATAGGAGGCCGCCGCTGCCGCCATGATCAGCAAAATCAAGTACAGCCGCCCCGGATTCCGGTCCGCATCAGCAAACAGGGGATGCAGCAGGAACACCAGCACCAGCGCCAGAACAAAGGACACCCCTACGTCCAAGGGCGTATGGACGCCCAAGTACATCCGGGAGATTGGCACCAAGATCACCGGAATCCACGCCGCCGCCCGGAGCCAGTTGTGCCGGGTGGTGATGGAGATGGCAGCAAAGGTACCCACCACGTTCTGGGTGTGGCCGCTGGGAAAGCTGTAGCCTGTGGCCTCCGCCCGGGCGGACTCCACTATGGTGAAGTTCGGGTCTCTCACCCATGGCCGGGGAATGCGGAACACCAGCTTCAAAAACTGGTTGAGGATCGTCCCCACAAAGCCCACCGCCATCAGGTAGTAGCCCCGGTTTTTGTCCACGCACCAGAAAATCAGCAGCGCCGCCACTAAAAAGACGGCCTCCTCCCCCAAATGGGTAATCAAGCTCATGATCTGGTCCAGTACCGGGCTGCGGATGGACTCAAAAAAGTATAAAATGCCCATAAAACCTCCCTTAGCCGGCACGAAGTAGGCGGAGAACAGAGATCCCGCTCTGTGGCAGGCCAATAGAAGAAGTATATCACGGTTGGGCACAATACGCAACTTTTTTTGCAAAAAGGCCGGTCAGCGGACCTCCGCGCCGCCCCACTCCACCACAGTGAAGCCCTCCCGCTGAAGGGGCTGGAAGGTCTGGGGAACCATCTCCACCGGCTCCTCTATGGGGCTCCACGCCATAAAGACCCGCAGAAGGCTGTCCGGGGCCGGGGTAATGGTCAACTGGGCGCTGTCGGTATACCGCTCCCTTTGGAAGGCAATGCGGTTGTAGGGGTTCTCCTGCATTTTGGGCAGCCAGTAGACGATAAACTCGTTGTATTCCCGGGGTGTCAAGCCCATCTCTGAGAGGGTACGGCGCAGAAATTCTCCTGTGTCCGCACCGGCCACACAGAATCCCTCTGAGAAGTCGTACTCTCTGTCCGTGACCCCCTCCCAGAAGAGGTAGCTGTAGCTCCCCCCCTCCTCGTCATAGAGGGTGCCGTCGGGCAGGGCCCGCACCTGCCAGCCGCCGTCGGGATAGGCGGGCCAGGTGGCGGTGAGGGTGCCTTGAAAGTCCAGCTGGACAGATACCTCTGTCTCCTCCTCCGGATAGAGATAGATTACCGGCTTGGCGTTTCCGGCGCCGGAATGGTCCTCCTCCCCGCCGGTCTGTCGGCAGGCGGCGAGGACGGTTAAAAGAGCGAGGGCGATCAGAGCTAAGAGCAGCATAGTACACTTTTTCATGACGGACGCCTCCTTATTTGATAAAAATGGGACTCTGTCTCTATAGACGCTGGAAAGGGGCAGATGTGCCTTGCATCCGGCGTTTTTTTGCGCTATACTGGTTCCGCGGAGATAAAAACACAGCCCGGTCGGTAGTCCGGGCGCGGCGGGGCGGGGACGCCGCCTCCCCCCCTTCCGCCGTCAGTAACCTGCCTCCTTGGTTGTCCGTTCTCTGTGACGAAACAAAAGGAGGACTTACACCATGGCGATTTCACAGGCATCCCTGACAGTATTTTTCGAGGCCCCCTTCTGGGTGGGACTCTACGAGCGGCGGGAGGCGGGACATTACCGCGTCTGCCGCATCGTATTCGGCCCGGAGCCCAAGGACTATGAGGTGCTGGACTACCTGCTCCAGAACTTCCACCGTCTGTCCTTCTCCCCCGCCCTCCCCGACGGTGCAGGGCCAGCACAGGCGGGAAACCCCAAGCGGCGGCAGCGGGAGATTCAGCGGAGCCTCCAAAGGCCGGTGAAGCGCACCAAGGCCCAGCAGGCCCTGTCCCTCCAGCGGGAGGCGGGGAAGGAGCGGCGGAGCCAGAGCGGCAGGGCGGCAAAGGAGGCGGAGACCGAGCGGCAATTTGCCCTCCGCCAGCAGAAGCGGAGGGCGAAGCACCGGGGACGCTGAACGCCGGTCGCTGGCTCTCCGGCAGTGTGAAAAAGCGGGAGAGAAGTCCTGTTTGGGGCTTCTCTCCCGTCTTTTTTTGCAGAGAGGCGCTATGCCGGCGATCCGCGCCCTACAGCAGCGGCGCAAAGAGGCGAAGAACAGCTCCGATGAGCTTGTTGATCAGGTGACGGCTGCGGCATTGGGTCAGCGTGACTATCTCACAGCTCCGAAGGGTGTTCTGGATGTCCGCCTCCACCTCCCCCACCGCCTTGGCGCCCTCCATGTAGACGCCGCACTCAAAGTGGAGGTACAGGCTGCGGTAGTCAAAGTTGATGGTGCCCACCACCGCCCGCTCGTCGTCGCTGACCAGCACCTTGGCGTGGACGAAGCCGGGGGTGTACTCGTAGATCTGCACCCCGCCCTCCAGCAGCTGGGGGTAGTAGGTCTTGGCCAGAGCGAAGATGGTCTTTTTATCCGGGATGTGGGGCAGGATCAGGAGCACCTCCACCCCCCGGCGGGCGGCGAAGGTCAGGGCGGTGGCCAGCTGGTTGTCTAAAATCAGGTAGGGTGTGAACACGTGGACGTATCGTTTGGCCCGGTTGATGATGTCCAAGTACACCATCTCCCCCACACGCTCATCGCCGAAGGGACAGCTGCCAAAGGGCATCAGGAAGCCGGGGGCCTCCACTGACGGGGCGGTGAGGTAGCGCCGGTAGTCCTCCCCGGAGGGCCCCTCTATGCTCCACATCTGCAAAAACATCAGCGTGAGGCTGTCCACCGCCCGGCCGGTGATCTCGATGGCGTTGTCCTTCCAGTGGCCGTAGGGGCTCTTGCGGTTGATGTACTCATCGGCCAGATTGATGCCGCCGGTGAAGGCGGTTTTCCCGTCGATTACCAGAATCTTCCTGTGGTCCCGGTTGTTGTAGTGGGTGGACACCAGCACCCGCAGGGGAGCGAACACCTTGCACTGGATTCCCAGCGCCTCCAGCTTTCGGGGGTAGCTGTAGGGCAGGAGCACCAGCGAGCAGGTGCCGTCATAGAGGACGCGGACCTCCACGCCCTCCCGGGCCTTCCGCTCCAGGATGCTGAGGATGCGGCCCCACATGTATCCCTCCTCGATGATGAAATACTCCAAGAAGATAAAGTGCTCCGCCGCCTCCAATCGCTCCAGCATGGCGGCAAAGGCATCATCCCCCAGAGGGTAGTAGCGGGCGTCGGAGCCGCGGCAGAGGGGAAAGCCCCCCACCCCATAGGCGTAGCGCGCCACCCCCTGGCTCTCCGCCGGCAGAGCGGCCAAGTCCTCCGGGTCCTGCTGGAGCAGGGGGCGGGTCTGCTGGTAGATGGTCTGGAGCTGGTGGTGAACCAAGCGGTGTCCCAAGTCCATGTTGATGAAGAAGTAGAGCGGCGCGGCCAGCACAGGGATCAGGAAAATGAGGAAGATCCAAGTCAGCTTTGCCGAGGAGCTTTTGCGCCAGTCGTTGATGATTACCGCGGCCATAATGGTGCCGATCAGGCCGGTGGCAGCCACGTAGGGGATCAGAAAGTCCCCCAAAATGCGGAAGAAGGCGGTAAAAAGCAGAAACACCTGCACCACCAGCAGGAGGATCACCATGGCAGTGCGCCCAAAGACGACGCGCAGCAGGCCGCGCTTGCCCTTGTTGAGTAAGAGTACCGCTTCGTCGCGGTGGGAGGTCTTTTTCTCCTGTGTCATAAGGGGAACTCCTTTCTAAGAGTGTTAGGAGGCAGTATAGCACAGTTGAGGGAAAAAGGCAAATCTCTGGGGGCATGTCCGAAAAATGCGAAAACACCGCCGTCCTCCGAAGAGGGCGGCAGTGTTTTGGTTTCTATCCCGCTATAGCTGCACCGTCAAGCCGCGGCAGAGGTTTTCGATCTCCACATGGGCGACAGGGAGCGTCCCCTCGCCATCCAAGGACCAAGTCAGCGCCTCCTCCGTGTCCACGGTGACATGGGACACGTGGCGGAGAATCAGCCCCTGGCTGCCACTGAAATCTTGGAGCACCAGCGTCTTTACCATGTCGTTCAGCGCCGCCACGGATTTGGGCTCAGGGACCAAGAGCAGCTCAAACTTCCCATCGTCCAAGACTACCGTCTCCGGTGAGAGCTTGATCAGGCCGCCGATGGAGGTGGCGTTGGCCACCGCGCCGAAGAGAAACCGGCCCTCGAACACCTCCCCATCGGCCTCCACACGGGCGGGGAGGAAGCGCAGGCTGGACAGGTCCCTGACCCCCTCCAAGATATACGCCAAATGGCCCAGCTCGTTCTTGATGGTCTGGGGCGCGGAGTAGGAGGCCTTGGTGAAGGCCCCGAAAGAAGCTACATAGACAAAGCGGGCATCGTTAAACCGTCCGGTGTCAATACGGCGGACCGGGTCGGCCACGATGGACCAAGCCGCCATGGCCGGGTCCTGGGGCAAACGGAGGCTGGCGGCGAAGTCGTTGGTGCTGCCCCCGGCGATATACCCCACCGGCGGCGGGTCAGAGAGGGTAAGGAGGCCGTTTACCGTCTGGCTCAGGGTGCCGTCACCTCCGTAGCAGACCACCAAGTCGTACTCCCCAGCCTCCTCCCGGGCGATGCGCTCCGCGTCGCCCGGGCCTTGGGTCTGGCGCAGGCAGATGAGATAACCGGCCTCGGAGAAGATGGAGAAGATGGTAAAGAAAATATCCCGGGGGCGGCGGCGGCCGGCCTTGGGATTGACAATAAACAGCAGCTTTTTGGCCATGGGGACCGATCCTTTCCGTGTGGTGATAAAGCTCCGTAAAAGATGCCGCCGGGAACAGGCGGCATCGGCTTGGCCCTTGTCGGCAGAGTCGGATTTTTACGGCGAAAAAAGGGGATTTTCAGCGGTTTTTCACTGTTTATACTGTTTTCATCTCATCAAAAAAAGTTGTCCGATTGAAAAAAACGGCACAGCTTTCTGTTTCAGCAGTATACCATAGTCTGCAGGGTATTGCAATTCTTTTTCTTTTCAGGTAAACTATTCTTAACTGTTTTTAACAATATTTAAAAAGGACGGAAGATACAGGATGGAACAGGAGCGAAAGTACCTCTACTGGGGCCTGACGGCCTTCTGCGTAATCTGCGGCGCGCTGGTGTTTTACGACACCGTGTTTCAAAACAGCGTGCTCTTCGACTATATCGGAAAGCTGGTGACAATCCTCTCCCCGGTGAGCTACGGCTTTGTGATGGCCTATGTGCTCTCCCCGGTGGTCAACGCCGTGGAGCGGCTGCTCTGCACCCGCCGGCGGATGAAGAAGGAGCTGGTCCGGGCACTGAGCATCCTGATCACTTGGGTGGGGGTGGCGGTTTGCTTCTACCTCCTCCTCAGCGTACTGCTGCCCCAGCTCTATGCCAGCATTGTTGCCTTAGTGGGCAACGCCGAGGCGTACTACAACACGATTTTGGGCTGGATTCAGAAGTTTTTGGAGGACAATCCCGATGCCGAGCGGTGGATGAGCTCCATGATGGCGACCTACTACAACGACATGATGCAGTGGCTGCGCAACACCCTCCTGCCCCAGGTTCAAGGGGCCTTGGCCTCCATCACCACCACCCTCACCACCGGCTTTCTGGTGATTATCAACTTCTTTAAGAACCTTCTGGTGGGGATTATCGTCTCCGTCTACCTGCTGGCCACCAAGGAGGCCTTTGCCGCCACCGGGTGCAAAATGACCTACAGCTTCTTCTCCCAGCGCCGGGCGGCCCAGATCATCGACGGAGCCAAGGCGGTAAATCGGATTTTCAGCGGCTTCTTCCGGGGAAAGCTCTTGGATTCGCTGATTATCGGCATTATCTGCTTCATCTGCTCCAGCATCATCAACTTCCCCTATACCCCGCTGATCAGTGTGGTGGTGGGGGTGACCAACATCATCCCCTTCTTCGGGCCCTTCCTGGGGGCCATCCCCTGCGCCTTCATTATCCTGCTGGACAGCCCCATGAAGTGTCTGTACTTCATCGTCTTTATCATCATCCTCCAGCAGTTCGACGGGAATATTCTGGGGCCCAAGATTCTGGGGGACTCCACCGGCCTCTCCAGCTTCTGGGTGATTGTGGCCATCTTGGTGGGCGGCGGATTGTGGGGGATTCTTGGGATGTTCATCGGCGTGCCCCTGTTCGCCTGCCTCTACACCGGCGTGCGCAAGTTCTGCGTCTGGCGGCTGACGGAGAAGGGCCTGCCCGTCCACGCCTACAACTACCGCACCCATGTTCCCGTCACCGACGAGGAGATGCAGCAGATGACCATCGACGATCTCCAAGGGAAACCGGAGCCGGAGAAGCGGTCAAAAAAGCAGTAAAAGCGGCCCCCGTCCGGCGGACGGGGGCTTTCCTATCCCTATTTCTCCCTATTTCACCGCGTAGAACATCCCCACGGTGCCGGGGCCGCAGTGGCTGCACACGGTGCAGCCGGCTTGGGCAGTGAGGAAGGTCTCGAAGGGGACCAGCTCCTTTGCCAGCGCGGCGAGCTCCTCCAGCACCTCCTCGGGAATCTCCCCGGAGTTGACCAGGATAGCGGCCCGGGGGTCCACATCGTCGGTGGTGAGCTTATCGCGGATGTACTGGGCATAGACCTTGCGCATGGCGCCCCGGTACTTCTTCCCCACCTTCAGCTCCCCATCGTGCATCTCCAAGCAGGGCTTGATGTGCAGCAGGTTGGCCCCTAAGGCGGTGACACCGCTGCACCGTCCTCCCTTCCAGATGAATTCCAGCGTGTCCACCACGAAGCTGGTGCGCACCTTCTCCCGGTAGGCGTTCAGGTACTCGGAGATCTCCCAGGCGGAGCGCCCCTCGTCCCGGAGACGGCAGGCCTCCAGCAGCATCAGCGCCATGCCGCTGCTCAGGTGAGTGGTATCAATGGGGTAGATCCCCTCCAGCTCCATGGCGGAGATACAGGCGTTCTGGTAGGAACCGGAGAGCTTGGAGCTGATATCCAAGTGCACCACCTCGCAGCCCTTCTCCACCAAGGGGGTGAAGAAGTCGGTAAACTCCTGCGGGGAGATGGCGGCAGTCTTGGGCAGCTGTCCCTTCTGGCGGTAGTCATCGTAGATCCGGGCGGGGGTGATATCCACGCCGTCCTTAAAGGCCTGATCCCCCTCCATCACGGTGAGGGGCAGGACGGCAATTTGAAGTTGTTCTTTCAACTTCTCAGAGATATCACAGGTACTGTCGGCAGTAATGATCACGGGCTTATTCATAGGAAAGCTCCTTTTCTTTTTTCCGTATAACAAGGGGATTGTATCACTGCAAATCCGAAAAGTAAAGAGGTTTGCGGCGGCTTTTGCATTTCATCGGCCAAATATGCGATTTTGTGCGCCCTGCCAATCCGTTATCCGGCATTGTGCCCAGTCGGGCGGAAAAAAATGATTGCGCCATTCCACTTTTTGCTATAGAATACAGACACTGCATGGAGAAAGGGGGAGGTATCTTGCAGCATTGCGACCGCCTCTGGCCGGGGGGACCGGTTTTCTTCTACGACGACGCCCTCTTTCCCCCTGTCACCGACACCTTCCTCCTATCGGCCTTCACCCGTACCAAGGCGGGGGAGCGCGTCTGCGACTTAGGCGCCGGCACCGGCCTGCTGGGCCTGCTGCTCATGATCCGTCAGGGGGAATTAACACTCCACAATGTGGAGCTTCAGCCGGCGGCACTGGCGCTGGCTGAAAAGACGATGGAGGAAAACAACCTCGCCGCCCACCAGCACTGCGCCGACCTTCGCGCGCTGAACGGCATACTGCCCGCAGGAAACTTCGATTTAGTGGTCTCCAATCCCCCTTACTTTGCCCAAGGCCATGGGTACGCTCCCCGTTCCGACGCCCTGCGTCTGGCCCGGGGAGAGGCGGGATGCACTATCGAGGAGGTCTGCGCCGCCGCCGGGCGGCTGCTCCGGTGGGGCGGGCGGCTGTCTGTCGTCTACCGGCCGGAGCGGCTGTGCGACCTCCTCTGGGCCATGCGGCAGGCGGGGATCGAGCCCAAGCGGCTGCGGACGGTGCAGAGCACCCCGGAGGCCGCCCCCTCCCTGCTGCTGTGCGAGGGCAGGCGGGGCGGGAAGCCCGGTCTAAGCATGGAGCCGCCTCTGCTGCTGAAAAACGCCGACGGCGGGGACAGTGAGGAGCTGCATGCCATCTACTTCCGGTCCCGTTAAATGGGAACCGATGACCCAACAGGAGGTGTCTATGTCTGGAACACTCTACTTGGTGGCCACGCCCATCGGGAATCTCAGCGATTTCAGTCCCCGTGCCCTGTCCACCTTGGAGGCGGTGGACTTCATTGCCGCCGAGGACACCCGTGTGTCGGTGAAGCTCCTCAACCACTTCGGCATCAAAAAGCCTCTTCTGAGCTACCATCAGCACAACCATATCACCGCCGGGGAGACGCTGCTCCGGCGGCTGCTGGCTGGGGAGGACTGCGCCCTCATTACCGACGCGGGGATGCCCGCTGTCAGTGATCCGGGGGAGGACATTGTCCGCGCCTGCGCAGAGAACGGCGTGGAGGTGATTCCCATCCCCGGCTGCTGCGCCCTGATCTGTGCGCTGGCAGCCTCGGGGCTGCCCACGGGCCGGTTCACCTTTGAGGGGTTCCTCACCACCAACAAAAAGAACCGCCGGGAGCACCTCCAGTCCCTTGTGACAGAGCAGCGGACTATGATCTTCTACGAGGCCCCCCACAAGCTGCTGACCACCCTTCAGGACATGCTGGAGGTCTTCGGGGACCGCCCCCTCGCCCTCTGCCGGGAGCTGACCAAGCTCCACGAGGAGACCATCCGTACCACCCTCGCCGCCGCCGTGGAGCGGTACACCGAGACACCCCCCCGGGGGGAGTTCGTGCTGGTACTGGCCGGGGCGGAGCCAGTGGAGGAGACCGCCGTCACTCTGGACGAGGGCGTGGCGCTGGTCCGCCGCCGCCGGGAGGAGGAGGGTCTGGGCATGAAGGAGGCTGTGAGAGCCGTGGCCGCCGACACCGGTCTGAACCGGAACGAGCTTTACGCCGCGGCACTGAAGGGGTGACGGCCACGGTGGAAGACATTGCGCTCTGTGTCTTTGCGGCGGCAATGTACTGGGGGATCTGCCAGCTTTTTACCGCATATGACCGCAGGTGCCTGAGCCGGAGACTCTATGTGACGGTCAGGAGCAAGCGCCTGTGGCTCCTCCTCGGCGGGCGGTACCGGGGAGGCCGGAGAATCCCTGAGGAGGACTGGTACAAGCTCAGTATCATGGGGCTCGCCGCCTATATCGCCCTCCTGCCGGTGCTGCTGGCCGTCTGCGCCGCGATTTGGGGCCGATACGTCTTTGACGCGCACTCCGGGATCGCTCTGGCCTCTTACGGCTTTGCCGTGGTGCTTTTAAATGTTTTGGACGAGATATTGGGCAATATGTTTTGGAAAAACTGATTTTTACCCGTAGATAGGAGGCTCCGCCCATGGTGCTCTACCGTCCCGTGGGGGCAGAGGAGCTGCGGCTCATTGAAGGCAGCGGCTTCACCGCCTTCCCGCCCCGGCTGCCAGAGCAGCCCATCTTCTACCCGGTGCTGAACCGCCAGTACGCCGCGGAGATCGCCGAACGATGGAACACTATGGACAAAAACTCCGGCTTTCAGGGCTTCATCACCCAATTTGAGGTGGATGACGCCTTCGCCGCCCGCTACCCGGTGCAGACTGTGGGCCGGTCCTACCACCAAGAGCTGTGGGTACCGGCGGAGGAGCTGGAAGCATTCAACCGGCACATTGTTGGGAGAATTGAGGTAATTGCGCGCTTTCTGACGGAGCAAGGTGTTTGATAGGAGGAGAGACATGGCAGAGCGTCCAGTATTTTTGATCCGCAGCGGGAAGGTTGTGGGCATCCCCTATACCTTCCAGTGGTTTCCCGGCTTCGCGGTATCGCAGAAGCAGAAGTCCATCGAAAGTCTCCATGACGCCATCCGGCAGTCAGACGGGGCAGCGGCGCCGCTGGAGGTCAGCACCAAGAGCCGCTGTGACATCGGGGCAAAGCTGAGCGCCTTCAACCTCCGGCTGGGCGGGTACACCCTCGAAAATGTGTTTCAGAGCGCCAAGGTCTTTGAGAATGGCGGTCCCTTTTCCGATCTGCTGGAGGTGCCTCCCAAGGAGGCTAAGAGGGACCCGCGGCTGCGGGCGTCAGGGCCTCTGCGGGCCTTCCGCTACCAAGGGGAGGCGTTCCCGCTGACGCCTAAGACGGTATTTTATGACTATATCTATATGCAAGCCGTGAAGGAATCCCTCCCGGCAGAAGCGGCGGAGGCGATCCGGGGTTATACCCACTTTACAGACATCGAATTCAATCCGGCCAGAAGCACCAACACCCAAGCCAGAGCTGCGGCGCTGGTGAAATTGCTGTTGGAGGAAAAGGGGTGTCTCCCGGATTTCTCCGCAGAGGCGTTTATCGCCTGCCACAGAGAGCATGTGGAATGATCACAGCATCGGGATACAGTAAGAGAGGGCAGAATAACCGCCCTCTCTTTTATACGTTTTGAAATATTCTCTGTCGATACTCCTAAGAGTTATCTCGATTGATGGGCTTGCGGATTAGCAAGCGGCTTAGGGCCTCCTTGTCGAAGGGCCAGACGGGGTACATGTATCCCCTGCCCACGATGGGTTTGGTGGTAAACAGCAGCACGAGCAGCAGCACCATCCCCGCCGCGAAGCCCCACCAGTCGGCGATGGCGATGAGAATCAGCAGCACCACCCGCATGAGCTTAAAGGCGTACCCCAGCTCGAAGCTGGGCTGGGCGAAGCTGGCGATGGAGACAAAGGCCATATACACCAGCACCTCCGGCACCAGCCACCGGGCCTGCACGGCGAAGTCCCCCAAAATCAGCGCCCCGATCATGGAGAAGGAGCTGCTGAGCACGTCCGGGGTGTTCAGGGAGGCCAGCTTGAGCAGGTCGATCAAAAACTCCACCAGCAGGAGCTGGGCCAGCAGAGGCACGTGGCCCTCCTCCTCCACGGTGACAAACTGGAGCCAGTCGGGCACCATATGGGGGCTTTTGGCCAAGAGGTACCAGATGGGGGTGATTACCAAGGACAAAATGAACACAGCAATGCGGATATAGCGCAGATAGGTGCCGATAAGAGGCGGAAAGTAGTAGTCGTTGGCCTCCTCCATGAAGTCGAAGAAGTGGGTGGGCAGGAGCATCACCGAGGGGGAGTTGTCCACCAGCAGCACCACGAACCCCTCCATGATGCAGGCGGCGGCGGTGTCCGGACGCTCGGTGTAGCGGACCTTGGGGAAAGGATTGTACCACTGGGGGGCCATCATGGCCTCGGCTACGCTCTCTTGGCTCATGGTAATGGAGCCCACGTCGATCCTCGCAAGCTTCCGCCGGATCTCCTCTAAGAGCTTCTGATCCACCCGGTCCTCCATGTAGGCCAACACGATGTCTGAGCGGCTGTTAGCCCCCACCTTGTGGTTCTCCAAGGTGAGATTCTCATCCCTAATCCGCCGGCGGATCAGGGAGGTATTCTGCAGCAGCACCTCCACAAACCCGTCATGGGCCCCCCGGAGCACCCGGCCATCAGAGGGCTCCTGCACACCCCGGCTGGGAAAGGTTTTGGCGTCGATGAGCGCGCAGTAATCAAAGCCCTCGATAATCAGGGCCATTTTGCCTAAGAATACGCCGGTAAGGATCTCCCGCAGCCGGTTCTCCGCATTCACCTCGCCAAAGGTAACAAAGCGGCGGATGACCTGATCCATGTCGGTGGTACTCTCCATATCCTCCGGCTGCACCTGCAGCAGGAAGGAGACAATCCGCTCGATAACGCTGTCGTCGCCGTAACCATCCAGCACATAGAGGCGGGCGGACCTGCCGCCAATCATCAGGTCACGGGAGATTACATCAAAGTTGCGGCCGACGCCGATTTTATCATCCAATATCCGGCGATTTTTCTCTAAGCTTTTGGTTATCTGCTCCATAGGCACCTCCCCTTATTTGTGGGTTAGTATGACCAAGGAGCGGGGAGGATATGCTATTCTTGTCCCGCGGCGCAATACAGGACTTATTACACGCCCATTTCAATCGTCCGGCAAAACCGGAGATATTCACTCCTAATTTCTAATCCCCCTTCCTCAAAACCATTTCAGCCCAAAGAAATCACTAATCTGTCCCATCAGCACCAGCACCATCACCGCCGGCACAATTACCCGCATACACACCCGGTAGGCCCTCTGCACCCACGCCGCCTGCATAGGCGTGCCTACCTCATGCAGCACCGTCTCCGGCTTGATCTCCCAGCTGACCATAAAGGACAGCAGCAGCGCACCCAAGGGCATCATCAAACCCTCGCTGAGGCAGTCCAAAAAGTCCAGCCAAGTCTCCGTAAAGGGCACGTAGCGCACTACGCCCTCTTGGACGTAGCTCAGCTGCTCCTTCAGAGGCACCCACAGGCCATTGCTGCCCAGACCGTCGATGGAGACGATGGTGGCCAGCACCAGTACAATAGCCGAGACCCACAGAGAAATCTTCCGCCGGTCCCCCACCTTGCCCCGGAGGTTGGCGTGGTCCATCAGGAAGGTGACCAGCACCTCTGTCAGGGCGATGGAGGAGGACACCGCCGCCACCAGCACCAGAAGGTAGAACACCGCACCGAACAGCGGTCCCACTGCACCCATGGTGTTGAATACGTCCTGCAGAGTGACAAACAGCAGCGACGGGCCGTTGAGCTTGGCTTGGGTACCATAGGTGGCGATGGCCGCCGGCAGCACCGCCAAGCCAGCCATCAGCGCCACGATGGTGTCCGCCGCCACTACCACTACCGAATTCTTCAAAAGGTCCTCATCGGCGTGGAGGTAGGAGCCATAGGTCACCATGATGCCCATGGCCAAGGACAGCGAGAAGAACATCTGCCCCCCCGCAGTGGCCAGCACAGAGATAAAGCCCGGGTTCTCCGCAATATAGCCATGGCTTACCGCGTAGCCGGGAAGGAACATGAATTTCAGGCCCTCTACCGCGCCGGGGAGAGTCAGGCTGCGGACGATGACCACCACCAGCATAATGGCCAAGGCGGGCATTCCCACACGGTTAAACCGTTCAATGCCCCCCTTGATGCCCCCCTTGATGATGAGGTAGCCCAGAATCAGGTACAAGAAGGTAAACATCAGCGCGCCAAACTGGTTGGTGAGCATCCCAGCGAAAAGCTCCTGCCCTGTGGCCGCATGGCGGTCAAAGCCCAAATTCGCCAAATTCAGGCACATATACTCAATGCAGTAGCCCCCCAGAACCGTGTAGAACCCCAGAATCAACAGGGGGGAGAGTACCGCCAGCCAGCCGATCCAGCCGAAGCGCCGGCTCAGCTTGTGGTAGGCCCCCACCACGCCCAAGCCCGTCTTTCGGCCGATGGCCAGCTCGCTGACCATCATGGGGACGCCTACCAGCACCGCCAGAATCAGGTAGATGATCAGGTACACCGCTCCGCCGGCCCGGCCCATCTTGTAGGGGAAGGCCCAGATATTCCCCAAGCCCACCGCCGACCCGATAGCCGCCAGCAGAAACCCCACATTGCTGCCCCAGGATTCTCTCTTTTTACTCATCTCGTTCTCCTTTTCTCGGAGGCTCGGAACAGGCCGCAAGCCCCCTTCTTTTCCTTTTGCTCCGCTTCCCGCGGAAAAAATCTTCTTGTGTAAATCTGACCATTTTTGTGAAAAATATGCTTGTTTTTTATTGTAGCAAAGATATTGCAAAAGGACAACACCGAGATTATAATATATATTACGTTTCCTAATGGATAAGGAGAAAATTTTATGGATACGAAGAAGTGGGAGGCGCTGCTGACCGCGGTGGAGGCGGGCAGCTTTACCAAGGCCGCCGAGCGGCTGGGCTATACCCAGTCGGGGCTGACCCACATGATGCACGCGCTGGAAAAAGAGGTGGGGCTCTCCCTTCTCCTCCGGGACCGGTACGGTGTGCGCCTGACCACCGCCGGGGAGCGGCTGCTGCCGGCGGTGCGGGATCTGCAGCAGGCGGCCAAGCGGCTGGAGAATCAGATCGCGCTGGTGGGCAGCACGAAGAAGGAGAATATCCGGGTAGCGGCCTACTCCAGCATCTGCATGCACTGGCTGCCCTCCATTGTCTCCAAATTTCGCCGGGACTATCCGGACATCAGCGTGGATATCCGGATGGGCAACGTGGACGAGATGTACACCTGGCTCCAAGAGGACAAGGTGGATCTGTCCTTCGTCAGCAACCAGCGGCGGGAGGGATTCGACTGGATTCCTCTGTGGGACGATCCCCTGCTGGCCATTCTGCCCCCCAACGACCCCATGGGCGGGCTGAATGCCTTTCCCGTTTCGGAGTTTGAGGGGCGTGAATTCCTGATGCCCTCCCTGGGGTTTGACTACGACATCCTGCCCATCTTCCACCGGGCAGGCGTCGCCCCGGACATCCGGGATACCTCTGTGGACGATGCCACCGTGATCTCCATGGTGGAACTGGGTCTGGGGTACAGCATCCTGTCCGACCTGATTCTCCAAGGGCGGCGGGACAACATCATAGCCCTGCCCTTATCCCCCTGCGCCAGCCGCTCCCTGGGCATTGCCGTCCACTCCCTGCGGCAAACCACGCCCATCACCCTGCGGCTGATCGACTACTCCAAAGAGGTGGTCGGCGACCTGCACAGCCCCTTGGGCACAGGTGCTGCCCATTCCAAATTTTAAAAGAAATGAGAGTTAAATGACCCTATGCTGACTTTTTCCTCCGTCAATGTACGCAATGCCGCCAAGCTGCGGAAATACTACAAAAACTGCTCCTACCGCCTGTGTGAGTACTCCTTAGGCGTAAAGCTCATGTGGAAGCACCACTTCTCCCCCACATTTGCCCAAGAGGGCGGCTGTCTCATCGTCAAAAGCACCTCCCACGGCCGCACCGTTTTCGACTACCCCGTCCCTCTGAACGCCGCCAGCAGCATTGAGGAGGCCATCACCGCCATTGAGGACTATTGCCGGGAGCAGGGCATCTGTCCCGTGTTCTACCAAGTGCCCGAGGAGGAGCTGGGCCGGGTGCTCCCCCGCTACCCCTGTGCCCAGGTGGAGAACAACCGGCTGTGGCAGGACTACCTCTACCGCGCGGAGGATCTCATCACCTTCGCCGGCCGGCACTACTCCGGTCAGCGCAACCATATCAACAAGTTCCGCAAGCTCTACCCGGAGGCCCAGTTCCGCCCCATTGTACCGGAGGATGCGGAGAAGCTGGAGCGGTTTTGGGATGAATTTCACCGGGTCTTTCACAAGGAGAGCGCCTTGGCCAAGAAGGAGCTGTGCTACGCCCGGAAGCTCACCCGTCAGATCGGCAAGCCTTGGCTGCTGGCCGGCGCCATTGAGCTGGAGGGACGCTTCTTAGCCATCAGTGTGGGAGAGATCTGCGGCGACACCTTGGTCTGTCACATTGAGAAGGCTCTTCCGGACTATGAGGGGATCTACCCCACCATGGTGCAGTCCTTCGCCGCCCATTTTGCCGGGAAGTGCGCCTATATCAACCGGGAGGATGACGGGGCAGACCGGGGCCTGCGCACCAGTAAAACCCAGTACCACCCCTGCGCCATGGGCAGCAAGTACAAGCTCATCACCGCCACGGAGCTCACCCGGCTCAAGGCCATCCCCACCCTGCGCACCGACCGCCTGACGCTGGACGCCATCCAGCCCTCGGACCGGGACGCTTACAACCGCCTGTGCTTGGATGACGTGCGCAACCGCCTGTGGGGCTATGACTACCGGAAGGACCTGAAGGGTCCTCTGACGGATAACTATTTCTACCGGGTGGCCCGCAATGACTTCAAAAACCGTCTGGCTCTGAATTTCGCCATCCGCTTAGAAGATCAGTTTATCGGGGAGGTGGTGCTCTACCGCTTCGACTGCAAGGGCGCGGCGGAGCTGGGCTGCCGTATTCTGCCGGAGTTCGACGGAAACGGCTACGGAGCCGAGGCCTTCGCCGCCGCGGCAGACTGGGCGCTCTATGAGCTGGGTCTCACACGCTTGGAGGCTAAGTGCTTCAAGGAAAATGAGGCCTCCAAAAGGATGCTCGCCGCCTGTATGCGCCCGCAGCGGGAGGACGACACCTTCTACTACTTTGAGAAGCTGATTTAATGTAAGGAAAAAAGAGGAAAACTCACATGGAACAAAGTCAAGCGGATATCAAGCTGGGCCGCTTTCTCAGCTTAGTGCTGCGCCATGAGCCACAGGCCGCGGGGATCACCTTGGACCAGCACGGCTGGGCCGATGTGGAGGCACTGATTGCCGGTGTCCGCCGTGCGGGCCGCACCATTGACCGGGAAACTCTGGAGCGGATTGTCCGGGAGAACAACAAGCAGCGCTATGCTTTCAACGACGACCACACCAAAATCCGGGCCAGTCAGGGCCACTCCATCGCTGTGGATGTGGAGCTCCAGCCGGCCCAGCCGCCGGCGGTCCTCTACCACGGCACCGCGCAGCGTTTCCTCTCCCCCATCCGTCGGGAGGGGCTGAAGCCCATGGGCCGGCAGTATGTCCACCTCTCCAAGGACCGGGAGACCGCCACGGCGGTGGGCCGGCGCCACGGCACACCGGTGGTGCTCACCGTGAACGCCGCCGCCATGGTCCGGGACGGGGCGGTGTTCTACCTGTCGGAGAACGGCGTGTGGCTCTGCAAGGCCGTCGATGTACGGTATCTGAAGTTTTCGTGACGGACAAAGAGGGACCGCTCCCAAAGGAGCGGTCCCTCTCACGTTATGTATGCTCAGGCGGGTGCATCTTCACCGCCGTCTGGCGTCTCATCCGGGACGGATGTTGTCCCCTCTGCAGGAGCCTCTCCCGGCTCCCCTGTGTCCTCCGGCGGGGCCTCTGGAGGCGTTTGGCCTTCACCCTCTTCTGGCGGCACGCCCTCCCCTGGGTCCTCCTCTGGCGGCGGCTCCTCAGGCGTGGTCTCCCCCGGGGTCAGCTCCGAGCCGTCAGTGGAGTCTGGACCAGAATCCTCCGGCGGTGGTTCCGATCCCTCCGGCGGCAGTGTACCGGGGTCCTCCGGCGGCAATTCCGGCTGCTCCGGGGCCACCACGGGGGGCGTCTCCGGGACCACCACGGGGGGCGTCTCCGGGACGGCGGCGGGCAGGGAGACCGGCCGTCCGAAGTGGAAATACTCGTAATTATAGAGCCCATTGGCCTGAAGGGAGTCACCATAGTGCTGGGTGATCAGCTCCGTCACCGTCACCAGCTGATAGCCCTCCTCAATAAGCCACGGGATCAGGATCCGGCTGGCCTCCACGCTGGTATCATAGGTGCTGTGCATCAAAATCACCTGGCCATTCAAATCGCCGACACCCTGCACGGTGGCCAAAATCTTCTCCACATCCCGGGAGAGCCAGTCCTCCGTATCAATGGACCAGGCGATGAGGCTGCGGCCGGTAGAGCCATGCAGCGTCCGGCTCAGAGAACCATAGGGCGGACGCAGAAGGGTGGGCTTGTGGCCCAGCACATCCTGAAAGTTGGCGTCTGCCTTGTCCAAATCCGAGAGGATCGCCTCCTTGGACAGCTTCCCCAAGTCGGCGTGGCGGTAGGAGTGGCTGCCTATCTCACAGCCCATGGCCTCCGCCCGGCGCACCGCGTCGGCGTCATTGTAGAGGCTGCGGCCCACCTCAAAAAAGGTGGCTACCGACCGATTCTCCTCCAAAATGTCCAAAATCTGGTCGGTATACACCCCGTGGGGCCCATCGTCATAGGTCAGGGCCACCATAGGTTTCTCCGGGTCGATGGGGCGCCGCCCCTCCCCGGTATCGTCATTGCCCTCATCGGCAGCACCGTCAATGGGGGGCTCTGTCCCCTTTTGGTTCTCATCCTCTATTGGCTGGCTGTCCTCCGGGGGGATGTGATCCGCCGGCTTGGAGGAGTCGGGCTGTGAGGTACTGACACCGCTGTCGTCAGCGCCGCCGTCCTTGGGTTCAGCGGGGGCGGAACAGGCCAATGTGAGAAGCAAAAGCAGTGAGCAAGCGAGGGCGAATAGACGTCGTATCATGGCGGGAAGCTCCCTTTACAAAATTCTTCGCTTAGTATGCGCCATCGGGAGAAAAAATGTAAGGCGGAATTGGTGACAAAATAAAAACAAAAAGTGACAAAATAATACAAGCCCCTGCCTGCCCCACGTCTCCCCTACGCCTCTGACTCGCCAGCCTTAAAGTTATAGACAGGACGGAGGATCTCCTGCACCTCCGCGGTGGGCGCGATATTCGCCAAGATGTCCTCCATCCCCTTGTAGGCCATAGGGCACTCGTCCAGCGTCCCCCGCCCCACAGAGGTGGTGTACACCCCTGCCATCTGCTTTTTGAACTCCGAAACAGTGAAGCTCTCCTTGGCCTCGCTGCGGCTCATGAGACGGCCTGCGCCGTGGGGAGCGGAGCAGTTCCAGTCCTCGTTCCCCTTCCCCACACACAGAAGGCTTCCGTCCCGCATATTGATGGGGATCAGCAGCCGCTCCCCCGCTTGGGCGGAGACAGCTCCCTTGCGCAGGACCATGGCCTCGGTATCAATATAGTTGTGGATTGTGGTGAACTGCTCCTCTATGTGGAGCTTCATCCCCTTGACAATCTCATCCACCATAGCCTGACGGTTCAGCGCCGCAAAACGCTGGACAATGCGCATATCGTGCAGGTAGTCCTCAAACAGCGCCCCAGAGACGTAGGCCAGAGGCCGGGGGATGCTGGTCTGCTTCTGGTTCTTCAGCCGCTTCAGCTCCCGCTGGATCTCCTTCTGACGGCCCTCCGCCCTCAGCTGGGCAATCATTGCCTCCACGGAGGCGTCATCGGTGCGGTTGAGCGCCTTCCAGCCCTCCTCCTGATAGTATTTGGCCACCTCCAGCCCCAAGCGGCGGCTGCCGGAGTGTATCACGATGTAGAGCCGGCCCTCGCTGTCCTGGTCCACCTCAATAAAGTGGTTTCCCCCGCCTAAGGTCCCCATAGACTTCTCCGCGCGGATCAGGTCCACATGCCTGGCGCAGCGGAGTTCCCCTAAGTCCACCTCCTCCGTGTATCGGTGGATCTTCTGCCGAATGGCGAAGCCCGAGGGGATACGCTCATAGATCAGCTTATCCAGCTTCTGCATCTCCAAGTGGTCCTCCCGCACACGCACGGTTTCCATGCCGCAGCCGATATCCACGCCCACCAGATTGGGCACCACCTTGTCGGTGATGGTCATCGTGGTACCCACCGTACAGCCCATACCGGCGTGTACATCAGGCATCAGCCGGATCCGGCTGCCGGCGGCAAACTCTTGGCTGCATAGTGCGATCACTTGGGCAATGGAGGCTTGGTCCACTACGTCGGTGAAAATCTTGGCCTCGTTATACTTACCTCTGACGGTCAACATATCTGTTCTCTCCTCCTCGCTGATATCCTACATTATAGGATATGTCAGAATCTGTTGTATTATTACAAATAGTATAGTTCTCCAGACCCCGCCAAATCTCTGGCCGGGCCCCTCAGCGCCGTCTGCTCCCCTGCTGCCTGTCCGGAGGCGCAAAAAAACGGACAGGGCGCGATACGCCTTGTCCGGTAAATCCTCCTATAGCGACATAACAAATCAGTCCATAGACTGACATTGCAGTCCGCCGCAGGGGCACTTCTGCCGGAAATTGCGCATCACAAGCGCGCAGGCCAAAGCCTGCCGGGTATTCACTTCTCTGATCACCGGATAACGCAACATGGCGGACTCCTTTCTGAGCCTATATGGGCTCCTGTTCTCAAGTCAGGAGTATACTATTCGTTATCTCATTTGTCAATCCCTTTTCAAAAAATTTTTTAGCTTTTTTCCACCAGAACGTTGACAATGCAACTTCTTTGGTGTATTCTGCAAAAGTTGAATTGACAACTTTTGTCCGCATATGCTACATGGAGAGGAGTGTCTGCCCATGTTGGAGCGGTTTGAGCGGTTCTCCCTGTCATTGTTCGAGTTGAGCCGATGCTGGCACAAGCTCGCCTCGGAGGAGATGAGCCGCCACGGTCTGCGCTCCTCCCACGCCACCTATCTCACCACGCTGCTGCGCTGTGAGGAGGGGATCACCGCGGTGGAGCTGGGGCGGCTGTGCAGCCGGGATAAGTCCGACGTGTCCCGAATGATCGGAATTTTATCGGAAAAGGGCTTTGTCACCAAGGTGGAGGTGGATGGCAGTCTCTACCGGGGCCGCTGGAAGCTGACGGAGACGGGACGGACAGCGGCGGAGCAGGTCTGCCATCGGGCCTCTCTGGCGGTGGAGATGGCCGGCGGGGATCTGACAGAGGCCCAACGGGCGGTGTTCTATGAGGCGCTGGCCTCTATCACCGCCAATCTGAAGGCGCTGAGTAAGGAGGGACTGCCCCATGAATAGTTTGATGCGGTTTGGATGCCGGACGGTTCAGCTGGCCTTCCGGCTGGCTATGCCCCTGCTGCCCTACCGGGAGCCGGAGCGTCTGGAGCACGTGGCGGACTTACCGGACCTGCTGGCCCGGGAGGGCATCCCTTCGGTACTGCTGGTCACTGACCATCCCCTGCGCGAGGCCGGTGTCACAGCGCCCCTGGAGGCGCTCCTCCAAGAGCGGGGTGTCCGCTGTGCCGTCTATGACCGGACCAGAGCCAACCCCACTGTGCACAACGTGGAGGAGGCCTATGCCCTCTACTGCGCGGAGGACTGCTGTGCCCTGATCGCCTTCGGCGGCGGGTCCTCCATGGACTGCGCCAAGGCGGTGGGGGCCCGGGCGGCCTACCCCAAGCGCCAAGTCAACGACATGAAGGGCCTCCTCAGGGTGTGGCGCCGCCTGCCCCTGCTGATTGCCATCCCCACCACCGCCGGTACCGGCAGCGAGGTGACCATCACCGCCGTCATTACGGACAGCGAGCGGCGGCACAAGTACACCATGAACAACTTCACCATGATTCCCCGTTGCGCCGTGCTGGACCCGGCGGTAACCTGCTCGCTGCCCCCCGCCCTCACCGCCACCACCGGTATGGACGCCCTCACCCATGCGGTGGAGGCCTATATTGGCAGCTCCACCACCAAGGAGACCCGGCGGCTGGCCCTAAAGGCCACAGCCTTAGTCTTTGAGAATATTCAGACCGCCTACACACACGGCGGCAATCTCACCGCCCGGCAAAATATGCTGATGGCTGCCCACATCGCCGGCATCGCCTTCTCCAAGTCCTATGTGGGCTACATACACGCCGTGGCCCACTCCTTAGGCGGGCAGTACAACATCCCCCACGGTCTGGCCAACGCGGTACTGATGCCCTACGTGCTGGAGGCCTACGGCTCCTGTGTCCACAAGAAGCTCTACCAGCTGGGGCTGGCCGCCGGTGTGGCGCTCCAATCCGACGATGAGAGGACCGGAGCGGAAAAGTTTATCGCCGCCATCCGGGAGCTGAACCGGAGGATGGGCATCCCCAATAAGCTCCCCGGCATCCAGAGGGCGGACATCCCCGCTATGGCCCGCCACGCCCACCGCGAGGCCAACCCCCTCTATCCTGTACCCCGGCTGATGGACGCGCCGGCCTTGGAGAGATTCTACTACGATGTGATGGAGGAGGAGAAAGCGACATGACGATTGATCAGATCATAGAACACCAGAGGGTCTTCTTCCGCAGCGGCGCCACCCTCCCCCTCCCCTTTCGCCAAGCGGCGCTGAAGCGGCTGTATCAGGCGGTAGAGCAGCACGAGGAGGAGATCGCCGCCGCGCTGACCGCGGACTTAGGCAAGAGCGCCTTCGAGGGCTTCATGTGCGAGACAGGGCTGGTAAAGACGGAGATCAGCTACATGCGCAAGCACCTGCGCCGTCTGTCCAGAGAGCGCACAGTCTGCACGCCCTTGGCCCAGTTCGCCTCCCGGAGCTTCACAGTGCCCTCCCCCTACGGGAATGTGCTGATTATGAGTCCATGGAACTACCCCTTCCTCCTGACCATAGATCCTTTGGCTGACGCCATTGCCGCCGGCAACACCGCCGTGGTCAAGCCCAGCGCCTACTCCCCCGCCACCAGCGCCGTAATCGAAAAGCTGATCGGGCAGACCTTTGACCCGGCCCATGTGGCGGTGGTCTCCGGTGGGCGTCAGGAGAACAGCGCGCTGCTGGAACAGAGGTTTGACTTGGTGTTTTTCACCGGCAGTCAAGCGGTAGGACGGGAGGTACTGCGGCATACCGCCGAGACCCTGACGCCTGCTGTGCTGGAGCTGGGGGGCAAGAGTCCCTGCATCGTAGACGCCACTGCCGACCTGCCCTTGGCGGCCCGTAGGATCGTCTTTGGGAAATATCTCAACTGCGGTCAGACCTGCGTGGCCCCGGACTATGTGTTGTGCCAGCGAGAGATAAAGGATGCCCTGATAGCGGAGCTGAAGCGGCAGATCACCGCCCAATACGGCCCTAAGCCGCTGGAAAACCCAGACTACGGCCGAATTGTGAACCAAAAGCACTTCGAGCGTCTGCTGGGCCTGCTGGACAGCGAAAAAGCTGTCATCGGCGGCCAGTACAGCCGGGAGACGCTGCAAATCGCCCCTACCGTGCTGGACGGCGTCACCGCCGGCGATCCCGTGATGGGGCAGGAGATTTTCGGGCCCATTCTGCCCATTCTCACCTTTGAGAGCTATGACGCGCTCTACACCGGTCTTGCCCCGGAGCCCAAGCCGTTGGCACTGTACCTGTTCTCACGGGACAAAACGCGCATCCAAGAGGCCCTGCGCCGTCTGTCCTTCGGCGGCGGCTGCGTCAACGATGTGGTGATCCACTTGGCCACCAGTGAGATGGGCTTCGGCGGCATGGGCGAGAGCGGCATGGGAGCCTACCATGGTCAGGCCGGGTTCGAGGCTTTCTCCCACCGCAAAAGCATCGTGGACAAAAAGCTCTGGATTGATTTGCCTATGCGGTATCAGCCCTATCAAAAGAGTCTGTATGGAAAGCTGCTGCGGCTGTTTCTGCGGTGAGCGCCAAGCGTTCCCCACTTTCAGGATGCAAAAAGCGAGAGGCGTTTGCCTCTCGCTTTTTTGTATCGACAGCGATCAATCCTTCGCATCATCAATGACCATGCTGATGCCGTCCTTCGTCTCCTGGTACTGGACGTCGGCGGGGATCACGTCGGGGTTGGTGCCCACGAACACGGTCTGGCTGCCGTCCTCGGCGGTGACCATAGCGGCGATGAGGGAGCCGGCCTTCAACCCGGCCAGGTTCTCCTCCATCTCCCCCACGGTGATCGCAAAGCTGGCTTGGGAGAGGACGCCGTCCTCCACTTGGGCACGCAGGCGCTCCGTCTCCTCGGCTATATAGGCCTCGTACTCCTCCGGGGTGAGCTGCTTCCACTCGCCGGAGGCGGTGGAGAAGGAGTAGCTGGCGCTGTCGCCGCCCTCACCGAAGGTGTAGCTGCCCACGTTGTCTTCAGGCTCGGTACGCTCATTGGACCAGAAATTCAGCTCGGTGGACTCCACAAAGGCGTCGGCGGCAGCATCATCGGCCAAGCTCTTGTCCAAGGGCAGAACAAACAAGGCCTGCACACCGTCAAAATCCTCGGCAAAGGCAATGGAGCCGTCCTCCGCCACTTGGAATATGGCGTTGTTGGGAGCGCTGCCCTCATAGAAGGCGAAGTACACCGTGTGATTGGCAAAAATACTCAGATCCGCCGTGTCCAGCAGGTAGTAGAGGACGCCGTCCTGAACAAAGTTGGTGGCAAAGGCGCCGAGAGTCCAGTTGTTTACCGCCTGAGGGGAGTAGCCCCCCACCAGCGGGGTGGCGGTGTACTCGGTGATGCCCAGCTCCTCCTTGTCGATGCTCTGGCCGTCAGTGCGGCGGACCATGAGAACGGCATAGGTGTGGCTGGTATCCACATTGGCCTCCCAAGAGGTAAGGCCAGCTCCGGAGACCAGACCGGCCAAGGTCACATCGTAGTCGCCGGTTTGAACGGTCTCATCCAAAAGGATGGCCTTTTCGCTCTGGAACGCCTCAGCCAGCAGGGGCTGATCGTAGTGATCCGCCACGTCGGCGGGGGAGAGAAAATACAGCGCCGCGGACACCGACAGGGCCAGGGCAGCCACCACGGCAGCGGTGATGGCGAGCTTGCGCAGGGAGTGGAATTTCATGGTGGTATTCTCCTTTTCAGCTTCTCGGGTCCGCTGGCGCAGCAGCTGCATGGTCCGCTCCTCAAAGTCTGCGGAAAAGGAGAGCTGGTCGATGGCCTCACGATAGGTCTTCTTGTTGAGCATTACGCTTCCTCCTTCAGCATCTGCCGCAGCCGGTCCCGGCCGCGGCTCAGGCGTGTGCCCACCGTGGCGGCGGGCAGCCTCAGCAGCTTGGCGATCTCCTTGATGGAGTAGCCCTCATAATAGTGCAGGTGAATCACCGCGCTGTAGTTCTCCGGCAGGGCGCGCACGGCGGAGAGGAGATCACTCTCCGTCTGGGGGGCGGCCTCGTTTTCCAGGGCGGCCTCCTCGATGGGCAGGGCGGCGCGGCCCGCCTGACGGCGTATGTCGCTGGCGCGGTGGAGGGTGGTGCGGATCAGCCACGCCTTCTCGTGTTCGGCGTCCCGAAACGAGGGGCGGCAGGACACCAAGCGCAGGAAGGTCTCCTGCACGGCGTCCTCCGCGTCGGCGGCGGCAGTGAGGCGGGTACTGGCCAGCTTGAGCAGCATGGCGCTGTACTGCCTCACAATACGGCTGATGGTTTCATCGGTACCGGGTAAAACCAAGTTCCTCACTTCCCTTCACTACTAACACGACTGAGAGAGGGCAGATTTTTCAGAGGGAGGAAAATTTTTTTGAGCGGCGGCGGAACCTCGACGCTTCACAAAAAGCCGGCAGCCTGCTTTCCAACAGACTGCCGGTTATCATCCGGGAACCGATTAGGCTTCATCCTCCAGATCTAAGGACAGGGAGGCAAAGGGATCGTCCTCCACAGCGGAGGAGGGTTTCTTGGTTTCAATGGGGCGGCTGAGCATGGCGCTGCGCCCGTCGAGACGACCGCCATCCTCGATCAGCAGGGCGGCCGGGGCGATGTCGCCCTCGATATGGCCGGTGTGTTCCAGACGCAGGTGGTTATTGGCGGTAATATTGCCTACCACATGACCGGCGATGCGCACAGTGTCCGCCTCAATGGGGCCGTGGACCTTGCCAGTGGTGGTGACAAAGACGGAGCCTTGGACAAGAATCTCGCCCTCGATATTGCCCTCGATCTGTACAGAACCCTCCCCCTGCAACACGCCGGAGATCGTCACGCCCTTGGCAATGACGGTATTATTCTGGGGGGCGGGCAGGCTGGCCACTTCGTCAAAGAACTCGTTGAAGCCGTCATCCTTCTGCGCGGTGGGGGTGATAGGCTCGTCCTGAGCCGGTTTTGTCGGAGAACTGAAAAGACCCATGGTATTGCTCCCTTCTCGAATAAATTCGGCGGCACTCTGCCGGTATTCCTTCTCTGGTATTGTAACACAGGTCGGGCGACAAATCAAGAGCGGAGAGTTCGGACAGAAACACGAAGCGAGAAATTGGGGTGCTGCTTTCCCATCTGCGCCCAGCCCCGCCGGACACCTTCATTTCCAACTCCTCATTCCTAATTTGAATTTGACCGCTATTTCATCAGCCCGCACACCAAATCCGCATATCCCGCCGGGTCCTCCAAGGGCAGATCGGCAATCAGCAGCGCCTGACAGTAGAGGAGCTCCGCATACTTCGCCGCCAGCTCCCGGTCCTCCGCCACCGCACGCTTGAGGGCGTTGAAGGCCGGGGCCTCGCTGTTGAGCTCCAAAACACGCTGGGCGGTCATGCCGGGCATGGTCTCGCCGCCGTTGCGCTTGAAGTATTTTTCCATCTCCAAGCTCACCGGACCGTCGGCAGTCATGCACACCGCGTGGGACTTGAGAATCCGGGAGATGCGGGCGTCAGCGATCTTATCGCCCAAGGTTTCCTTCAGGAAGGACAGCACGTCCCTGTTCTCCTCCGTCTGCTCCTCGGCGGCCTTCTTCTCCTCCTCCGTCTCAGGGAGGGCATCCTCATCGTTGATGGATTTCAGCTTCTTCCCCTCATACTCGCCGATGGTCTGGACGCAGAACTCATCCACGTCCTCGGTGAGGTAGAGAATCTCGTAACCCTTGTCGAGAATTCGCTCCGCTTGGGGCAGCTTGGAGAGCTTATTCGCGTCCTCGCCCACGGCGTAGTAGATGAACTCCTGCTCCTCCTGCATCCGCTCCTTGTACTGGGCCAAGCTGGTGGGTTCGTCACCGTGGGAGGTGGGGAAGATGACCAAATCCATCAGCATGTCCTTATGGACACCGTAGTCGGAGACCAGACCGTACTTGATATTTCGGCCAAAGGCTGTCCAGAACTGGCGGTACTTCTCCGTGTCGTCCTTCTGGAGGCGGGAGAGCTCCGCCTTGATCTTCTTCTCCAAGTTGGAGGAGATCACCTTTAATTGCCGGGTGTGCTGTAAGAGTTCACGGGAGATGTTCAGGCTCACATCCGGGGTATCCACCACGCCCTTGACGAAGCGGAAGTGCTCCGGCAGCAGGTCCGCGCACTTATCCATGATCAGAACACCAGAGGAGTAGAGCTGTAAGCCCTTCTCATACTCCCGGGTGTAGAAATCGTAGGGGGTACGGCCGGGGATGAACAGCAGGGCCTTGTAGCTCACTGTGCCCTCCGCGTCCACGCTCACTGTGGCCAAGGGGGCCTCATAGTCGCTGAACTTGTCCTGATAGAACTGGGTATACTCCTCCTCGGTGACATCCTTCTTCTTCCGCTGCCACAGCGGCACCATGGAGTTGAGGGTGGTGGACTCGATGACCGTCTCCCACTCGGGCTTATAGTCCTCGCCGGCGTCCTCCGGTCTCTCCTTCATCCGCTCCTGCTCCAAGTCCATGATGATAGGGTAGCGGATATAGTCACTGTACTTCTTCACCAGCCGCTGGATGCGGCGCTGGTCCAGATACTGTCCAAACTGCTCCTCCTCACCGTCCTTCTTGATATGGAGAATGATGTCGGTACCCACGGTGTCCTTCTCCGTCTCCTCGATGGTGTACCCGTCGGCGCCGGAGGACTCCCAGCGGTAGGCGGTGTCACTGCCGTAGGCCTTGGTGATCACGGTAACTTGGTCGGCCACCATAAAGGCGGAGTAAAACCCCACACCGAACTGGCCGATGATGTCCGTGTCCCCGGCCTCCTCCATCTCCTGCTTGAACTGGAGGGAGCCGCTGCGGGCGATGACACCCAAGTTGCTCTCCAGCTCCTCCTTGGTCATGCCGACGCCGTTGTCCCGGACGGTGAGTGTCCGCGCCTCCTTGTCAATCACAAGGTCGATACGGAAATCCGAGCGGTTCAGGCCCACGCCATCGTCGGTGAGGGCCTTGTAGGCCAGCTTGTCCACCGCGTCGGAGGCGTTGGACAGCAGCTCCCGGAGGAAGATCTCCTTGTGGGTGTAGATGGAGTTGATCATCAGGTCGAGGATGCGCTTGGATTCCGTCTTGAATTGCTTCTTTGCCATAGCTTGTTGGGCCTCCCTGTGTATATTAAGATTTATTAGTAAACGGAAGAATTTTGGTTAGATAAGAGAGTGGAGATCATTCTCCGCTGTTAGCACTCTCTTTTTTCGAGTGCTAACTCATGATAACGCCGCTGGAGAAAAATTGCAAGGGGTTTACAGAAATGTTACAATTTGGAGACAAAGCAAAAAATGTGCTGCTCGGCTGTGACAAAGAGGGAGCGGGAGGTGTACTATGGGTGAAAGCTTTCAGCCCTTGGTTCCAGCGCCCTCTCTCCGCTGGAGCGGACGGGATTGTAGAAGAATGGAAAAGGAGCGAACCGCCATGAAAAGGAATTTCCATCTGACTGCCCTGCTGCTATCTTTGGCCCTGTTCTGCGCCGCCTGCGGCGCGCGGATACCCGGCGGGGAGGAGAAGCCCGCCGGAGAGGACCAGACTGCACCCGTGATTGTGACCGCACCGGACCAGACTGGTTCTTTTGAGCCAGCGCCCTCCGTCCCCGACCCGGTCCAGCTTCCGGAGGAACCGGACGCTGTGGACGGCGGGGTAGACGAGCCGGAGAATCCTGTTCAGGCGGTGCAGCCCCTGCCGCTTCCGGAGTCCACGGAGGAGCTGGACGCGGAACCGCGGGCTTCGGAGGAGACCTCTGATTTGTCCGGGTGGTATCGGGACCTACAAGGCACGGATGTGATCTATAGTGAGCTGATCCTCAGCCGGCAGGAGGAGGGGAACGGGCTCTATGACGCCTCCATTGGGCTCTACCGTCTTACCACCCTGGAGGGCATCGCTCAGGTACAGGAGGACGGTACGCTGCTCTTTGTGGGCGGTCCGCCCAAGGTGCAGGCGGTCATCACCATCGACGGGGAGCAGGCAAAGGTGGAGTTCACCGTCTCGGAGTTCATGTACATCCAGCCGGGGGATGTGTTTACTTTCCCAGACGGGAAGGCGTGAGGGAGGATGCCCAGTGGAACGGGAGGAATTTAACCGCTGTGCCGCCAAATATCAGGACACCGTCTACCGGGTGGCCCTGAACTGTTTTGGCAGCGCCGCCGACGCGGAGGACGCGGTGCAGGAGGTGTTTCTGCGCCTCTACACCGCGGACCCGGACTTCGAGAGCGAGGAGCACCGGCGGCGGTGGCTGATCCGGGTGGCGCTGAACTACTGCAAAAACGAGCTGCGCCGGTTTGGCCGGCGGCGGCAGGTGAGCATGGAGGACGTCGAGATTCCCTTTGAGCAGCCGGAGCAGGGGGAGCTGTTCTCTGTGGTCATGACATTGCCGGAGAAGTACCGGACGGCACTCTATCTCTTCTACTACGAGGACTATACGGTCAAGGAGATTGCCGAGGCGCTGGAGATTAAGATCTCCGCCGCCACCACCCGGCTGTCCCGGGCCCGGGAGGCCCTGCGCCGTGAGCTGAAGGAGGTGGGGTACAATGGATGACAGAAAGCTCTATTGCGACACCTTCTCTCAGGTTCGCTCCGCAAGGGGACCAATTCGATTGGAGGACATCAAAATGCGAAAAAATCACACGATTCTGCGAAAGATTCTGGTATTGGCAGCGGTGTTGGCCCTGTTCACGGCCTTGGCGGCCACGGCCTACGCGGTGGATCTCTTCGGCCTGCGCAGCCTCCTGCTGCCCCCCAGCACACCCAGCCAGCGCACCGGCTGGCCCCAGGTCAGCGACCCGGAGATCGGAGAGGACCCCTACCTCGTCCAAGGGAACGACGCCATCTCCCTTCAGGGCTTTGTGGGCACCCCCGAGGCCATGGCCACCGCTGAATGGCGGGCCTTCAATAACCGTTACGACCCAGACGGGGCGATTTTAGCGGAGATCGGCAATGGCCCCACCGGCTTTGAGGGGGAGTACGACCACTACTTGGTCTACACCCAAGAGATGGCCGACGAATTAGAGCGGATCTTGGCCAAGTACCACCTGAAAAAGCACACCGACATGCGCATCCTGGACAGCTACCACGAGCTCTGCCAAGAGCTGGCCGGTGACGACATGGCCCAAGGCTTCCTGATGGGGATGCATGAGCCCTACACCCCCTACATCTACGAGGATGGCACCTTCCACTACGACGGCGACGTCAACCTGCCGGAGGCCAACGGCCGCGATGACTACTACTCGGAGGTCACCTGCATGTACCAGTGCACCCGCTGCGTCAAGGGGACCTTCACGGACATCGGCCTCACCATCGGGGACATCGACGACTTCAAGCAGTGGACCTACCGCCCCCGGGGCGTCATCCAGGAGGACGGCACCTACCCCGAGGGCCCGGAGGTGATCTTAGCCTTAGGCCCCAAAGTGTCCTTGGTCATCGCGGACTTGGGGGACAGCTTCGTGACCTTCAACATCTTAGCGGGCACAGACTTCTACAACCTCAGCGACTGCGTCATCGGCGAAAACGCTTTGGAGATTTTCGCCGACAGCATCGACTGGACCGTCATCGCCCGCATCCCTTAACACACAAACGCCGCAGGCTTGGCCTGCGGCGCTGCTGTTTCCTCTGGCAATCTCCACAATGCCATGGTATAATTAGGAATTAGGAGTTAGGAATTGTCCCGCCCCAGAGCTTCTCCGTTCTCAACAAAATTCCTAAGTCCTCATTTCTAATTAAAAAGGGGGTGTTCCCAATCGCTCGCATCACCATCATCGTCCTTCTCTGGGGCACCTTTGACCTCGCTGGCCTCAGCTTCCTGATCAAGCGCCTCCGACGCTTCCTCCGCTGGCACAGGGAGACACTCACACCCACCTATAAGCAGATGCTCCTCCTCCTGCCCGCACTGGCGCTGTCGATCCTGATCCTTGGTCAGGCTCTGGTCCGGACCGCAGGGGAAGTCCCAGCGGAATGGGCGGACCTCAAGACCATCACAGCGCCGGTGGAGTCCGTGCGGGAGTACGAGTCTCACCAAGTGTCCGGGCGCAGCATCCAGATCGTCAAGCGGTACTACATCTACTTGGAGGGCTACAGCGGCAGCCTGCATGTCCCCAACAACTTCCGCTTCGATCAGGACGCCTTTCTCGCTTGGGCTGGCCCGGAGGAAATCACCTTCCACTACGCCCGCACCGGCGGGAGGCTGGTGGCCTACCAGATCCAGCGTGGGGACGACGAGGTCTTTTTAGACTTTCAGTGGGCCAATGAACAGCTGACAGTGACCTTTCTCAGCCACCTTCTCACCATGCTGGCGGTACTGCTCTTCGCCTTGGGCGGCTCCTTCACCCTGCCGGAGTTCCTCCACACCAAGGACAGGGCGGTGCGGCATGAGCGGCGGGCCGCCTTGGCCTTTATCACCCTGCTGATCGTGCTGCTGATCGGCACTCGCATCGTCAGCAAACCCACTGTCACCGACACCCCCGCCGACACCGCCCCCCAGCTAAAAGAGATCGTCTCCTATAACCTCTCCGTCACCCTGCCCCGGGGCTGGCAGAAATACTCGGTGGACGGGGAAACCCAGTGGTATAAGGCCCAGAAGGGCGTCTCCACCTGCTTCCGTCTGGCGGAGTACATCGGCGGCTCCGCCGGGGAGGACTGGTACGACGACTTCCTCTCGGACTACCGGGACTGCCTGTTAGAGGACTTCGTAGAGAAGCCCAGGACCACTATCGGCCCCTTTTTGGAGGAGTACGTCTCCTCCGCCGGCCGCGTCCCCGGCACGGACTACCTGGTGGCCGAGGGCTGGGGCACGTCGGTGAACGACTACAAAAACCACTTCCTGCTGGTACTCCTGCCGGAGCGAGACTGCGCGGTGGTGATCCAGTCCTCCTCCGGCAGTCTGTCTTGGAAAAATCTGGAGGAGTATACGGACAAGTGGGTCTGGCCATTGCTGGGCGGGTTCACCGTGGGGGAGGGGACCCTTCCATAGAGCCACCGCTCCTCCTCCTCTGTTTTTCCGCTTCGCCGGAAAAAATCTATTGCCTCCTGCCTGTTCCGTTGCTATAATGCTCTAAGTTCGCTGGCATCCTGTTGAACGCCGGCGCTTAGGAGGTTCTGCCCTATGAATCAGGAAACCAAGCGCCTTACACTCCGCTACGCCCTGATCCACTGCTTCTTCTGGATGGGTTTTGCCACCATTATGGGCTTTGCCAGCGTCTTTCTCCTCTCCGCTGGGTTCACAAACACCGGTGTGGGCATCGTCATCGCCGCCTCCGGCACAGTCTCCGCCCTCCTGCAGCCGGTAGTGGCCGCAGTAGCGGACCGGGGTGGGCGCTGGGGCCTCCGGGGACTGACGGCCCTGATGGGCGGGGGAATCCTCCTGCTGGCCGCAGCCATCACGGCCCTCTCCCTTTCAGGCGGCGCACCCATGGTTATTGGCCTCCTCTACGGAAGCTGTCTGCTGCTGCTCCAGCTGGCTCTCCCGCTGGTGAACGCCATAGGGACGGAGGCGGTAAACCGGGGGCAGGCTCTGAACTGGGGCGCGGCCCGGGGAGTAGGCAGTGTGGCCTATGCCGCCGTCTCCTGCCTTCTGGGGATACTCACCCGGGCGGCGGGAACCATCACCGTCCCTCTGTTGATTCTCCTCAGCTTCGCTCTGCTGCTCCTATCCCTATCCCTCTTCCCTCTCCGCAGTCGGGAAATGGAGCTCTCCGGCGCCCGTCCGGCGGCCGTATCCCCCGCGGTGTTCTTCCGGCGCTATCCCCGGTTCGGCGTACTGCTGGTGGGAACCACCCTGCTCTACACCGGCCATATGATCTTGGGCAACTTCACCTTTCAGATCATCCAGAGCAAGGGCGGCGGCAGCGTGGAGATGGGGATGTCCAACGCCATCGCCGCCTGCGCGGAGCTGCCCACCATGTTCCTTTTCGCCGCCATGGTCCGGCGCCGTCGCTGTGATTTCTGGCTGAAGCTCTCCGGCCTCTTCTTCACGCTGAAGGCTCTGCTCTCCTGGCTGACGCCTACGGTGGAGCTGTTCTATCTGGTGCAGCTGCTGCAAATGCTGGGCTGGGGGCTGATCTCCGTGGCGCTGGTGTACTACATCAACGCCCTGATGGACCGCTCCGACGCGGTGAAAGGTCAGGCCTACGCCACCATGACCTTCACCTTGGGCAGCGTGGCCGGTTCCCTGATGGGGGGCTGGCTGCTGGACTTGGTGGGGGCCGGCGTGGTGCTCTCCGCCGTCTCCGCCGTCACCTTGACGGGGGCGCTGATCCTCTGCGCCGGCGCGGAGCGGGTGGCGGAGCGCGTGCCCCGGCGACCGCCTACGCCGTCAGCCAGCTGATCACCCCATAGATGAGGAGCGCCGTAAATCCTCCGCCCACATAGAGCAGCATCCCGGTAACAATCCAGTCCATCTTTGTGAACTCGCCAGGGATGTAAAACCGCTCCGGATGCCGGGGGTCGTACCGGAGGACCTCCGCCCCCTTCTCCGGCTCCGTCAGGGCCAGCATGGGGATCTTGCTCTGCCGGCGAATTCTCCGCCCCTCCGCCTCGTACTCATACACGGGGAACCAGCGGGTGTAGTAGATGTGACTCACCCCCCGCTCCACCGGTTTTTTCCACTTGCCGGGAACAAACGCCACGATCTCCCCCTCGGTTTCAACCGTACACCGCATCCGCTTATGCAGGTACCTGCACAGCTTCCAAAGCCCCACGCAGAGCAGCGTGGGACCGACGATAATGAAGGCCGCGTAAAACCACCCCATAAAAACCTTTTCCAATGCGATATCCCTCCTCTAAAAGAGCCGCCCGCTTCTCAGCGGGCGGCTCTCTGTTTTTATAGGATCAATACATCTTCACATAGGCGTCCCGCTCCGGCCCCACAGATACATAACGGATGGAGCAGCCCACAGCCTTCTCCAAGTACGCCACGTAGTCCAAGGCCGCCTTCGGCAGGTCCTCTTTCTTCCGGCACTTGCTCAGATCACCGAAGCCCTCCAAGTACTCGATCACAGGCTTGGCCCGGTTCAGCCGCTCACCGGTGGGGAACTGGGTGGTCCGCTCGCCGTCAATCTCGTAGGCCGTCACCACGGGCACCTTGTCCAAGTAACCCAGCACGTCGATCTTGGTCAGAGCGATCTCGGTGGCACCCTGCACGGCCACACCGTACTTGCTGGCCACCACGTCGAAGGGGCCCACACGCCGGGGACGGCCTGTGGCGGCGCCATACTCACCGCCGGCCTCCCGCAGGTCCTCCGCCTCCTTGCCAAAATACTCACAGGTAAAGGGGCCCTCGCCCACGCAGCTGGAGTAGGCCTTCATGATGCCCACCACGCTGTCCAATCGCTTGGCGGGGATGCCGCTGCCGATGGGGGCGTAGGCGGCAATATTGGAGGAGCTGGAGGTGTAGGGGTAGATACCGTAGTCGATGTCCCGCAGAGCCCCCAGCTGGGCCTCAAAGAGGACGCTCTTGCCCGCGTCCGCCGCCTCTGTCAAAAAGGCGGTGGTGTCGCAGATATAGTCCTTCCACACAAGACCGAACTCCCGGAGCCAGGCCATCATCTCCTTTGTCTCAATGGGTGTGTGGCCATAGCCCTTCTCTACGGTCAGGTTCTTCCACTCCACAATGCCGGCTACCCGCTCCTCCAAGTTGTCCAAATCCAGCAGGTCGCCCATGCGCAGTGTCTTTTTCATATACTTATCGGCGTACACCGGCGCGATGCCCCGGCGGGTGGAGCCAAACTTCTTCCCCGCCAGACGGTCCTCCTCCAAGCAGTCCAAGAGCTTGTGGTAGGGCATGCAGATGGTGGCCCGGTCACTGATCTTCAGGTGCTCCGGCGTCACGGTGATACCACCCTCCCGGAGGCGCTGCACCTCACCGCACAGGTGCTCAAGGTCGATGACCATGCCCGGGCCCATCACGTTGACGGTCTCATCCCGGAGAATCCCGGAGGGCAGCAGGTTCAGGATGAACTTCCCCCTCTCGTTGACCACCGTGTGGCCGGCGTTGTTGCCCCCCTGATAGCGCACCACCACGTCGTATTCGCGGCTGAGCAGGTCCACCATGCGGCCCTTACCCTCGTCGCCCCAGTTGATGCCTACGATAGCTGTTAACATGATCGTCTCCTCCAAGTTTCACTTCCAATTGGGAATAATTGTGCACAGCACGGCGATTTGTATTGTATCATGTCCAAAAGTTAAAAACAATAGATAAAAACACATAGAATTTTTTAGCGTTCTTTGTAAAATATGCCGCATCCTACAACCTTTTCCCTTCTCTGTGTTTTAGCGGAAAAAGTTGTTTACTTTCCCCCCTGTTTGTGTTAAAGTTAATCTATTATAACACTCTTTACTCTGGGAGGAAAATCCCATGCGGATGCGGAAAAAGAAAAATCTTGTGCCCCGGATGGGGCGCTGCGAGGCCGTCCATGTGCAGGACGGCTTTTCCATGCGGGGACACTGGCGGGATCTGATGCCGGAGGCCCGTGAGGTGTGGATCGAGCTGGGCTGCGGCAAGGGCCGCTTCACCGCCGATACCGCCGCGGCGAACCCGGATGTGCTGCTCATCGCCATCGAGAAGGTGGCTGACGCCCAAGTGGTGGCCATGGAGCGGGCGGTGGCCGCCGGGCTGACCAATGTATTCTTTGTAGTGGGGGACGCCGCCACCCTGCCAGAGCTCTTCGCCCCGGACGAGGCGGACCGGATCTTTGTCAACTTCTGCGACCCTTGGCCCTCCAAGCGCCACGCCAAGCGCCGCCTGACCCACCGGGGCTTCCTCCTGACCTACCGGAAGGTGCTCAAGGACGGAGGCCAGCTCCACTTTAAGACGGACAACGCCCCCCTCTTCGCCTTCTCCCTCTCGGAGTTCCCCGCTGCGGGCTTCGCCCTCAGCGAGGTGACCGACGACCTCCACCGGGAGGGTGTACAGGGCGTCATGACCGACTACGAGGCCAAATTCCACGCCGAGGGCCTGCCCATCCACCGCTGTGTGGGCACCAAGGGTCCCTACACGCCGCCGGAGCCATCGGCCGAGGACATGGCGGAGCAGACTGAGACGTCGGAGTAACGCCGTCCGCAGGAGGAAATACCATGAAACCGCTCACCACACTGGAAAATGTCTTTACCCATCTCATGGACCAGCTCCGCGGCGGCACCGGCGAGGACTGGGACCAAAAGTGCCTCTATGCCCCGCCGGAGGTCTGCGCCAAAAGCCGCTGCGCCCTATCGGACCCCTGCCTGCTGCTGAAGGCCACCACTGTGGATGACGAGCTCGTGGAGCACCTTCCCCTGGAGGCAGAGGCGGCGGGGCTGTCGCTCTATTGTTACGGCCACACCCTCTTTGACGTGGCCGAGAGCGCCCTTCAACAGCAGCCGAAGCTGACCACGGAGGAGCTGCTGCGGGCGCTGAACTACTACAACATCCATGACAGCTTTCTCCCCTTCCAAGAGGAGAAGCGCCGCCCCAAACAGTGGAATATCGGCCTCTTCCCCAGCTTTTCCGCAGAGCGGCTGCGGCAGGAGACAGAGGAGCGATACCCCGACTTCCTGTCCCGCGGCCGTCTGCTGTCCTGCCCTTGTGGCAGTGCGCTGATCGAGGGCGGGGACAGCGAGCTGATCTCCATGTGCAATCTGATCTCCTGCGCCTCAGAGTGGGCGCTGTTCGTCGGTGTAACCCTCCCCTCCCCCAGCCGGGAGGGACGCTGGTCTCACCATCTCTACCACGCCGGCTATCCCAGCGGCCCCCGCGCACACCCGGAGGACTCCAAGAAACAGAATCAGCACCGTCTGGCGGCCGACTTGGAGGGGTTTACCCGCGCCTTCCCCGGCACAGAGGCGGCGCTTTTGGAAAACTATCTGCGCAGCGACGCGCTGATCCGGGACGCCTATGACAGGTGGGTACAGTTCATGACCCGCCGCCACCGCCAGAAGAATTGGCAGCCTCCGGAATCTCCCCCGCCCAGCCATGTCCGGCCTACGGATCAGTACAGCTCCCATGACTGGCGGCAGGTGACAGATTTTTTGCAGTATTTGGGCTTTCCCTTGGGGGACGCGCTGAATATTTGAGGAGCAGGGCAATCCCCTGCTCCTCTTGACATATGACCGCAGGATGTTCCTACAGTCTCCCATAAATTTCCATGCAGCGCCGGATTTTCCGCACCAGCGCCGGGGTAAACTCCCCCTTTTGCAGCCGCCACTGCCAGTTCCCTTGGCCGCGGCCCGGCTCGTTCATCCGGCCCTCCGGCCCCAGTTCCAAATAGTCCTGCATCTGCGCCACAAACAGCTCCGCCACGCTGCGCATACCGGCGCGGAGCACCGCCCAGTTCAGCGGCTCCGCCTCTGAGATCCCCAAATACTCCCGGGCGAAGGCTGTCTGCTTTTTCTCAATCGCCCTCTCCCACTGGAGCAGAGTCTCGTTGTCATGGGTCCCGGCGTAGCAGACGCAGTGGGGTGTGTAGGTGTGGGGCAGGTAGTTGCTGGGCTCCCGGGGATCGAAGGCGAACTCCAAGACCTTCATTCCCGGAAGACCAGACTCCCGGAGGAGGGCCCGGACCTCGTCGGTGAGGTAGCCCAAGTCCTCGGCAATGAAGGACAGGTTGGGAAACCAGCCTGTCAGTGTCCCCACCAAGGCCATGCCCGGCCCCTTGCGCCAGCAGCCATTTTTGGCGGTCTCCTCCCCGTAGGGCACCGCCCAGTAGCTCTCCAAGCCCCGGAAGTGGTCAATGCGGATCACATCAAAGAGCCTTGAAGCTCCCTCGATCCGGCGAATCCACCAGCCAAAGCCGTCCTTCTCCATCCGCTCGTAGTCATAGAGGGGATTCCCCCACAGCTGGCCATCGGCGGTGAAGTAGTCCGGGGGCACGCCGGAGACCTCTGTAGGCCGGCGCTCCTCGTCCAGCTGGAAGAACTCCGGCTCCGCCCACACGTCGGCGGAGTCCATCGCCACATAGATGGGCAGATCCCCAATGATCTGAATACCCAAGTCGTTTATGTAAGTCTTCAGCGCGCTCCACTGCTGGAAAAAGAGGTACTGGAGATAGGTGAAAAACCGGATATCCTCCCGCAGCTCCTCCCGGTAGGCAGCCAAGACCTCCGGCTTCCGCAGACGGGCATCCTCATCGGGCCAATCCAGCCAGCTCTTCATGCCGAAGTGCCGTTTGAGGGCCATAAACAGTGCGTAGTCCGCCAGCCACCGGTTCTCCTTGGCGAACTGCTCCACCGCCGCACGGTCCCGGTCATAGCCCTTTTTATAGGCCGCATGCAGCACAGCGAGGCGGGACTCGTAGATCTTCCCGTAGTCCACATAACGGGGGTTTGTACCCCAGTTGATCTTTTGCAGTCTGGCACGGCTGAGCAGCCCATCCTTCACCAACAGATCCAAGTCGATGAAGTAGGGATTGCCGGCAAAGGTAGAGAAGCTTTGGTAGGGGCTGTCGCCGTAGCTGGTGGGCCCCAGCGGAAGGACCTGCCAGCTGGACTGGCCGGCCTTTTTCAGCTGGTCGGCGAAGCGGTAGGCCGCCGCGCCTAAGGTTCCGATCCCATAGGGGCTGGGGAGAGAAGAGATTGGCATCAGGATGCCGCCGCTGCGTTTCAAAGTTGCATCACGCTCACTTTTCTTTTTACTTTTAGGAAACCTGTCTCCGCAGCAAAGAAGAATGGGTGGCACTGGCGTCTCGTGGGGAAAGGAAAATTCCCCCAAATTCCCTGTTGGTTTTTGCAGGGGTCACACAGGGGCAGGAAAAAACGCCACATGCTGTTTGAAGCTACGAAAACAGGTTTGACGCCTGCATATGTATTATCTTAGCCGCTGGGGCGTGGACTGTCAATCGTTTTTTTACGCCGCGACGGTGAAGGTGGTGGAGCTTACAAAATTTACGGCAGGAATTTTGAAAAAGGGGTTGCAAGTTATGGAAAAGTATAGTATACTATTTTAGCATTTCCGGGTGTAGCGCAGTTGGTAGCGCGCATGGTTCGGGTCCATGAGGCCGTGGGTTCAAATCCCGCCACTCGGACCACAGAGAAGCCTTGTACCGCAACAGGTACAAGGCTTCTCTGCTTCCTTTGGACAGCTTTTTTCCCTTTGGTTTCCCTTATCAGCCGGTAATATGCTTGATGAAGCCCTCCATCCTCTCGGCGCTTTCCCGTTTCATCTGATCTGTCACATGACCGTAGATGTCCAATGTAAAGGACGCGGTGGCATGTCCAAGGTTCCCTTGTACCGTCTTGATATCGTCGCCGCTCTTGATTGCTGCCACGGCGTAGCTGTGACGAAGGTCATGCACCCTGGCTTCCGGGATTCCTATGGAGGCAGCCAACCGTTTGAAATTGTGGTAGACCGTATATGGGGAGAGATGCCCGCCCAGCTCGGTAGTAAATACCAGACCACTGTCTTCCCATACCGGACCGGCGCGGAGCTGCCACTCCGCCTGACGCTTCCGCTGGCGGCGCAGTAGGTCCATCACAAAGTTAGCTGGTGTGATTTTGCGCCATTTGTCGTTTTTCAGAGGGACCAAACTGTATACACGGTCCCCACTTCTGCCTTTGATCCGCTGGAGCTGTTGATCAATCAGCAGGGTACCCCTGTCGAAGTCTACACGGTTCCAAGCAAGGCCAAGAATCTCGCCCTCCCGCATTCCGGTAAACAGCGTGATAATATACAGCAGCTCGAAGCGGTGTCCATGGGCTGCCTCCATAAACTGTCGGATCTCGTTATCATCCAGTGGCTTGATCTCCTTCTTCACGGCTCGTGGAAGCGTGCAGACGTCAGAGACATTCGTGCGTAGGTATCCAATGGCCACCGCTTGCTGAAGAGCGCGGTGCAGCACACCGTGGATATTCTTCACACTTTTGGGCGAGAGCCCCTTTTCGCTGAGACTGTCAGCGCCAGTGATAAAATGTAAAAAAACGCCGAGGAAAAAATGTAGTTTTGTGGCGGAGGAGGCGAAAAAAAGATAGACTCCCAATAGGGCGA